>JAWCEH010000069.1:0-12174 GCA_038859955.1 Bathyarchaeia archaeon | reverse complement strand
AGGGCGATCGAGGGGTCTTCGCCGGCATAGGGGGTGTCGAGGCTCCAACAAATGGGTTAGAGCTCGCTGAGGTTGCTACGCGGCTGAGGAGCCATACGCTATTGATGGCGGTTCTGTCACTGGAAATGCGGCAAACAGTATACTCGGAGGGATGACCAGGGTGATGCGGCTGGGGCTAGCGATAGCGGCCGCTGGGGGGCTAATGATAGCACAGAAATTAATAAAATAGTATTATGCGCTTAGAGAGCTGGAAAGGGGATGTGATAAATCGATTAGGAGAGTCCCCTTCAGGATACAAAGGGTGTGGTGTGAAGTTGGGCTCGGGCAGTATTCTGGTCCACCAGATAAGCGAGCTAAAATCATTGCGAGAAGAATAAAAGAGAGGCTACAAAGAAGAAGCCATGTAAAAAATGATCTTAACAGAGTTTCTGGAGGTCCACCGGAGTGATAGGTCAAATAAATGTCATTGTCATTAAGAAGAAATGCTAATTGACAATGCTGCAAAGTAACAGAGTCTTCATGAGTATAGGAAGTTTGATACACTCGCGTACTTTAATGATCATTGAGCTTATGGATTAGGAAAAAAACTCTAAGGATTAGAAAATTAAACGGCTCCGCTGTGAGGTTTAAAGGAAAACTACTACTGTCGTATTATGAGAAAAGACTATTAAATGCTATTAAACGCTTTGAAATAATTACTATGGTAGCTCGTATGAATGTGATCGATCTGTTCTGTGGTATGGGTGGGCTTTCTTATGGCTTTTCCAGAGAGGGTTTTCAGGTGATGGGATTTGATAAGTCTGAGCATGCCTTACTGGCATTTAATTTTAACAGAATAGGAAGGGGGATCAGGAAGGATCTGCTCACCTCTGAAGTGGAGTTTGAAGAAGGGGATGAAGATGTTATTATAATAGGAGGCCCGCCCTGCGAGCCATGGTCAAGGCTGAACCTGCGAAAGAGATGCTTCAGACATCCACTCTACAATTGTATAATTCACTTTTTCAAAACAATTTTTCGCATAAACCCTGTAATATTTATCTTGGAGAATGTCCCGGATCTCTTAAAAGATTCTACAGTCTGCAAGCTTCTAGAAAGGGCTGGATCGGGATTCTCGTTGGCTCACAGGGTTATATGTTACAATCATTATGGCGCTGCTACTTCTAGGAAAAGGCTGTTTATTATTGGTATTAGGCATGGTTACGGACTATCAGCTGAAGATATTTTTGAATGCATACCACGGGGAGAACCGAGAACAGTCAGGGATGCAATATGGGATCTAAGACATGTTAATTGGAATGAGAGAATAAACCATGTATGGCCGTCTGCTCGTACTGTGAGAAAGTACATGAGATACTATAAATCGGGAAAGTATGGATGGTATATTCTAGAATGGGATAAACCCTCTCCATCATTCGGAAACATCGCAAAAACTTACATACTGCATCCGGATTCATTTAACGGCGGGCAAACACGGCCCATCTCTGTCAGAGAGGCATTAAGAATCATGGGGTTTCCCGACAGCTACAGGCTTCCCCCGGAAATACCATTAAATGTAAAATACGAAATGATAGCCGATGCAGTTTCACCGGTTTTCTCTCTCAAGCTTGCCCGCACCGTTAAAAAATTACTACTATAATGTGTGATGTTGTTGAGCATATTCGCAAATGTCTATCAAAAGACATTCATGACACTTAGGTCTTTTTGGAAGACATATCTCTATTCCTAAGTCTAACAATCCAATCACAAATTCTTTGGCCCGTTCTTCTGGGAAGAAGATTTTCAAAGCTTGCAGTAGTTCAGGTTTTTTATGAGCATTTTTAGGAAACTGAATGCTGAATACTCTACCTAGAACTCTTCTCACATTTGAATCAAAAACAGGAATTTTCTTTTTAAATGAAAAGCAGAGAATGACACATGCAATATAAAGTCCAATTCCAGGAAGTTTAAGTAATTCATTTAATTCGCTTGGGAATTTTCCATAATAGTTCTTTACAATTATACTTGCTATTCTTTTCAGTCTTTCAGCCCTGTACGCCAGCCCCAGCGGCTTAATCATCTCAATTATCTCCTTTATTTCAGCATTGGCAAGAGAATCGATTGTTGGAAATTTCTTAACAAAGTTGCTGTAAACTTGGACGACTTGCTTGGCTCTGGTTCTTTGAAGGAGCATCTCTGCTACAAATATTTTATAGGGATCACTTTCCCTTCTCCATGGATAAGCACCGATCCTTTGTAACCCATACTCTGTTATACGTTTAATGAATGTGCCAAGTTTCGAAGAATTAACTCGTGAAAGAAACATTTCCCGGACCGATCGCCGAAATCTGCTCACAATATGTATACTATGTCATTTATAATCTCCAATCGACCCTCCTCAGATAAGCGAGTTATAACTCGATCTACAATATTATTCACATTTACTAATGTACAGCCGATGTTTCTCATCAACAACGTTAGCTCACATCGCATTTTTGCTTCAAGGGTCAGTTTATCCATCCTCCTGCAGGTTTTTAATATTTTAAATAACGTACATATTGCTTCCCTCTCTATGAAATGTTCCATTCTCTTCCTCATTACTTCTGGATCTCTGGATCTAATGGCAAAGTATTCGCCGACACTTTCAACAAGATTTTTAGAAACAAGTTCATTTAATGCTTTATCCAACAGATTATGATATATAGCCGGTAGTCTAATGCTTTCCATTATTTCCCTCTTCGCAAATAGCCGTTCAGGATTTGATCTGAGAAAATCAAGGATACGTTGTTCCCATGGATAAAACCACATTCCCTTTGATGTTTCTTCAATATGCCTTTTAGACCTTAGTCTCGGAAGAACAAATTGTTCTAAAATAGTTATACTAATAGGAATATCACGAGAGCGCATTTCCTCCACTATTTTTATCGTTGAAATGGGGTGAGCTACATTAAGCAATACGTTCAAGACCTCTTTTTCTATTTGAGAAATGACCAAGGAAAGTTCATGATGTATTTTATCAAGTTCCACATCAAATTTCGAGTGTCTCCAAGCAAGTCTTAAATGGCTCTCCGGGTATCTCACCGGTAGGATTTTCCCACTCTCTTCAAGTTCCCGCACCCCTGCAAGCAGCATAGAAAAGGGGTATTCTTTAATTCTCATCAGCTCAAATATATCAACCCAGTTATGTCTTTTAAAAATTCCTTCTAGTGTGGAAAGCACATCTTCTCTTATTGCTACATATGCCACCTTATAAGCAAAATTAGATAAGCCTATCGTTTTATTTGATTTCTTTATCAAAAATTTTAGTCCCTTCAAGTAATAAATTATCTCTTCAACAGGAAGAGAAGTTTCCTCCATATCTTTCAACACTTCAGAAACTTTGTTAAGATAACCCATCTCATCTTCAATTCTAATTAATCTCATGAGAGGCTGTTGCAATCCTTTATTTTTGATAATACCTGCATATTTGCTCGCTATTAGCATGTCTCTATTTAACACATTATCCAAAGTGATGATGCCCCTCCCTTCTAATGCCCTCATTTCTTTTAACTTATTCATTACTTTTACGAAGCTCTTTATTATTTCATTAGAGCCTTGGGTCAAAGGCCTATGCCAAGAAACCGTCATACCATCAAAAAGAAGGTTTCTACATCTGAAATCCAAAGATCTTGAGCCATATAGCCTTTCCAGCTCTTCAAGTGTTACTCGTCCACGCATTCGAACATATCCTGCTATATCATTTGTCACTGCTTCTAATAAATCGTTACAAGGTTCAAGGTAAAGAACCTCAAATATGTTTGGCTTTTTTCTTGAGTAATAATACCACGCAATAGCAAGCATTCTAACTATTTTGTTTGTTAGTACGTCTAGGCTTTTTATCCCACGCATTTCCAACTCTCTTTTCAAGTAAGGAGCAAGTCTCATTTCAAGAGTTAACTCAGGATTTGTAATATCACTAACAATCATCATACAATCATTAATGAACCTAACCTTACCTGTAAGCATGCAAGTATATCCAAGTCTCCTTCTACCATAAACAGTAGATTCAGCCTCACAATAATCTTCAAACGAAAATAGTCTATTTAACACATGAGCATCTTTTAGTGATGCGCTTAAATAGAGATGTGAATTTAAAAAGTTTTCAGAAAGGTCTCCAGTAATCTTCAGTATTTCTGGAAAACGTGTTGGATGGATTCTATTTACTAATGGAATCGGTTGTGCATAAGGGATTTGGCTTTCTTTAAAAAGAAGACCCTTTTTACCCTCTTGTCCTTGGAGCAGTCTGTAGGGACACCTATATGACATTGCCACACCTAACTCCGGAACTATTGTTGAGAGGCACACAACTTTTTCGCGGAAGTGTTTACTGAAGAAAGGATCTGAAACAGCATATATTAAGGCACTCACTTCTAAGCTTGTTTTACTCTGTTTTTCTCTAATTTTTACTAAATACTCTGCTACCTCCTTAAGTGGTGCTAGGATTTGTGAAAGAAAAAGCTCTCTCGAATTTATGAAAGGCGATATAGCATTCAGCCATCTTATACAAGCTGAAAATCCGCGTCGGGCCAACTCATTACCAAAAAAGTTCTCCTCCACTAAGTCCGTCTCCAATAAATTATCCCTAAGCAGGATCTTTGCATTTTCCGTTGATTCAACAATTCCAACGTAAAAGCCCTGTAATGCTTGACGAATAGCAAAATCGTAAAAAAACCGCGGAATAACCCCCATGAATCTGGGCCCAGCCTTACATTATTTATCAAGGAGTTATAAATATTAATGTGAATGCTTTTAAATCAATGTTTAAATCAGTTCTCTATAGTAAAGTAGAGGACGGGAGTGTGACCTTTTGAGAGAGATTTTTGTTACAGAGCTCGTTAAAGAGATCCTTGGCCCTCGCAATGGACCTTATGAGGAAATGAAAAGGATATCTGACTCTGATGAGCGCCATAGTGGGCCTCTATTCGAGTATATAACCGGCGTGCTTGCACCCGTTAAATCTGCGGAAAAAGGAGGTATAGAATCTGATGCTGAAATACCATTTGAAGAATCGGGTGCATTTGAAGAGGAAACTGATGATGTGCAGGTATATCTACCGCCATACGTCTCTCCCGTCCTTGATCCCAAGGCAAGACCCCCCTCAATGGGTCTGGCGTTTACGGTCAGAGCAAAAAAGGGTGTCCCCATCATCAATGTGTGTGTCACGTGGGCAAGATATTTTTATGATGTTGAAAAGAAGATTTGGAAAAGACAGCCACGTTTTTTCATCAAAAAAATTGCTGTTAATCAAGATGCACAGTTGTTCATCAACGGTATGGGTCTTGAATGTAGTTCAGAAGAAGCTGAAATTTCGCTTCATATATTATCCAAGCATTTGGAAGGAGATCGCTATCACATCTCAATATTTCTCGTAAATAGGATACGATCTTCATCTCCGGGAGAGCATTTCCCAAGAACAGAGCACTATATTTTTCAGCCGCAAATAAGAGTCGTTTGCGAGCCGGATACTGAAATTATACCGACATTAAGTAAACCAAGGCGCGCTGAAAGACAGGAGGAACTTCTTGACTTCTTGTATAGAGATAGGGCAGTAAAAGCTCGTGGCTTTCTGTGCTCAGCAATGTGGAAAGAAATAGATCCGGAAAACACGTTTGAAAACGAACTTGACTTTGCTGAATGTAAAAAAGAACCTCCATTTTACTGGGTTGATGGAGAACTACTTGACGAAGAAAACAGGAAAAAATTTACATGTCCTGATGTTCGCAGCGAGTTTATTCCAATATATCATATCCCGGCACCAAAACTAGATTGGGATGAGAGATATGGGCCATCACCTATATTAGAGGCCTCTAAATTATCTGAATGTTGGAAGCCCGAGGATCTTCATGCAGCACTTAATCCTTTAATCACGGGTTATCAGAGATGGATAAGTGAAATGAAAAATTCGCTAGAAAAATTTAACGAATATGAAAGGAGCTTGGCTGAAGAACTCATAGAAAATGTTGAAGATTGTGAAAGAAGAATTCGTGAAGGTTTGGAATTGCTATGTAGAGATGATGATGCACGTCTAGCCTTTTGTTTCGCGAATAAAGCACTGGATTTACAATTCTGTTGGACGAAGAAAAAACCATTGATATGGCGGCCATTCCAGCTAGCTTTCTTTCTTATGGTAATAAAATCCATCGTTGATCCAAAATCTCAAGAAAGAAAAATATGCGACCTGTTATGGGTTCCAACAGGTGCTGGAAAAACTGAAGCTTATCTTGCAATAGCAGTCTTTACCTTAGCTTATAGAAGAAGAAGAGCTTTTAAAAGAAATGATGGAGATAAGACAGGTGCGGGTACTTCCGTTATTACACGATATACTCTAAGACTTCTTACAATTCAGCAATTCAGGCGAACGCTTGCAACGATACTCGCATGTGAATATCTAAGAGTTTGTAAAGCTGGAAAAAGTGGTAAGATTGGATGGCGGCCTCAAGACTGTGAAATAGATGATGAGTTTCTATGGGGTTCGACACCATTCTATATCGGTTTATGGGTTGGCGGTAAGGTCGCTCCAAATAAGCTTCTTGACATAAAGGGAAGAGACTGGAGCTTACATGGTGCATTAAGTATTTTAAAAGGGCGTCAAGGCGAAGGAGAGCCGGCTCAAGTTTTAGAATGCCCTGTTTGTGGAGCTAAATTAGCTATTCCTGAAAAAGGACTGCCTCCCGGGAGATATAGATTTTATCTTATAGTACACATAACTGGAGACCTTCTTGGTGATTTTCAGACAGCTATCAATGATTATTTTTCAAGAAACGAAATCACATTGAAACTAATACGCATAGTAAGAATGAACATACCCGACTACTTAACATTAGAATTTGAGATTTCATCCAATAGAAATATAAAACCCTCAGACATTGACGAACTTTGGAAACAGGTTCATCGAGTATATCCACAATTAACCCTAGTTCCTGTACGCGCTTCGAGACCCGGATATTTCATCAGATACTATATAGATTCACGGGGTAAAAGACGTGACTATGATTTCGACATTTTCTGCCCCAATCCTGAATGCCAGCTCCGTTCTTGTATTTGGATTGGTGGAGCTCCTAGTGGGCTGATATACGGTAGAAGGCCTGGCATAGATTTGGCAGTAACATTTCCTGATGGTAACAAGCCTATTGAAGTCCCAGAGCCTTTTAGAGTAAATCAGGATGTGAATTACATTGCCGATAGAATACCCATTCCTGCCCTGACTGTAGATGAGCAGATCTACCATAGGATACCATCTCTATTGATCTCAACCGTGGATAAGTTTGCACGACCACCTTTTGAGCCCCGCGCTGCTGCCATCTTCGGAAATGTCGAAT
Source organism: Bathyarchaeia archaeon (assembly GCA_038859955.1). Taxonomy (GTDB): domain Archaea; phylum Thermoproteota; class Bathyarchaeia; order Bathyarchaeales; family DTEX01; genus DTEX01. The sequence continues at coordinate 4,840 of JAWCEH010000069.1, read as the reverse complement.
ACCATCACTGTATTTTTGGATATTATCGGCGCGGTAAGGGAATGCACTACTCACAACAAGATCATAAGGGCCATCCATCCCCCATAGGTAGGGCTGTTAGATATTTTGTTAAAGTTAACTCACTTGATCCTCCAGACTTAATATTGCAAGATGAATTGCATCTTATTGAAGGGCCTCTAGGAAGCTTGGTTGGAATTTATGAAACCGCTGTGGAGTTTCTATGTTTAGAAGGTCGAGATTTTGGACCTAAGTACATTGCTTCAACAGCAACTGTAAGAAGAGCAGAGGAGCAAGTTAGATCACTTTTTGTAAGAGAGCTAAAAATCTTTCCACCGCCAGGCTTAACGATAGATAATAGATTCTTTATCAGAGATTTTGAAGTTCATCCGCTCGAAGATAAGATTCCTGGAAGACTCTATCTCGGCATCTGCGCTCTAGGGAGAGGACCTCATACACCCATTGTGCGCATATGGTCAAGATTGTTGCAAACTGCGTGGAGATTTAGAAATCATCCAGAAATTGATTTCTATTGGACATTAACTGGATACTTTAATGCAATCCGGGAGCTTGCAGGAGTTGTGGCACTATATAGACAGGACATTCCGCAAAGGTTAAGAGAAATCGCCGGTAACGATGCACGTCCTATATCGGATGAAAGGGCACAGGAATTGTCGAGTAGGATTAATTCAACAGATCTTCCAGCGATTCTTGACTCTCTTAACAGGTGCTATCCCAATCTAGGAGTTCAGGACTCTTTATTTACAACATCAATGTTCGGAACGGGAGTAGATATACCCCGCATCGGATTAATGGTTGTACATGGCCAACCAAAGACAACATCTACATATATACAGTCTACGGGACGTGTTGGCAGGACACGAGGAGCTCTTGTTGTTGTATTTTTGAGAGCAACTAGGCCAAGAGACCTCAATCATTATGAGTTCTTCTGCGGATATCATCGACAGCTTCATAGATATGTCGAGCCGCCAACAGTTTTTCCATTTGCACCTTATGCTCTTAAAAAAGCATTGGGCCCCGTCATAGTTTTCATGTTGAGAAATATGAAAGATGTTAGTATAAAGTGGTGTGAAAATGCTTCTGCAGGGGTGTTCCCAAGATTTAGATATAATGCCAGTGAGTTGGATAAAATAATCTCATTTATCTTAAAGAGAGTGTCTCAGCAACCCTCCACAAGAAGCATACCGTGTGATGAAATGAAAGAATACATAGACAACCTGCTCGATATATGGTATCACGTAGCAATGCGTAATCAAAATTTGCTCTTTGAAGAGACGCTTGCCTCTAATTTATGGCAAAATTCGGTTGTTTTAGGAGATCCATTTCATCAGTATGGAAAGGTTAATTATGGGGTCGACATCGTGTATGAAAATGCCCCTCAATCCCTAAGAGAGGTTGAAGAAACTATAGGGCTCAGGGTGTAGGATATGGTTCAGCACATCAGGAGATCTCAATTTGTGATAACTTTTGGACCTGGAGCGATTCTAGAAACTAGGAAGGGTCCTAGGGTCATACCCATGCCAAATATAGGTTTATTCAGACCTGCAGGGGGGCTTGACCCATCGAAATTTGAAATACGTGACCGAAGAATGACTGATGGTTTGCTTCGAAGTATTACTCGAAGTCAAGCGAGAATTTTCAGAATTCCTTCAAATGCGGAACTTGGAAAGTCAGAAAATGAACCTCTCTATATCACTAAGCCGTTTCCTGAATGGAAATTATGCTTAAATTACAGTAACCATCCTAAGAGCGGTTATATTCTCTTCCGTGGTAGGATGTGCCCGCTATGTGCTACTGCCACTGCTGAGCCCATAAGATTTGTAATGGCATGTCCAAAAGGTCATATGGATGATGTGGATTGGTATACTATAATCCATCGTAGCAGAAAGACTTGTAACAACAATAAATACTTCATATGGATAGGAAGTGGCTCATTAGAAAATATACGTTTGGAATGTCCATCTTGCAACTCGTCTAGAACTTTTGGTGATGCGTATAGTGACGAGCTTGAATGCTCGGGACGACGCCCGGAATGGGAGGATGTAAACGGACCCCCCCAGTGCTTAGGCTGTGATAGTAAGGCGAGGATCATACAGAGACAGGCCTCTAACCTTAGGATACCGGAAATAAGGACTTTATTCACAATTCCACCACGTTACACGAGATTACACGATCTTCTCCAACGTTATCCAATTTTTTCTGCGCTAGCAGGCAGTACACCAACCAATAAAAAAGAACTAGAGAGCATGTTACAGAGATTAGTGGATTATCATGTAATACCTAGTAGTGATATGCGCGAAATACTTTCATACGAGTGGGAGGATATTGAGCAGGCGATTCGCGAAGTCCTTTCGCCACCCCAGACTTCATATGAAGAGCTTTTGCTAGAGGAGTTTTATGCGCTGGTTAATGGCTCAGTAAACGGAATACCGCCCGAAACAGGTCCGTCTCCGAGAAGCCCGCCTTATATCGAAATAGATCCTCATCTCGTACGAAGAATTACGGGGCCGAATGGGCATATTTTCAGGATAGTACCAATTCTTCATCTACGTGCAGTAACGGTGCAGGTCGGATATAGAAGGGACATACCAATTACTTCAAGATCAGATTTAGATCTGCCACCGGAGCTAGTAGACATAGGATTTCCAGATCATTTTAGTCCAGATGTTAAATGGTACCCGGGAGTAGAGCTGTTCGGTGAGGGGATTTTCATCATGTTAGATGATAGTGATGGATGGCACTTTCAAATGACGGGACCATGCACTGATAGATGGTTACGGGCCTTTAACAACAGAGCAGCCAGAGTTTATCCCCAGTATCTATTTAGAGGGGAAAGTCGAGAAGAGCTACATCCTGTATTCGTCTGGTGGCATTCCCTTGCCCATCTCTTGATTCGTAGCTTATCCATTGAAGCTGGTTATTCAAGCGCCTCAATCAGAGAAAGGATCTATATAGAAATAGCTGGTGACAGAGTACGGGGCGGGATAGTATTATATGCAACCCAAGCTGGTGTTGATGGCACGTTAGGCGGCCTTATCGCGCTAGTACCCCACTTTGAGACCATTCTTGAGCGGGCATTGGAATTTTCAAGTAACTGCTCAGGTGATCCGCTTTGTAAAGAAACGCACTTTGAATTTAAGAGTGGTATGTGCAATGGAGCTGCTTGTTACGGCTGTCTCCTCCTTTCCGAGACATCATGTGAGCATAGGAATATATGGCTTGATAGAAACGTATTAAATGAAAATATGCCATGACTAAAAACCGTATTACTCTACTTGTTACAGGTTTAGAACTATTTCATCCTAAAGTAAGAAGTATAGACGCTGTTATTAAAGAGCTGATACAGGAGTCTAGAAAAGAACTGCATATAGCCACCTATCTACTCACAATTGGAGCATCTCATATAATTGAAGAATTGGAGAAGGCAGCTAAAAGAGGTGTTAAAGTAATATTTTTAATAGACAGGCTTGAGAGCAAGAATCCAGTTATAAAAAAGAAGCTCGGAATGCTGGATGAATATCCCAATGTGGATATTATATCCTTTTCCGACCCTAAAGGGGGCCATCTTCACGCAAAAGTGTTGGTAATGGATAGAGTCAAGGCAGTAATCGGCTCTGCTAATCTTTCTTGGGGCGGGATGGTGGTGAATTATGAAATAGGTGTTTTACTTGAAGGCGAAATTGCTTGGAAGATTGCAGAAGTCATTGACAGATTGGCAATTATAGCTAAGAAACATAAGAACCATACGACTAATAGGCATACGTGAATGCGTAGACCGTTAGTCTTCATAATGTTACAGCTATACCTTGTCCTGCTTCCCTCAAGCCGGACTATACATTTCACTCAATACATAGCGATTCTCTTGTAGAAGTCAGCTCTATGTCTAAATAATTTGATGAGGCCCTCGACATTCTTACCCGCGTTCAGCAGATACCTCGCTATCGTGAAGTTCTCGAAATGAATCACGTTCTCCTTCGGGGAAATCCTTTGCTAGATTGGCCTCAACTGTTGCGGCAGTTCTCACGCTTGAACCGCCAGACATTGCAAAATTGCTGAACTCCTCAGTCACCTCTTCAGATACTATCTGTATTGCGGGTAGACCCGCTGGAGGATGAGGACCTAATGGGCAATCCGGTTAGCGACAGCTGGATCTACATCGGAATCGTATTCGCGAATCTCTCGGTGAGGTCCTTCACGAAAACATAATCCGGCAGCCCATCATAGTGTTCTTTGACGCCCTCACAAAATTCTTGCAATAAATGTCTTTAGCCAAGCATCATCCTTCCTAAGCGCTCCTCACTACCTCTCCCTAGATGAATTTCGATGAAACTCGTATATGGATCACCTCTGAAGCTGCTCCACGTCGAGGGTCGCGTTTAATACCATCCTCAGGTACGTCAAGTCCTCTTTGAGGTAGTTCGCGAATTCCCCGCGGGGAGCCTAGGATTAAAAGCGTTAGCGGAACAGGGGAAAAAGGTGGGGGAGGGGGTTTAGCCGATCATTGACAGGATGGCGTGTATGGCGAGGGCTTTTAAGCTTCTCGGAAAGGTTCAAAAGCGTTCTTCCGAGAATATTTCATGACCTTCATGGAGGAGGTGTCTAGGGAGGAGCTCATGAGGAGGATCGCGGGCGAGATAATTCTCTCGGAGAGCCCAGGCCGCATCATGAAGAAGTGGAGAAACCTCTTCGAGCTCACACAAGCCGAGGTGGCCAGGCTTATGGGGATCTCTCCCTCAGTCCTCAGCGACTACGAGAATGATAGGCGAAAGTCCCCGGGAACATCCTTTGTGAGAAAGTTCGTTCAAGCGCTGATGAAGGCGGA
>JAWCEH010000068.1:0-12429 GCA_038859955.1 Bathyarchaeia archaeon | reverse complement strand
ACATTTTTCTCTCTTGCAATTCTATCAAAAGTTTTGATGATAAGTTCACCGGAAATTTCCTGCTTTCTTCGTGGTTTTTCCCACCTCTCATCATCTATGGGATGAATACCTTTCTCTTTTAGCCATTCATACAACCATTGGCCACGTTCGGTGTAGGCCTTCCATAGTTCAGGGTCTCCGCCAAATCTTACAGCTTCATGATACCATTCGTCATCAGGCAAGCCGATGGCAAAGTACGGCTTCATTAGAAGACTACTAGCATAGTTTGGACGTGCCTCCAATAGAGTCACTCGAACGTTGGGATCTAGCTCTTTAGCCCTGATGGCTGCCGGAAGCCCTGCAGTTCCAGCGCCTACAACAATAAGATCACTAAATTTATGGAACTCCATACGACATCACATGCCTCTATAATTTTCTGCAGCTTATAAAATTTTGTGTTTTGTGTTCTAAAAAATAAAAGTAATCCAGTTAGTTTATAGATATCACAAGGCTTGCGATTGGCAAAAATCTTTGAAAAATTTTGAAAGATTTGACAGCGGTTAAGACATAAGATTGGGAGGGATAGAAATAGAGGGGAAAGTTTAAACTACAGTGGCCAGTAACTCCATTAGATCCAGCACTTGAATTTCGTTCTCCTTTTCAATTACTTTAATTCCATCCTCTAGATTGATAAGGCAGAATGGGCATGCAGTCACTATTATGTTCGGGTTAATGCTAGCAGCTTCTTTGGAACGAGTGACACATGGCCGCTCTTTCACTTTCATTGGGCTTTCCTCAAACCACATTCTGCCACCGCCACCACCACAGCAGAAGCTATTCTCCTTATTTCTCGGCATCTCTATAAGTTTTAATCCAGGGATGCTCTCCAAAATTTTTCTAGGCGCCTCATAGACTCCATTGTGCCTTCCAAGGAAGCATGGATCATGGTATGTTACTATCTTGTCTAGTCTTTTAGTAATCTTTAATTTGTTTTTATCTATTAGATCAGAAATGAACTGCGTGTAGTGTTTAACGGTAAAAGAGCTGCCGAGTTTGGGATATTCTTTAACGAAGATGTCATAAGCATGAGGGCATGTCGTGACAATAGTTTGCACTTTACACTCTTTGAAATTCTTTATGTTCTCGCTAGCTAATAACTCAAAAAGGCCTCTTTCTCCTAGTCTTAAGGCCGGTTCGCCACAGCAGGTTTCACTATTGAGAATGCCGAAATCAACATGGGCTCTTTCGAAGATTTTAATGGCTGATCTAGCTAAACTTTGAGCTCTTGTTTCGTATGACGCTGTGCACCCGACAAAGTAAAGAACTTCAGCCCTCTCATTAGGTAACCGCTTAACTTTTATGCCTTCAACCCATTGGTCCCTCTTCCCGTGAACACCCCATGGGTTTCCATAGTTAAGGGTGTTTGTTAGGGCATCCTTTAAAGTTTTGGGCATAAATCCAGTTTCCACAACTACGCTACGCAACTCGTTGATACCATCCCAAATGGGCACTTCCCATGGGCAAAAAACTTTGCATGCACTACAAGCAGCGCAATACCACAGTTCATCTCTAATTTTCTCTAAACGTACATTTTTCGCGGTGTCACGGGGGTCCATGTTGAATCTTGAAACCCACGCATAGAATGTTGGACCAAGCCACTCTCGGTATCCCTTCATTATGGGACAAATGCTCATACAAACTCTACATTCGATACACTGCGAAAACTCTCGCACTTTCTTCATTTCTTCGTCATTAATCGGTTCTGGAAAATCTGAAGGTTTTTCTCTGAGAAAATGAAGTATCTTTTGAAGCTTATTTCGAGCCTGGCTGAAATCAACTACTAAGTCTTTTAGTACAGGGAAATTTGGCAGCGGTTCGATTGTTATTTCGTCAGCATCTATCATATGCTTGCATGCTAGAACCGCTTTGCCGTTAACCAAGACACCGCATTGTCCACAACGCATTATTCCACAGCTACTTCGATAAGCTATGTCACTCCCGAGAACCTCTGTTATATATTCTAGAGCATCTAGCACAGTCATCTTTGGAAGACGGGGAACCTCATAGGTTTCATAGATCGGTTTGTCCATGCCCTTATGATACCTAAAAACTCTGACTTTAACTACAGGGCTTTGATTCATTTTAATGTCCCCCTCCTTTGCCACTTATATACAAGTAAGCAGGGTCACTAACAGGTTCAATTCTTATCTCAGGTTCTTCAGGCCTATACTTCATAACTATAATTTTTAACCAGTTCGCATCATCCTGCATTGGGTAGTCTTTAACCCTATGGCTTCCTCTGGATTCTTTGCGTGTGAGGCTTGCACGCACCATGAGCTCACAAACGGTTAGCATGTTAATCACCTCTAAGGCGTGTGCCCAGCTGAAGTTGCCAGTTCTTACAGTTGATTCCAGACCCATGTTTGGGACAATTTCTTCCTTAATCTTCAGTAAACCAGCAAGGGCTTCCTTCATTTCAGAAACCGTTTTAATTAACCACATTTTATCCCACATTAACTCTCTTATTTTCCTCTGCACTTGAAGCGGAGTGAAACCGCCACTAGACTTCAATCTCAAAAAGGATTCCACTCTTTCTTTTTCAGCATCCACTTGGCTCCAATCTAATGCTAGTGAGGTTGATTCCTTAGCCATTTTCGCAGCATATTTCGCAGCAGTACTTCCACCCCACAAACAAGTGAGAACTGTGGGGTAAATGCCAGCCACGCCGCCGACTGCATAAAGTCCAGGTATTGTAGTTTCACATTTTTCGTTTATTCTGACACCCCCGGAATGAGTGTGTGCAGTTGTACCAAGTGGGACCCACTCTTTTTCTAGATTATAGAAATTGGTAAGCGGTTTATAATTATAATACGAATCAGCTAATACGCCTGTTTTCAAGATCGCCGGGTTGTACCGCATAAATAATCCACCCCTTTTTCCATAAATCTCAGCTATTGACCGCTGAATATCTGGAGAATGAAATACATCAACAGTCACAGCGAGTTTTTTCAGTTCTTTCATCACATCTCTGCCTTCCTTATCAACAATTGTGCAGATTTCAGCTCCTTCCGGGATATCTTTAAATTTCGCAAGAAATTCTTTTCCAAAGAAACATGCTGCCCATGTGGGCACGTTATGGACAAGACGTCTTGCGGATTCAGGATATTGCGTATCGCTGTGGTGCCAATGTTGAAATTCCATATTTACAACTTCAGCACCACACCTGTAAGCGATAGCAATTCCGTCACCAGTATTCTCTCTTGATTGAGTACTATAACGGTAAACTCCTGGATGCCCAGTCGCAAGAATCGTAGCTTTTGCTTTTATTGCAAAGAATTCGCCAGTTGCATAGTTTAAGGCTGTAGCACCTACACATCGTTCATTGTAGGTTAACAAAGAGGTTGCCATGGTGTCTTCTATAAAATCAATGTCTCTGCGTAAAACTTCGCTATATAGAACGTCCATAACTCTTTGACCAGTTTCACCAGCCTTCCATGCAAGCGGGTAGGGTATTCCCGGTTTATGTTCGGAAATTCCGCCGTCAGACCTTCGTCTCCAGTAAATTCCCAACTGCTCCAGTTCCCGAACAGCGGTTGGACTATACTCAAGTATGGAACGCAATATTTTGCTGTTAAACAACCTGATATGAGTGCCTAAATGGTCTATATCAGCCAAATTAACGGCTTGCGGGTCGTAAGGTCCCCAGTGAAAACCAGATAGACGCGAACATCCGCTTCTGGACAACATACCCTTTGTTATTATTGTTACGTTGACGCCAAGATCGAATGTCTTAATAGCTGACCATAGGCCGGCTGCCCCGCTTCCTATTACTAAAACGTCGGTTTCGACAACCTTAACCATTTTTATACCTCAACCTACATATGTGAAAGATTGAGTTTCAAATCACGTTATATAAACTTTACGAGTGCTCTTTTAACACTGATTAAAAATATATCACTCATGAAATCTCGACACGGTTATAGGAAATAGAAAAAGTATTGGAAGGAACGGATTCATTTAAATGGCAACGGTTTATGTTTAGACTCCAGCCTAACAGCTTTGGGCAAATAATCTGGCCGAATAGGGTGATATGCAGCTATCCAGCTTACTGGTTTGTTTCCGATTATTTTTAACCTATGAAGAGCGCCAGCGGGTATTCTGAAAAAGTCACCTGCTTTAAGTATACGTTTCTCGGAAGGTTGCCCAATGAACTTGTCAGGGCATGATCCCCAATTGGCTGCAGGAGGGTGATTAGTTTCTATTTCAAGTTCACATTCTCCTTCCAGTATGTATCCCAACTGCTCCTCGTTGTGCCTGTGCGGTGGAACTTCCTCTCCGCCGGGCTTTGGCACCTCTGTAACAATTTGCATCATCAATGTTTCGCCTGTAACAATGACACGCCCTTTCATCTGTTCAGGGAGATCTTCCTTTCGTGCGAACAAACTCATGTTATCTTCACCTGATTTATTTTGCTTTACTTTCATAGCACCCCTTTATTAGTTTTTTGCATTAGAAATCGGTGAAGCTTTGATTTAGACGGTTGTCCCCTAATATTTTTTAAATACTATGAGATAAAGTCTCAAATTTAAAACACTGTTTCGTCGATTTAACGGAATTATCTATAATTTCCACAAAGTTATCTTTGTAGAATAGCAATAAAAACTAGTAATTTATTAAGATTAGTGAGAAAAGTTGCATGATGCGACTGAGCTGATACTTAGCGAAAGTTTTATGAGCCTATGGTTATCTGGATACAGTCGTATCTGAAGGTGATTGAAATGGGAACAAGCATGACTGCGAAATTTAGAAAAATGCTGGACAATTATCGCAAAAAAATGATTGTTGCCGCTGGTGCACATAATCCGCTTTTTGCAAGGATTGCGGAGGCTGTGGGTTTTGAAGCCATTTACATGTCTGGAGGATGCACATCGATGGAGAGGATAGGATGGGCTGACGTCAATCTGATTACAGCGACGGAGATTATACAAAATGCAAAGTATATCACAGATGTTGTGAACGTACCAGTGATCGCTGATGCTGACAACGGATATGGTAATGCAATCAATGTGATGCGCACGGTAAGAGACTACATTAGAGCGGGTGTCGCGGCAATTCACATTGAAGATCAAGTTATGCCTAAAAGATGTGGAATGTTGAAGGGCAAAATGGTAATATCAATGGAAGAAATGATAGGTAAAATCAAAGCTGCTAAAAAAGTTATACAGGATGAGGATCCAAACTTTGTCTTAATTGCCCGGACTGATGCACGGAATGCTGTAGGTGGAGGTTTAGATGAAGCTATAAAAAGAATGAAAGCCTACGGTGAAGCTGGCGCGGACGTTGTTTTTGCCGATGCAATAGGCATGGAAAAAGGCAAAGCGGAAATAGAACGCGCCGTAAAGGAGGTTGGAGTGCCTATGCTATATCATCCAAGCGGAGTCCAACCGAGACTATCACTTGAAGAGTGTCATGAAATGGGAATAGCTATCGTCGTGTATCCGGGGTCATCGCTAGAGCCAGCGGCGATAGCAGTTTGGGATTATCTACAAGAGCTTAAGAAGAAGGGAACACAGGCACAAATCGAATTCGAGAATAAGTATAAGAATCATCCGTTGTTCGGACTTAAAACGCTGTTTAACTTCACAGGATACAATAAGATACAAGAGTACGAGAAGGAGTTCCTTCCACCCGAAGAGGTTAAATTAAGATATGAAAAGTCAATAGGCCTTTAATACCACATTCCTTTTTCTATAATTGTTATCTCATGCCTACTTGACTTTAAGGCTTTATAGAACAGTTAAAATTGAACTGTTACGCGGTGCAGGTTGCCCTACGCTGTTAATCTTACTAAATTGTGTATAAAAACAAATGGACGCGCAATATATTTACGTATCTTATTTTCTATTAACCAAGTATATACCAGTTAATATGAGAATAAAACTCAAAAGTGGAAGAGCGTGGATAGTTTCATGTAAGAGAACCCAACCGAAAAAGGTTGCAATAACTGGAACAATAAGGCTTGGGGTGGATACAATTACTGCTTCTTCTTCTTTTAAGAGGGTGAGCATTAAAGCTATAGCTGAAGCCATTCCAATGACTGACGTATAGAGAAGAGAGAGAACATAAAGCAGAGGATGAAGTGGAAAGGCAAAGCCGTTAAAAGGTAACGTTGATATGAGGACAAAAATAAACGCGAAGAAGAATTGTATACAATTTACTAGCAAAGGATCTACATGCCTCAAAAATTTTTTAAAGTAGATAATAGATGATGCCCAAAGGAAAGCGCCGGAGATCAACAACAGAACTGGTATATAGTTGACAAAAAACGAAATTCTCTCTATATAAAGTATGGCTACGCCTAAAAACCCCAGCGATACTCCCAAAGTTTTGGCAAAACTAGTCCGTTCTCCGAGAAAAAGTACAGCTAAACAGTAAACGAATAATGGCTGCGTGTATGTTAAAATGGAACTAAGTCCAGTAGTTTCATACATCAAACCGGTAGTGGACATAGCCATGCCCACAGTTATAATTAGACTGTAGACGAGTAAATTAAGCCAAGTTTTATTATCAGTCGGAAAGTTTTTCAGTCTAAAGGTCAAAATAGGCAAAAGGACTATTGAAGCAAAAAAGCATCTTTGCATGAGAAAAGTAAGTGGGGTGACGAACATTAACGCAACTTTCATGGCAGGCCATGTTGAGCCCAACATTGCAACCATAAAAGTCAGGATTATCCAACTACGCTTTTTCACATCTAAACCCTTAGTGTCGACTAGACTTGAATCATTGATATAAGCCTAACTTCTTAAGCAATCAGAAATCTCAATCTGTTTAGAAGATTTACGGCATTTTCATAGTACATTTTGTGTTTTTCCTCAGATTTCAGGCGGAGAGCGTCATGAAATCGTATACATTCGTCTATATTTCCGTAAGGGTAATCTGTCGCAAATAATATTTTATTTATTCCTAAAGCTTTATACGCGCACATAAAAGCTGGCTTATACAGGTTACCGCTGGTTGTTACAAAGAAATTCTCCTTCACATAATCACTTGGTTTTTTTCTAAGCTTTATTGGGTTCACTGAATCTTCACGTAATTTGTCAATTCGCCCTAAAAGGAATGGCAATGCTTCGCCAAGGTGCCCTAATATTATTTTCAATCTAGGGTACTTGTCAAATACGCCGCTTAAAATCAAGCGTACTGCACACATAGCTGTTTCAACAGTAAATCCGAAGGGTGGACCAGCTAAAGCGAAGCCATAGGCGCGTAGCTGTTTAATTGCAGGAACCGTTGGATGGATGTATATTGGAATATTTAATTTCTCCGCTTCTTCAAGTATTGGCCGATATTTCTCGTCGTCGATATACCCGTATTTACCATAATTGGAGTGAGTTGCCCATCCGACCAACCCTAAATCCTTAACTGCATACTCCAATTCTTCCAATGCCCTTGTGGGATTTTGAGTGGGGAGTGTTGCAAATCCGTTTAACTTTTCTGGGTGTTTCTGGATGATTTCTGCTAGGTATTCATTAGTTTTTCTGGCGAGAGTTACTCCAACATTTGGTTCAAGCGGCTCAATTCCTGGTGTAGCTAGACTCAAAATTTGAATTTCTATTCCAAATTTTTCCATTTCTTTTAACCTTAAATTAACATCAAGAAGTTTCTCAAGAAAAGTGGTACTGAAAAGCGTACAAGTATCTTTAAAAAACCAAGTATAGTAGGAATCTGTCTTCTCTTCCATTACAATTTTTGGATATCTGTTATTTTGAATAAGCGCCTTAACATATTCCTTTGTATAAAAATGCGCTTCTAAATCGACTTTCTTAAATCTGTCCATTATTCATCACCAGTAAACCTAAAGTTAATTCACTTTCACATTTTATAATTAATCTAACCACCGGTAGTTACTGGAAAAATCACAACTTCATCCATGTCGTTAAGGGTTGCATCGAACTTGACATGTCTACCGTTAACCAGTATAATAGTATTTCTATTCTCCAACTCCATTTTATGTTCTTTTTCAAGCTTGGCTAAAAGTGTTTTAAGTGTAACTTGGCCTTTAAAATGCATCCATAAATCCTCTGATGCAATTTTGCTTCGAATTTCACCGAAAAACTTTACGCGAACTTTCATTTCAATTATTCCTTTACCAAGCCTTCTAATTCAAGCTCAACTAGTTTATCCTTGGTAGGTATCCCCTGCTCGTTCCATCCTCTAACCCTATAGTAGTCTTTTAGGAGCATATCTTGTTCGAATATCTGCCCTTTTGACGGTTCTCTTGGCACTGGCTCTTTTAATATTCTTTCAGGCAATGAATCGTGTTCTTTACCGAAGCCTTCTCTAATCGTGAACATCTTTTCGAGATTGAAAATTCTTTCTCCTATTAACCATAAGTATTTTACGTCTTTGAATTTTTCAATTCCCGTCGCCGAATACAGTAGGGAGCTATACAAATTTAAAATCGAAGGTTTAACATTGGTTGCAAATACACAGAAAACAGCAGTTTCCGCTGCGGCAGTTTCATCTTGCACGTACTTTGTTATTTCTCCTTTGCCCTCGATGGCTAATGGATCAACTTTCCAAGGTAATCCAACAATTTCAAACTTATTCCACCCTATGGTATGAATTGCCCCTGCGGGGGAAGTTGCCATGTTAAGTCCATGCGCCTTTAACGAACGAGGATCATAAGCGGGAAGTTCCAGACCCTTAACATGCATGGCGTATTTTTCGGCGCCTCTGCCGATGATTTCAGCAGCCCGTTTCACACCTTCTGCAAGAAGATTGCCGATGCCGATTCTTAGGGCAATGCGTCTTACAAGCTCCACTATTATATCCGGGTCTCCCCATCTAAGTTCTAATCCGTCAGTCTCACTTTTGCTTATGATGCCTTTCTCGTATAATTCCATGGCAAAGGCTATGGTAACTCCTGTTGAGATAGTATCCAAACCGTAAAGATCAGAAAGCATGTTTGCGTAGGTTATTGACTCTATATTGCAGTTCCCTAATAGACCCCCATAAGACCAGTGAGTTTCATATTCAGGGAAATCCCAGACCGTCCCAGCATAAGGGCCTTTTGTTAGTTTGAAGGTTTTCCAGCATCTGATCATACAGCCATAGCAACCCCCATGTTTAACAACATAGCTGGCCAAAACTTCTGGAGTAAAGTGATGTATACCTTCAAAGGGAAATTGCTTAAAATTATATGTTGGAAAGTTACCAAGTATGTAGTAGAGATACACGTTATAGTTTGTTCCTAGTTTGCTAAATCGGGCAACCGCAGGATTCTTGCTAAGTTCACTTATTTGTTCTTTAACTGCCATGTCAAAAGCCTTTTCGTCATACACTAAAGGTTTTTTTGTCCCTCTTACTACGATTGCTTTAAGATTTTTTGAACCAAACACGGCGCCTCCCCCACCTCTTGCAGCTGTACGCATATCGTCAGTTACCAACGCCGAAAATTTGACCAGCCTCTCTCCGGCCGGGCCAATTGTAACAATTTTTGCTTGTTTATCTGTTTCTTCAAGAAGAAACTCTCTTGTAGCCTGTGTTGTCATGTCCCAAACGTGGGATGCATCTCTAAACTCCACAGTGTCCTCATTTATCCATAAATAGATGGGCTTCTCGGAACGTCCCTCCACGATTATGGCATCATAGCCTGCAAATTTAAGTTCAGCTCCGAAGAAACCCCCAGCGACGCTTCTACAATATGTGCCAGTAAGTGGAGACTTGAACTGCGCAATCCATCTACTTGCCGCCTGAGCTTTTGTTGCCGTTAAAGGCCCAACGGACAAAACTAACTTATTATTTGGGCCTAAGGGGTCAACCTGTTTTGGCATTTCGTCAAAGAGAATTTTAACGCCAAGCCCTCGGCCTCCAATGAAATTTTCAACAAGATCCCTTCTTAGGGGCTCTACCACCGCCTTTTGATGATCCAAATTCACTCTTAAAATTCTTCCCATGTACCCAAACCATTGAAACTCTTGACCCATGGTGTCGCCACTCAAAGACCATAATATTCGTGAGGTCAACATTTAAATACTTTTTCGAATTTCCGATATTCATTTAGCTTGTAAAAAATTTCAACGCATTTACTTAAAAATAGCAACAGATATGTTTAAAGAAAGTTTCGTTGAATATCAGAATGGTCAAAATTTTCTTGGATGAAGCTCATTATGATTTGCTTTTGTATTAAGTGGCTCAAAGAAATAAAATTAAAATAGAAATGGTTGGTTATGGAAGTGGGAATATTGGTGTTACAGTTTTTACTTCAGCTACTTCAGACCATATTGGTGCAAGAACCCAGGTGCCGTATTGAGTCTTCATCCATTGTCCAAGGGTCATGGAACCTGTTCCTGTATGAGTCGTGACATTGAATGAAATTCGACCAACAGCCCCAACAAAAGATGTTTCGCCTATAGCCACATTAAGGGCTTCTTTGTCTAGTTTACCAGCTCTTTCTAGAGCGTCTTTCAATATATACCAAATCGTAAAGTAGTAGGCACCTACTGGCGAAAGATCGATATTATATTCTGTTAAGTATTTTGTCCATAATTCCTTATATGTGGCACTCATCGGATATGGATAGTCAAGATGCCACACAAGGTGCGTTATTATACCCTTTGCTAAATCTCCGCCCAAAGCATTTACATCTTCTAACCTCGCTATACCTCCAGACTGATAAAGTATTTTAGGTTTATATCCTAATGTAAGGCATTGGCGCCAAAAAGCAGCAAAAGCGGAAGGACTCCCGTGCATCCAAAGTACTTCACAATTCTGTTCTTTAATTTGTGTTATCAATGCGGTGAAGTCCGTTGTTGCAGGTGGGTAAAGGTCTGGACAAAAAACATAGTATCCAGCAACTTCTAACATTGGAACTATTAATGTACGATGTGTCCGTCCAAGCGCATCATCAGACAATACGACGGCAACTCTTCTATTTACCGAGTTTTTATAATTGTTTAAAACTTGAATGAATGCGTTGTTTATTTTCCTATAAGACATGGAGTAGCTCCATGTGTAATTCCATGGACCTTGCGCCTCGAACATTTCTACAGGAGCGCCACCGTTTATTAGTGGGATAGCATTACGTTCAGTGACTTTTGCAGCTGGAATAGAAATGTGTGCATAGCTCGAACATATTACTGCAATTACTCCTTCGTTGGCAAGCCTTGCAGCAAGCTCCGTTGCTCGACTAGGGTTACTCTCGTCATCGTAGAAAACAGGCTCTATTGGTAACCAGCGTTGATAATTACGGAAGAACACTCCCCCTGCATCGTTTATCATTTTAATTGCTTCTTCGGCGCATATTTTCTGCAGACGGCCAGCAGATGCCAAGGCGCCTGAAAGCGAAACAATCATTCCAACCTTAACCGTTTCTGATGGAGGCTGCTCAGGAGGCTGCTCAGGAGGCTGCTCAGGAGGCTGCTCAGGAGGCTGCTCAGGAGGCTGCTCAGGAGGCGAACTCGGAGGACTTGTGTAATAATAGTATATGCCAAGTATTACCGCTGCTATAATAATTACAAGGATAATGGTCCCTTGGATTTTTGTTATAGCAGACTTTCTATAAGACATACTCACCCCCGGAGAGTTCATTTCACATTTCATCCATTTAAATTTTTTCATTAAGGCATGTAAAAGAAAAAATTATACAGGAAGAGCAAGACAAACATTAACCTTGCTTAAGGCTATCCCTTTTTAAAGCGTTTATTTATAATATCCCGAATTGCAGGCCACACTCCCTTAGGGGATATAACAAATATGACCACTATTATTATTCCGTTAATTAGCATAGAGAGCCCTGGATAGCGAATATAGAAAAACTGTTGTAAAGCTACGACAAATACAACCCCAAATATAACACCTTCTATGCTTGTCCAACCCCCAATAGATGCCGCGGTCAATGTGTTTATGAGCCAAACGGATGAAAAAGCTGCACCAGGCGTGACAAAAACTGGGTAAAGAAAATACACCGCCCCAGCAATACCGCACATAAAACTTGCAATTAGGAAACAATACAGCTTACAGGCATAAGTGTTTATACCCACGGTACGGGCGGCGTCTTCATCATTCCCTATAGCCTTAAGCTTCAACCCAAGGGTACTCCTCATAACTAATTTCACGACTATTATAGAAGCCACGGCCAACAAAAGTGCCAAATAATAGATTGTGGTAGTGGAAACATGGGCGTTGATAATTATCCCAGCACCACCTCCAGTATAAGACCATGATGAAAACCATGCATAAAGGGCCTCCGCAATTACCAAAGTGCTCATCGAAAAATACACCCCCCTCATTCTAAAAATTGAAGGAGCCACAATAAGCCCAATAACAACACCAATGACCCCTGAAAGGATTAGGCTTAACCAAAGGGGCCAATTTAAACACGTCGAGAAAATAACTAAAGAATAAGCTCCAACTCCGACGAATCCCCATACACCCAATAACACCATTCCA
>JAWCEH010000067.1:0-12536 GCA_038859955.1 Bathyarchaeia archaeon | reverse complement strand
ATGAGTTGCTTGAGAAACGCCAGAATGTGCTTCGCTTAACAACTGGAAGCAAGAAGCTGGATTACCTTCTAGGTGGGGGACTTGAAACGCAGACAATAACAGAGTTTTACGGAGAGTATGGCTCCGGCAAAAGCCAAATTGCCCATCAGGCATGCGTCAACGTCCAGCTACCACCGGAGAAAGGAGGGTTAGGCGGAGGAGCCTTATACATAGATACCGAAAACACTTTTAGACCTGAACGAATAGTGCAAATGGCTAAGTTTAGGGGGTTAGATCCACAGAGGGTAGTCAGGAATATTGTTTGGGCTGAAGCTTACACTTCGGATCATCAGATGTTTCTATTAGAGAACGCTGACAAAATAATTAAGGAAAATAATATACGCCTAATTATTGTAGATTCGTTAACAGCTCATTTCAGAAGCGAGTACATTGGGCGCGAGAACCTAGCCTTAAGGCAACAGAAACTTAACCAGCACATGCATAAGCTTATCAGATTAGCAAGGGCGTTTAATGCCGTTGCCCTAGTAACCAACCAAGTTATGTCAAGTCCGGAAGCGTTTTTCACCGAGACCATCCGGCCAATTGGCGGGCATATTGTTGCCCACACAAGCCACACAAGAATATTCCTAAGAAAGAGCCCCAAGGGTCCTGTGAGAATAGCGAGGTTAGTCTCGAGCCCCTATCTCCCCGAGGGTGAATGCTTATTTAAGATAACTGAGAATGGTATAGAAGATGTCAGTGAAGAAGAGAGAGCATGTTGGGAGTAGAATACCCCTTTCACTCCAGCTCCTAAATATCTTCTTCAAAGCTGCAATAGATAGGAAGTTTACCGAAGCCGAGAAGATTCTGCAGGAGATGGAGGAGAAAAGTAAGGGAAATGAGGCTAGCGAATTTAAGCGAGGCTTTATCCTAGGACTTAAGGGCATAATCATCATGCAACGATCAAATGATCAGTTCACGATTCTAAGTAACCTTGACTTGAGTAATATAGAGATGTTAAAGAAGTATTATAGTATTTTTTCAGCGAATGCTAAAAGTAAACTACACGCTGACTATGATAGAGGGTACTTCTTGGCTTTAGCGGAATACACTCTTTTTGCGCTCAGATATACAAAAACAAGCCAAAAAAATAATACCTAGTCTTTCAATACGGGTAAAGCGTATATAAAAGTATCCAGAAGAAGATCCACGCGGAAACATATATGGTGATCCCAGTCTTTGCAATATCCGAGGGGTTACTAACTTTCGTGATAAAAATTTGCCTTAAAATTCTATAACTCACCATGTATATTGCTGCGCTTAACATTACCCCGCTTAATATATTGTTGACTTTAAGAACCATGCATAGAACCGCCGCTAGGAAACCTAGGGCTAATTTAATCCAGTAAATAAGGTTTAAAGGCTCCATTACTCATCTACCTCTTGGTGATAAGTTGAGAGAGGGAATTAGCAGCTTCGATATTGCCGTGATAGCAGCGGAGCTTAGCAAGTTCATCAAGGGCTCCCGAATAGGTAAGATTTACCAGATAAATCATAAAATCTTGCTCTTAAAGCTTCGCAATCCCAAAGGCGAAAACACCCAACTCCTTATAGAAGCAGGTAAAAGAATTCATTTAACCTCATATGATTTTGAAAAGCCTAAAAAACCACCTGTCTTTTGTATGGCTCTTAGAAAGCATTTGGAGAACGGAGTTATTGATGGGGTTACTCAGTATGATTTTGAGAGAATAATTGAAATTTCAGTTAAATCCGGCGGACAAAATTACAGGCTTATAATTGAGTTCTTCGAGAAGGGAAACATCATGCTTGTTGGGCCTGAAAACAAAATCCTACACGCATTAACTTATAGAAAAATGAGGGACAGAAATATTCTGCGGGGAGAAGAATTCAAATATCCTCCAATGAGGGGAATAAATCTAAAAAGCATAAATTTAGATGAAGTGCGCAAAATTAGAGAACTCAGCCAAATAGAGGTTGTTAGAGGTTTAACAAGATTTTTGGGAATAGGAGGCTTCTATGCGGAAGAAATTCTCTTAAGATCCGGGATAGACAAAAGTAAGCCGTGTTTTTCGCTTACTGACGAAGAATTAGAGGCGATTTTTAGGAATATAATGGCTTTGCTCTCTCAGATCGAGAATGGAGATTATAGGCCGTGCATCTTTATCGGTGAGAATAATGAATGGATTGATGTCGCACCATTCCCCCTGAAAAAATATTCAAACTTCCGTGTTATTGAGATGGAAACGTTCAATAGAGCCCTTGATGAATACTATGCAAAAACTTCAGTTAAGCTGGGAGCTGAAGAAATCGAGGACTCCACTAAACGGGAGATAGACAGTTTAGAAAGAATCCTTGAAGAACAAAGAAGAAGTTTAAGTGATCTGAGGGGTAAAGCAAACTTCTATCGCAGAATTGGAGACACGATATTTAGTCACCTATACGAACTCGACACTTTGATAAGTAGAGTTATGAATGAGAAGAGAAATGGGAAAAAATGGGATGAAATCATCGAAATGCTGCTTAGAGAAAAGAAGAGTTCTCTCACTCCAGCTAACTATTTTGTAAGCATTAATCCAGAAACGTTAACCCTTCAGGTTTCGGTGGATGGGCAAGAATTTAACCTAAACCTTAAAACGACAGCGCAACAAAACGCTTCGGAATATTACGAAATGGCTAAGAGGGCTGAGGATAAAATTGATGGAATAGAAAAGGCAATTGAGCAAACTATTGAAAAAATCGAAGAAGTTAAAGCTAAAGCTTCTAAAAGAATTGAAACTCTCTCCAAACCACCCATCCCTAGAAGAAAGGAATGGTATGAGAAATTCCGATGGTTCTTTTCGTCCGAGGGATTTCTTGTCATAGGTGGAAGAGACGCGGCGACAAACGAAACTGTAATTCGAAAGTACATGGAAGACCGCGATATAGTCTTTCACGCAGACATCTCTGGGTCTCCGTTTGTTGTCGTTAAGACTCAAGGGAAAGAACCTGCAGAGAAAACAATCATAGAGACCGCGCAGTTTACAGCTTCATATTCGCGAGCATGGAGGGAGCAGATTAGAGCCATAGACGTCTACTGGGTTAAACCCGAACAGGTTAGTAAAACCCCACCTTCAGGGGAATACCTCCCAAGAGGCTCCTTCATGATCTATGGAAACAAAAACTACATCAGGAATGTCCCGCTTGAAATAGCCATAGGCATTAAAAGAGATAAGGATGGCCCCCGAGTTATCGGCGGGCCTGTAGAAGCTATTGCGGAGCAAACAAACCTTTACGTGAAGATTATTCCAGGTGATGAAACCAGCGGAAAACTAGCCAAAGATATAAGAGGAACACTTGCAAATATGGCGTCACCTGAAGAGCGTGAAGAGATTCTAAAAATCCCCTTAGAAGAGATCCAAGCCTTCATACCATTAGGTCGGGGAAGCATAAGCAATAAATAATAATAAGATCCGTTCATCTTCAAACAAAACATATATGTGTAAACCGCGATCCTTTATTTCGCAATGTGGATTGTATCACGCTACATGGAGGTGTAAATCAAGTGGATTTTTATGAGGTGATTAGAACTCGTAGAAGTATAAGATCTTATAGGCCTGATCCAATACCAGATGAAGTCTTGATGAGAATTCTAGAGGCGGCCAGAATAGCCCCTTCGGGAACGAACCGCCAACCATGGAAGTTCATAATTGTAAAGAATGAGGAACTAAAGAGGAAGTTGGCGGCTGCATGCCATAACCAAATGTTTATCGCTGAAGCGCCAATTGTGATAGTTGCCTGCGGATACAATATTCACTGGAATAGGGGCGGATATATGGGCGACTTAAGCATGCTCGTTGACGTATCAATAGCATTTACGCACTTAATTTTGGCAGCCAGGGCGGAGGGCTTGGGAACCTGCTGGATAGGTGCATTTGACAATGAAGAGGTTAAAAGCATCCTTAGTATACCAAAGGACGTTAATGTCGTTGCAATAACACCGCTCGGTTACCCGAGGGACGAAGGGTTCGACGAACCTGGACCTAGAAAGCCGTTATCTGAGATAATATCCATAGATAAATTCTAGAGTCCATCGCCTATCTAGATTTAATTAAACTAGCCTTTTTATATTTATTGAGACTCTAATATTTAATTATGGAGACAAAAAGAGAAGTGTTCATCATTCCTGAACCGAAATACCTAAAATTCACCGGCAGATGGTTCGCCTTTAATGGGTTTGCAAATTTCCCAGAGTTTCTTGGAAGCGAATTTAACATTCCAAGAGGCGATTGGGTAATAGCTGAAACTTCAGGTGAAGGTGATGGTTTAATCATAGAAGATGGCAAGGTTACAGCGTATGGCAACAAGAGTATATATTACGCAACACTTATACAGCTCATTATTCAGGGAAAAGGCTATCTGCCCGAAGCAGAGATAAAAGAGTCCCTTAGGTTCAAGTTTAGGGGCTACCACCTCGATATAGCTAGAGGCGGAGTCCCAAATCTTGAAACATTCAAGAGAATATTACGCCTACTCTTTCTATTTAAATATAATTATTTTGCCATATACTTCGAGGATCTATTTCCCTGGAGAAGTTATCCACAGATAGGTGTACATAGAGGAAGACTAACCGAGAATGAGCTAAGGGAGATAATTGAATATGGTAGCAAATTGGGAATAGAAGTATTCCCATCGCTTGAGCTCTCAGGTCACATGGAGCATATACTCTCGTTACCCGAATTCCAAAGATTTAGTGAGTGGCATAATCCAAAAGAGGGATGCTTAGATATAAGCAATGAGGAAGCCAGAGGATTCGCCTACAAACTGCTGGAAGAGGTCATCGACAATTTTCCTTCATCCAAATATATTCATATAGGTGGAGATGAAACATGGGCTTTAGGGAGAGGTAAAAGCTTAAACAAAACTTGGATATTTGACGGACCAAGACTCTATGAAATACACCACAGAAATATGGTTGAGCGGGTGCTGAAGAGAGGTAAAAAGCCAATTTTATGGGGCGATATGATCTCAGGAATGTACCTTGGAGAGGAAGCCTTAAAATGGAGCGAAGCCTTAGAAAGCAGCATATGGCGCGAGTCGCTTATAGCAAACTGGGACTACAGCCCAAGCACAAAGCAGCACTTTAAGAATAAAATAAGAGTCTTTAAGAATAAAGGTCTAGAGCAAATAGTCTGCCCCGGGCTCTCAAATTGGAACAGATACTATCCTAATTTTGATATTGCCCTAGGAAATATAGAGAACTTTTTGTCAGCAGCCGTAGAGGAGGGAGTATTAGGCTTTTTGCTTACTGCTTGGGGTGATGACGGCGAAGAGTGCCTATTTTCGCTATTAGACCCACTTATATTAGCGACTATGGAGATCGCTGAAGGAAATGGAGACTGGCAGAGAAAGTGGCTTGCAATAACCGGTGAAGATGAAAGAACCCTAAAAACAAGGTTGCTTTTCGGAAGAAAAGTATTCTCAGACGTTATAAAACACGTTGTATTCAAAGATTACTGGTTTAGTAGACTCTCAAAAGAAGATAGAGAGAGAATAGAGAGAGAATGGAAAGAGATATTAAGCGCTATCGAAGGCATCAAATTGCCAGAGGATTTGGATTTCATAAAAAGGCTGCTAACTCTAGGGATAAAGGTTCTTGAGGGCAATATAAAGGTCTCTGACTACATAGCGCTATCCAATATATATGCGAAACTCTGGCTGAAAGAGAGAAAACCCGAAGGATTAGAAAAGATAGTCGAGAGATTTTGGGGTGCAGCTGGCAGAGCAGATATGGGCCTAAGTTAACCGCGATTTTACTTGATATTGAGGCGTGGCGTTAGACATAATTACATTAAAAATTAAGCAGTATATGAAATCGCCGTCTTTAATAAGAGGGAAAAGCGTTGGTTGACGTTTGGCTTCCATATGGAGAGACGGAAGTATGCGCTAGAATACCAACAGAGAACTTACAGGATATCATCGAGATTAATGATCGGGCGGGCGTTGAGAATCCGGTGGATGAAATTCAAAGGTCAATTAAAAATCCAATCGATTCAAAAACGTTAGCGGAAATTGTTAAACCAGGAGATAAGGTGGCATTAGCTTTAAGCGTTCCTGATACACACTTATCTAAGCTAATCGTCTCCATCGTAATTGGGGAGATCACTCAATCTGGACTAAAAAGCGATGACTTAAATGTTATACTCACCCGTGACCCATTTAATCCCAAGTCCGCCGAGCTCGCAACCCACGTGGGAAGCGAGTTAGCGGCTTTAGGAGTTAATGTCACAATTCATGATTCTACAAGCCAGAACACCTATGTGGCAGATACCGAGAGCGGAATAAAAGTCCACTTAAATAAGATTTTTACCGAGTCCAAGGTGAGAGTTGCAGCGGGAATCGTTGAGCCGAATCCCTATACAATGTATAGTTGGAGCGGATATGGGGTTGCCCTTGGACTCTCAGATGTAAAAACCCTTGAGGGGATTTTAGCGCCAACCCTAAGCATTGAGGACCCGGCGGAATTAACATGCAAGAACATCATTGACATTTCACGAGTAGCCGGAGTTGACTTCAGCATAAATATTATTGCAAACATGAAGAGAAAAATTGTTGGGTCATGCGCCGGGAACTTGGAGAAAACCTTTTATGAAAGCATTAAGATTGCCGATGTGCTCTACAAGGTTTCAATTGAGAAGAGACCTGACATTGTTCTTGCTAGTCCAGGCGGATCACCATACGATGCAAACTTATTCAGTGCACTCAAATGCCTGGATAATGCTCTTAAAATCGTGAAGAGAAATGGGGTAATCATACTGGTGGCTGAATGTCTAGAGGGATACGGGCTCCCAGAACTTCATGAGGTTATCTCCAGATTCAAGGATGACCTGAGCTCTTTAGAGAGGTCGTTAAGAAAAAAGTTTAGCGTAGGCGGTTTTGTAGCCTACCGATTTCTTAGGGCTTTTAGAAAAGCCAGCATACTTATGGTTTCAGCGTTACCTGACTACTATGTTTCAGAAATTCCGGAATTGAAGATCTTCAGAACAGCGAATGAGGCTGTAAAATTCGCCCTAGAAAAATCTGGGAGGAAATCTAGAATCTCCGCTATCCCACATGGAAACTTTATAATCCCGGAGATGAAAGAAACTGAAATAACCTTTAAAGAGAAATGATTTTTAGAAAGTTATTTTATTAAAGTACTTTGCTGGGTCAAAAGTGAAAAACAGTTTCACTCTAAGAAAATTTAGGCCTGAAGATCTTAACCAGGTAATTTACATAAACCAGACATGCCTGCCGGAGAACTACTCAACATACTTCTTTGTCGATTTATATACAAATTTTCCAGAGACGTTCATTGTTGCCGAGGAAGATAATAGAGTTGTTGGTTACATTATGTGCCGGATTGAAAGCGGATTCTCCGGCTTCGGTTTAACAAAAAGGGGACATGTGATATCGATAGCTGTCCTACCAAACTATAGGCGCAGGGGTATTGGGGAAGCTCTGCTTAAAGAGGCCCTACAAGCTATGGTGAATTACTATGGCGTAAAAGAGTGCTATTTAGAGGTTAGGATAAGTAACGCGCCCGCCATAAGCCTCTATAAAAAGATAGGTTTTAAAATTGAAAGAGTTATTAGAGGATACTATGCTGATGGAGAAAGCGCCTATTTAATGCGCGTTAAATTAATCTAGAGTAGAGGATTCACTTATGGAGAAAAAACGTGTATCCAGAGATGACGTCGAACATATAGCTTGGCTTGCACACATAGAATTAACTGAAGAAGAAAAAGAACTCTTCACCGAGCAATTTAACAGAATTCTTGAATTCTTCAGAAAAATTGATGAGGTTAACACGGAGGGTATCCCGCCAACATACCATGTTTTAGACCTAGTAAACGTCTTTCGCAGAGATGAATCTAAAGAACCATTATCAAAAGAAGATATTTTGAGAAATGCACCTAAGAAGGAAGGAGACTTCTTTAAGTCGCCTAAAATAGTTTAAGCGCTCTTTGAGGGGTGTTTCTACGTCAGGTTTAAACGATTTATCCGCCATACACGTTGTCGAAAGAATAAAACGCCAGGAGATCACGGCAGAGGATTACATTAGCTCGATAGCTGAAAGGATTCGAAAGGTAGACGGAAAAATAAACGCCTTTATAACTCCCACTTTAAACGAAGCATTAGAGAAAGCTAGAGAGATTGATAAAAAAATAAGTAGGGGCGAGAATGTTGGCAGACTAGCAGGCGTAGCCGTAGCTGTGAAAGACAATATATGCACCCTTAATATTCGAACAACATGCGCCTCCCAAATGCTCGAGAACTTTATACCACCATATGACGCAACAGTTGTGGAAAAACTGAAACGCGAGGACGCTGTGCTAATCGGGAAGACGAATATGGATGAGTTTGCAATGGGTTCTACAACTGAAACGAGCTATTTTGGACCGACGAGAAACCCCTGGGATCCAACCAAGGTTCCCGGCGGCTCGTCGGGTGGAAGCGCTGCCGCTCTAGTAGCGAGTGAGGCGACAGTAGCCTTGGGATCAGATACAGGCGGCTCAATAAGATGCCCATCCAGCTACTGTTCTGTTATAGGGCTAAAGCCCACCTACGGACTGGTTAGCCGCTACGGGCTTATAGCCTACGCTAATAGCCTTGAGCAGATAGGCCCATTAGCCAAAACTACGGTTGACTGCGCACTACTCCTTTCAATTATAGGCGGCTATGACCCGAGAGATAGCACCTCAGTCAATATTCCTTTGGACGATTATTTTAGCATGCTTACAGACGACTTAAAAGGGCTGAGGTTAGGTGTACCTAGAGAGTTTTTCAGCGAGGGAGTTGAGGAGCCTGTTAAAAAGCATGTTTGGTCGGCCATACATTTACTTGAGGATTTAGGAGCCACATACGAAGAGGTATCCCTACCAAGCTTAGAATACGCTTTAGCTACCTACTATATCATCGCCATGTCCGAAGCAAGCTCAAATCTTGCACGTTATGATGGTTTACGCTACGGCTATAGAGTTGAGCACGATGATGCCGACTGGTCGAAGATTTACGCCAGAAATAGGCGCATAGGCTTTGGAGCAGAGGTTAAAAGGCGTATAATGCTTGGGACATACGCTCTATCAGCTGGCTATTATGAACAGTATTACCTAAAAGCCCTTAAAGTCAGGACTGTAATCCGAAGAGAGTTCGAGGCAGCTCTCAAATGTTTCGACGCCCTAATTGGCCCGACGATGCCCCTACCACCATTTAATATGGGCGAGAAAATTCAGGATCCACTCACATTATATATGTGTGACATATTAACTGTGCCGGCTAACTTGACTGGTTATCCAGCTATATCTATCCCCTGCGGTTTTGAGGGAAGATTGCCCATAGGGTTACAGGCGATTGGTAAGCCATTTGATGAGGGAACCCTCTTAAAAATATCTTTTGCTCTAGAGAAGAATACGGATTTCGCCAAGAGAAGACCAGTCTTGTGACTAATATTTTGGGGAGCGCAAATAGCCTTTTTTATACCTTTTATATTTGATAATGTTAATGACTAATTTAGAGAGGTATGAACCATGAACCATAGAGAGAGATTTCTCAGAACCTTTGAGTTTAAAGATGTTGATAGAGTCCCAGATTACGAGTTCGGATATTGGACTGAAACAATAGATAGATGGCATAAAGAAGGCTTACCGATGGAGAAGAGAACTGATCGGGATATTGAGTTATATTTGGGGCTTGAGGGATGGGACTGCATTGAGATGCTACCAATTAGGACGGGGCTATGGCCAACCCTTCCGGAGAGAATAATGAGAGAGGAGAGGGATCGAGCGATAGTTGAGGATGGAATGGGCGGCATATACATTAGGACAACAACATCGTCCTCAGTACCACACTACATTCGCCATCCATTAAAGAGTAGGGATGACTGGGAGAAGCTTAAGCCATTCTTTAACCCCGATACACCGGGCCGCTTCCCACTAAACTGGGAAGAGATTGCGGCGAGTTATAAGGAGCGGGATTACCCGTTGGGGATTCATGTTGGAAGCCTTTACGGTTGGCTTAGGAATTGGATGGGTGTTGAGAGAATATCAGTAGCCTTCTATAGGGATCCAGACTGGATTGCGGAAATGATGGATACCCTCGTCGACTTATGGATTAAAATAATTCGCAAGGCCCTTAAGGATGTCAAAGTTGATTTCGCAACATGGTGGGAGGACATGTGCTATAACCGGGGACCGTTAATATCGGTTAAGCATTTTGAAGAGTTTATGGTTCCAAGATATAGAAAGGTCACTGAAGTCTTGAGGGAGTATGGCGTATATATAAATGTTGTTGACTGCGATGGGGATATAAGCCTTCTAGTTCCAGGATGGCTTAAGGCTGGTATAAATTGCATGTTCCCGTTGGAGGCACGCTACATTAACATTTATAGGCTTAGAGAAGAATTCGGCAAAAAACTCTTATTGATGGGCGGCGTAAACAAATTTGCCCTAATATCTGGCGAAAAGGCTATAACAAGAGAACTTGAGGGGCTCACATCACTACTTAAGGAGGGTGGATATATACCAACAGTCGACCACAGAGTCCCACCTGAAGTTTCCTACTCAACCTACCTCCACTACCTTAAGGAGAAACGCAAGTGGATTGGAAGGAAAGACATTTAATGTCTATCTAGACTTCGCCTAGAGGCATACTTGATGAGAGGAACCACTAGGCCTATTATTGGCGTAACAATTGGTGACCCAGCAGGCGTTGGGCCGGAGATCTCAGTAAAAGCGCTTCTAAAGCCCAGCGTCATCAACTCTTGTAGGCCAATCTTAATAGGCGACTTATCGGTGCTGAAAAGAGTTACTGAGCGAATGGGAATTAACGTTAACTTTAGGGTTATAGAGTCCCCTAGTGAGGCCAGAGCCTCAAAAGGATTGATTGAAGTAGTAGATTTAGGAAATGTCGATGTGGACAGTTTGTCCGTCGGAGTTGCCTCAGCTGAGTCCGGTCGGGCTTCAATGCAATATATTGAGAGCGCCGTGAAATACGCTCTTAAAGGAGAGGTTAACGCTATAGCCACAGCCCCAATAAATAAGAAGGCTATAAGCATGGCTGGAAGCAAGCATATAGGGCATACGGAAATACTTGCAGCTCTATGCGGTATTGAGGAACCGTTGACAATGTTCTGGGTTAGAGGTATGAAGATTTTCTTTCTAACGAGACATATCTCGCTTAAAGAGGCCATAAGGGCTGTTAGAAGAGATAAAATTATCGATATGACATTAAAGGTTGAAAAGGCACTACACTGGCTGGGAATAGAGAGACCTAGAATAGCGATAGCCGCGCTTAATCCTCATGCAAGCGACGATGGCCTAATGGGCAGCGAGGAAAGCGAGGAGATAATTCCCGCAGTAAAAAAGCTCCAGAGCATAGGTTTAGATGTAGCTGGACCAGTTCCAGCAGATAGCGTATTTCACCAAGCTATGGAACGAAAGTATGACGCCGTTTTATCTCTTTACCATGATCAGGGGCATATAGCCGCTAAAACCCTTGACTTTTATGGGGCAGTAGCAGTAACCATCGGCCTCCCATTTATTAGAACATCCGTGGACCATGGAACCGCATACGATATTGCTTGGAAGGGCATTGCAAACCCAAGAAGCTTAATAGAAGCCATAAAGCTAGCCGCGAATCTATCGAGAGTTTACTCTTATAAAGCTGAGTAAAGAGAATGCGGAAAGTTATATTTGATGCAAACTTCCTCCTCCTTCCATTACAATTTAAGATTGATATTTTTAGTGAGATAGAGGCCTTAATTGGCCATTTTGAGCCAATGGTGCTCTCAACAACCCTAGAAGAGCTTAAGAAACTCTCTATGAGAAAATCCGAGAAAGTTCGAAGGCATGCTCTTTTAGCCTTAGAAATCGCTAAAAAATGCAGGATTATAGAAGCTTGTGCGGAACCTGGTGAGAACTATGACGACGTGCTTCTTCGCACTGCAAAAGAGTGTAATTGCATAGTTGCAACAAATGACAGAAATCTCAGAAGGAAACTTAGGGAAGCCCGTTTAGCAACAATTTTTCTTAGGCAGAGAACCCATCTGCAAATAGAAGGATACGTATAAGCCGCTTACGCCCGCCCCTCAAGAATAAAGGCAAACGCTAGGGAATTATTTGCTTAACATGGAAAGTATATAACTCCGAGGAGCAAAGTTTTAATACTCCTTCCATACTCTCAGTCTTTTGTCTCTCGGAGGGACGTCTTGAAACTTGAAATTATCAATGCTAAACTAAACCCTCTGAAAGAGGAAGACATTAGGGCTATTGTTGAAATTGAACGCCACCCAGCTGTTAGGAAATGGCTTGTCGAGTACGCGGACGAAGAGTTTGAGAGGGAACTTGAGGAGTATAGAAGATTCTTTAGCGAATTAAAGAGCAATGATAGAGTCGAGGTTCTAGTCGCAAAAATAAGTGAGCGCGTAACAGGCTTTCTAGCACTTTGGCGCATGGATGATAGCGCCGAGCGTACAACGAGCATAGGCATAAGTGTTCACCCAGATTATTGGGGCAGAGGCA
>JAWCEH010000066.1:0-12545 GCA_038859955.1 Bathyarchaeia archaeon | reverse complement strand
TTCTTAAATAATCGAATATTTAAGGGCTAGGTTGCTTAACAAACTTATCTAAAATGACTTTTAATATCCTTTCTGCACATTCTTCGGGGCTAAGCTTATCTGAGTTAACCGTAACTTCCGGGTTTATTGGCTCCTCATATGGGACTCCAAAGCCTGGAACAGTTTTGCTCTCGCCTGTAAAGGCTTTAGCATATATGCCTTTAGGAGCCCCATAAATGTCTACACCGCGTCTAGACTCCCTCTCAACACAAACCTCTAGCGGGCACCAGATGTAAGCCTCCATAAACCTTGAAATCTCACGTCTAGCTTGATCACGGTATTTACGCCTATTACCAGTAGCATCAATAATAACGTTTACTCCATTCTCAGTAAGGATCCTAGCGATATAAACGAGCGCGCCGTAAACAACATCACGCTCATCCTCAGTATACTTTGGATTAGGCGTTATTATTTTTCGCAAGGCATCTGAAGAAAGAACATAAGCATGAATCCCTAAAGACCTAAGTTTACCAGCTAACGAAAATGCAATAGTAGACTTGCCACTACCAGGCAAACCAGTGACCCAAACACACCAGCCGTTGTCGGGCATTGGTTACTCCTTCTTTCGACGGGAAATAACTACTCCATATATTCCATGGAACCCTATTGTTAAGCCAGCAAAAGATGACGAGAGTGAAAAGACCGAAAGAGTGATTGATTTCTCTAAAATTCCGATTACCATGAAGAATGATATCAAAAAGCTTAATATTAGCAGCAAAGCTCCTGCAATTATCTCGGCGGTTTCCCTCTGTACTTTAACCATAAAGCCAACACTTCACATAATGTCCTTTACTAGTTTCAATTAGAGATGGCTCTTTAGAATCACATATACCCTTCATGAAGTTTGGGCATCTAGGATGAAAGCGACAACCCGTTGGCGGATTTATTAGGTTAGGCGGTTCCCCTGCAGGCACCTCTTTGATTATAAAGCGGTTTTCCGGGTCTGGATCTGGTATAACGTTCAGCAAAGCCCTTGTGTAAGGATGTAATGGATTAACCAGTATTTCTCTTGTCTCAGCGCTCTCAACGATATGGGCAGCATACATTATGAAGATTCTCTCTGAAAAATATCTAGTCGTCGAGAGATCATGCGTAATATACATTACGCTTAAATTATAGTTTCTCTGCAGATCATGCAGTAATTTTAGTATTTCTATTCTAACTGATGCATCAAGCATAGAGACTGGTTCGTCTGCGACTATCAACTTTGGCTCTAAGATTATTGATCTCGCTATGACTAATCTTTGCTGCTGTCCTCCACTTAACATATGAGGGTACTTATTGATGAAGTCTTCAATTGGAATTAGTTTAACCCTTTCTAAAGCTCTATAAACTTTTTCCTCCCTTATCTTACCGTCCTTGATCCCATGAATTGTTAGCGGTTCTTCCAAGATTCTCCTTACAGTCATGAATGGTGGTAAAGCCCCAAAAGGGTCTTGTTGAACTAAACCAGTTTCTCGCCTATACCACTTTAGCTCCTTCCACCCTAAGTGAGTTACGTCCTTTCCGTCAAATACTATTTTTCCATCAGTTGGTTCATACAATCTGAGAATAGTTTTACCAAGAGTGGTTTTACCACAACCGCTCTCGCCAACTATTGATACTGCTTCCCCCCTAGCCAAGGTTAGGCTAACTCCATCAACCGCTTTTATAAACCCTCTTCTACCGAATAAACCCCTTCTAATCTCAAAGTATTCCTTTAAGTTTTCAACATAAAGTAGCGGAGCGCCCATTTTTATTCCTTCCCATAAAGCCAGCATTTAACGTAAGAGCCTTCAGTCAAATATATTATTGGAGGATCATTAATGCATTTTTCGAAAACTAAGGGACACCTTTCAGCGAACCTGCATCCCTTAGGTGGATCAAGAAGACTAGGTGGTGAACCGGGTATGAAGTCTAATTTCTTATCAGTTCTAAGTGTGGGGACACTCTCCATCAATTTTTGGGAATATGGGTGTTTCGGATTACCATAAAATGTTTCTGCACCACTGAATTCAACAATTTGGCCAGCGTACATAACAGCAACTCTGTCTGCTAATTCACTCGATAAGCTAACATCATGCGTTATAAACATCATACTTAATTTCATCTCTTTTTTAATGTTCTTCAGTAAATTCATAATATTAGCCTGAGTCAAAACGTCCAGAGACGAGGTGGGTTCATCAAGAATCATAAGCTCCGGGTTTGTTAAAAGCGACATCGCTATAATAACTCTTTGCTTCATACCACCACTTAATTCAAAAGGATAATGGTGAAGAAAGGTCTCGCTTACTCCAACAGCCTTTAATGTTTTTGCAGCCCTCTCAAGCGCCTCGCTTTTGTTTATCTTCTGATGCAGGATGAGGGGTTCGACCATTTGGTCTCCAATCTTAATAATCGGGTTTAAGGAATTTAACGCTGCCTGGGGGACGTATGTAATCTTAGTCCACCTAATCTCTTTTGTAAATTTTTCCTCATCCAATTCAATTATGTTTAAGCCATTAAAGAAAACTGCGCCTTTGTATACAGACACGTTTCTAGGCAATAACCTTATTATTGACTTTGCTAGCGAACTCTTTCCACATCCGGACTCCCCGATAATTGCAATAGTTTCTCCCCTTTGAAGCGAAAATGATACGTCATCAACTGCCTTAACTTCACCTCTCATCGTTCTATAGTACATTACTAGATTTTTTACAGTAAGATGTCCTTCACTCATCTACATCTCCTTCAACTTTGGATTAAATATTTTATCTAATGCAAAGCCAAGCATTGCGAAGCTCAACGAAGCGGCCGCCAACATAACAGATGGTTCTAAAACCCAGTAATATAAACCTTTATACAGTGCTCCATTCGAGTATGCATCATCAATTATTTTTCCCCAAGTAGGAGTTAGCGGGTCACCAAGACCGAGTATTGCTAATGCAGCCTCCAGAAATACGAAGTCTGCCACAGAAAGAACCATAGAAGGTATAACGGTAGGTAAAACTTTTGGAATAAGGTAGTATAAAACTATTCTTAAGTTGCTAGCTCCATAAGCTCTTGCAGCCTCCACGTATGGAAACTCTTTGATCTGCAGAAACATTGCTCTATAATTCTTTACGCCTCCACCGAAAATCGTGAGCGCAATAACCACTATTAAAAGAACCCATATGTTAAACTTATAAAATGTAGATATCATTATCAATATTGGTAAAAATGGAATAACCATAAAAATCTCAGTTATTCTTTGCACAAAATTATCAGTAATTCCTCCAAACCATGCGCTGACGGCGCCAATAAACATTTGTATAAGCGCTATTGAGACTGACGCTGTTACGCCGAATGATAATGCTATTGGAGCACCCCATAAAAGTGCTATCCCCAAATCTCTTCTTATATGATCTGTTCCAGCCCAGCCGTAAACTTTTCCATATATTACTAGTTTCGCATCTAAATTCACGCCAGTTTCAAAAACTATTCCATCTATCCAAACTTTGTAGTTTCCTTTCATAACTTTGGCTGAATCAGGACTAAGAATACTTATATCTTCTTGGGCGAAAAGAAGAAGTGTAAGGGGGGCGTCATACTCAATAGTTTTATTAATCTTTCTCGAGATAATGTTTCTGAGTTCTTTGGCTAGTTTCTCATCGTTTGAGATATAATATCTATCATCTTTCGATATTAAAAAGCTGCCTAGAGTAAGCTCTTCGCCATTAGGCTTAACCCAGTGAACTGTTAACTTTGGTGCAGAAACACTATAGTTGGATTCAAAAAACATATTTATCTCGCTTGGAAAATCATCATACTCATAGTTAAATGAAAAATCAACTTTAATGTTGCTAAATTTTTCTGCTACGGGAATTATCGCCTTAGATACCCCTGGTTTAGGTTTTTTAGTATCTAATACTAATGTTTCCGGCAACTTTTCTGATAAAAAGATATTTATCCATGATGGCATAGCATTGCGCGGATTCTCTAACCAATATTGTTCACCAGCTCTCCAAAGTCTTGTGGCCTCATCATAAGGTATGGCAAGAATTGCGTAGATCGATATACCGGTTAAAATAAGTATTATTATCATTCCAGTGAGAGCAGATTTATAAACAAAAAGTTGCCTAAGAGATTGTTTAACATTTGACAACGTTAAATACCTCCAGATCTAATTCTTGGATCTAAGATTGCATAAACAAATTCTAAAGCGAAAACTGTTGCAGCCAAAAGATACGCATATATAACTACGAGGCCTACTAAAACCGGAGTATCAAACATTAATGAAGCTTCATAAAATAAACTTCCTATACCAGGCCAATTAAATACTCTTTCAGTTATTATTGCTCCCATCCACGAGCCAATTAAAGTTAGGGAAAAATCTGTTATAATTGGTGGTAGAGTCGGTCTAAGTATATATCTTCTCTGAATTAAAGATTCGGGTAGACCCTTAGCCTTCGCCATTTCTACGTAATCTTCACTTGAAAACATTAGAAAGAATGTTCTTCTAACGTAAATGTTTATGAATGAATAGGCTACAAGCCAAGACATAATTGGCAAAACCATGTGTTTAAGAACACTTAATGCATAAGCAAACCTATCTGTTGGAGGTGGAACATCAACCATTCCACCATAGGGCAAGAGTCTTAGGAGGGACGCGAATAATAATATTAGAAAGATTCCATAAAACCATCCTGGTAGAGATGAGAGAGGGGCCATTAAAACGGATGCTCTGTCCAAAATACTGCCATATCTTCTGGATAGAAATAATCCAAAAAATAAGCCTATAAAGAACAATATAAGTTGCGTCGTTGTAAATAAGAGAACAGTGTTCGGCAACCTTTCTAAGATAATTATACGTACATTTCTGGAGCCACTATCACTACTTAAAAATAGTGCTCTTCCAAGGTTTAGTGAGAGAGCATCCCTCAAATAAATGAAGCTTCTATAAATAAATGGTTTATCAAAACCTAATCTTGATAATTCGTTGGCGTAACATTCATCTATCAATTTCCTTAACTGAGTCTCATTCAGGGCTTTATACGCGGGATTTTGACGATAATTCTGTGAAATAGAGAGATAAAGATCACCCTTAACGATTTCATCCACATATCCACCCATATTTGCAATATAAATCGTGAGGTACACTGCTATAACAACTGTGATAAAGATTATTACTCCACGCTTAAGTATATACTTCACGAATCTCGGAAACATATTACAGCCACCAGAAAAATAAAAGAAATAAAAGGGGAAATAAAAATGTAGTGGTTTTTACTTCTTCCTAATTATTGCTAAAACAATTGCTACTATAGCAATTACGACTGCTACCCCGGCGACCATCATCGAGGTATTTATTGTGCCACTTAATGCATCAATCTTTGAACTTAATGTATTTACTGTAGTTCTTAACTCAGATATTTTCGCTTCATAATCAGCTTTAGTCTTCGCTAGTTCTCCCATTAAGAATTCAGTTTCACTCATGACTGTAGCCGTTGCTGTTGTTGAAGCTGGCATACCTACAAGTTTTGACACCGCTATTACTTCAATGTTCATTGTTCCAGCCGTTAGGAGAGATGTCTCTTCGGGTTTAAGTTTAATCTTCCATTCGCCATCTCTTACAGGTTCAGCAACGCCAACCAGCGATGCGGTTGGGCTTGTAATGATATATTTTAGATAACCAATATCAGTTACTTTATATGGCTGTCCCTCAAAAGTTACTGAAACAGGAATTTCAACAGAGAGTCCAGGCGTTATAGTTGGCACTGAGGTGATTTTAACTTCGGGTATCATTGGTTTGGAGAATTTAAGCCACTTATCTGCTGGATCTATGTGATCTCTAAAAGCCTTCAATACTAATATTTTGGCTGTTGGATCAACCCTCTCTACATAGAATGGCCCATTGCCAACAAGGAAGTGTCCTTTTGATTCATACCATGCTTTAAGGTTATTGTATCTTTGCAAGGCTTCCGTTTCGCTGACGTATTTACTCAAGACTTTCTTATAGGGGATAAACTTTTCATTTATCGCTTTTGTTAAGGAATCGCTAAGTATCTGAAGTGAGGGACCAGCTAGATAATTCATCCACTCAATTTTTAGGGCATCAGCCTTATCAACTGAGAACGCTAGCTTATTCTCCGATTCAGCCAAACATCCGATTGCAATGGTATGCCATGGGCCAGGACCGTATGCATAATCTGTGTAGAAGGCACCCGCGGCAGATGAAGCGATATATTCAGCGTCGAGATATAATGCGTCAGAGTAGTATTCAATTACTAGCGGATTCTCACTTATTATTTTGAAGCCTCTGAAGTATTCCCTAAATGCCTCAAATGAGGGAACATAAGATTCATCGTACAATGGACTTTCTGGCTTAGCTCTATCGAAAGTTAATATGTAACTAAACACCATGTCAGCTAGCGAGAATTTGCTACCATCATGGAATTTCATGTTAAACAAATTCTCATCGTAATAAACCACGGTTTTTGTCTTAGCCGTCGTCCCCGAGGGTGCATAGATTATTTCCTGCTTTACCGGATCCCAGTCATACCATGCGTCACTTGGCACTGTTATGCTGTCAACAAATTTCAGCGTAACCCAATCTAATGTTACACCTATGGGTAATCCATTTAAAGCATAGACCTCAGCCTTCTTTGCTCTCTGCGGCCAGTAAAGCCCGGTAAATGGATCAGGCATAGTTGCTGGATCCGAAGTTGCGCGATAATACATTGCATCATATATCCAATTGCTTCCAGCAACCGGATTTACAGGATCCACGAATATGTCTGATGACGCGATCTTAACTGTACCGCCTACCCGATTTACATATCTTAAAGTATACGGCCATAGTCTTGCGCCTGAAAAACCAGCTGCCAGATCGTACGTTAATGAAACATCTTTTCTGGCAGGCCATGGAGCAGTTTGACTAACTAACCATACTCTGACGGAGTCTTTCATCGAAAGTTCTAATGCCTTTTTCATTAATTCATCTCTTTCTTGAATTGTTGCATAGTCTCTGTTCCATAGTCTACCAGCAATGTAGTCAAATTCCGGAGCAGGCTTATATGCTTGCCACAAAGGTACTGGTTGGCCTCTAGACGTATAGAAGAATCCGAAATTATCCGATTCATCTCTTGAAACAAGAGTTGTTATCCATCCGGCAGTATAAAGATGCCATTTGCCATCCGCAGGATTACCTCTAAGCCATATTGGTGATGCTTCTCTACTAGTTTTATATTGTCTATCAACAGTAAAGCCTAATTTCTCAAGTTGCGAAGCTACATAATCGCCAATGCCCCTTCTTTGATCTTCAACTCTGATCAAGAATATTAAGGTAACTGGTTCATTCTTGTAGTACCATTTTCCTTCTACTAACTCGGCACCGAGCTTAATCATTTCTTCAGTGATTATCTCTCTAGCTTTATCAAGGCTGTAACTGTATTCTTTCTCGATAGCTCTGATAACATCCGCATACTTTGCATAGTCTGGAAAAGCCGGTGTTAAAGTAGTATACCTTGGCACCGCCATTCCAGCCATAATCTCGTCAACTATATACTTTCTATCAACTAAGTAGTTCATAGCTTCCCTTATTCTTGGGACGGAGAATGGGTTAAGCTTACCTGTTGCAGGAAATTCAGGCCCAACTGGATTAAATGTTAGTTCAAAGTAAAGTCCAAAGGATGTTACATACCATAAATCTGGCGAAGCCTTAACTGTCTTGAATAACTCTGGATCCGTTATATCTCTGAAGTAAACTTGCATCTCATTTTTCAGCAGCATATCGACCACTTTTGCTTCATCCGCTTCCACAAAGAAGTCAACCTCGTCAACCCATGGTCCCTTAGGTACCTCTTGAGCGAATAATGCTGGAACATTTGCTAAGAGCACGCTGGAAAATAGCGAAATTAGAAGAGAAGCTATTAACAAATTTGTTTTGGCTTTCATACTAATTATACCTCAAAACATTTTTTCCATTTAGACTTTATAAGCTTTTTTACTTTTTACTGCAAACTTTCATGAAGAATTCTTGGAAATTGGCTATTTTCCTTGACAAGTCTCCTCTAAATAAGAATTTATTTCTTCTGTATCGATTTTTTCCAATTTAAGAACATTTTTTATGAAATTAAATATTTTGCTTCTCGTATCGGCAGTTAGGTTTGGGTACCATATTGGTGACGCAATTACTAGGCCTCTCCACGCATAAAATGGTTGTATAACTTTTAGAATTTCATCATCTCCTGTTTTGTCCAAATAGTTCTTCCAAAATAATTCAAATAGCCTCCTGAAAGGATCCTTCATTTCACCATATGCCTGAAGTGAATAAAACAAGTAGTTTATTGTCATGGCTGCTAGGTCGTCTGCTGGTTCACCCCATTCGCCCCTGCTTCTATCCAGTGCCGTGAAGTCTGTTCCCTCGCGGAACAATACGTTCCATGGGTGGAAGTCGCCGTGAACCCTCGCACACCTATAAGCCTTTTTCTTTAGCTTCCAGCGCCATTCAACGCATTTCCGCTCAATCTCCATCAGGGTCTTCTCATTAGCATAATCAAGTTCAAGCGGGTAGCTATCAATCAAGCCCATTATGCATTCCCCATGACCTACAAGATCTCTAATACGCCTAACGTAGAGAGATTCCAGCCCAAGGCCCTTAACCGAGTGAACTTCAACGAGGTAATCGGAGAGCGCCAAGCAGCGCTTAACATCAAGGCTTGATAATTCTCCCCTAGCTTTTATCGCCTCGAGATCCAAGTAGTAGGGTTTACCTTCAACAAACTCTGTTACTATAAAGAATTCCCTGCAGTCTCCAAGCGACTTAAGCGTGCCACCAGCCGTGAATGCACCTACATCAATCGACTTAACATGTCTTGGGAGGTTATTAAAAGCAGAGTGCTGCCAAAGCAGTATCTGTGCCCTATCAGAGAAGTGCTCATGCCCGAAGCCACCAGGCCTAATAGTCTCTAGCACGACCTTCTTAACCTCACCGTTAACAGAAACCTCAATCAAATATGGAACTCCATAGCCGAAGCCCTTAAGCTCCTCACCAACCTTTTCCTTCCCGGAGGGTAACTCCAAAACCCTCTGAACCTCGGCATTAGGACCGTAAATCCCACGAATATATTTCCTTAAACTCTCTAAACCTAATAGGGCTATCTCCATTAAAGCATCCTCCATAAATTCCAAAATAACACTTAAGCTACAAATCCTATTTATAAGTGAAGAATTCATTAAAGCTTAAAAGGCTAAATCTCTAAATAAGACCGTTCGGATACCGATGATTCTGGTCTATTTCAGTATTCAACTTTCATCCACTCCTCATGAGACATGACAACCATTTCAGTCAGGACTTGGCGCCTCCAAAGTGCCTCTTGAACCTCATCAACCCTCTCTTCTAAACTCTTCAGTTTAATAGAATTTCATGATAATATTGTTAGATTCATCAAGCATAGCAATTTTTATTTATTCTTAGGAGATTAAAAGTAATTTGGTTTTGGAGGCTATTTTATGGAACTCGTAATATACGGTGGAACTGTTGTTACAATGGGGAGTAAAGGTGTTATACGTGATGGGGCAGTTGTGGTAGAAGGTGATGCTATAATTGATGTTGGAAGAAGTGATGAAATTAAGCGCAAGTATTCAAGATACGAGAAGATTGATGCTAGCGGAAAGATCGTGATGCCCGGTTTGATAAATACTCATCAGCATGCGGCCATGAGTTTGCTGAGAGGTTATGCAGACGACTATCCATTAAAGGAGTGGCTTGAGATTTGGGTTTGGCCTTTCGAGAGGCATATGACTGGCTATGACATTTATGTGGGTGCACTTTTGACGGCTGTTGAGTCGGTTATGGGTGGAACAACAACAATTAACACGATGTATCACTACGCTGAGGACTATAATGAGGCTGCGGCATTAGCCGAAGTTGGACTACGAGGCGTTGTTGGGCATGTTTGCTTTTCTTGGCGTAAAGATCACGATAAAAAAGCTCTAAAAGAATTGGCTAGAAGTTGGCATGGAAAAGCCAGTGGGACAATACGCGTAAGTGTGGACCCTCATGCTCCATACACTGTTGATCCAGAATACATGAAAGAACTCAGAGCCATAACATCAGACCTAAACGAAAAGTACGCTTCGAGCGGCAAGCCAATAATCTGGCATACGCACTTAGCCGAAACCGAAGATGAAGCCCAAAAAATTAGAGATGCATTCGGTGTTTCAGCAGATAATGGCATCCTAGATTACATGGATTCACTAGGGGTTCTTAGCAGTGATGTTATTGCAGCTCATTGCGTTCACTTAACCAGAAGAGATATTGAAGTCTTAAGCTTAAGGAACGTAAAGGTTGCCCACAATCCTATCTCAAACCTTAAGCTAGCCTCGGGAATAAGCCCCATCCCCGAGATTCTGAAATCCGGTATAACAGTCGCTTTAGGCACTGATAGCCCATGCTCAAATAACTCTGCAGACATGTTCGAAGTCATGAAGTTCACGGCACTTTTGCATAAGGGCGTAAGAAGG
The DNA here is from genome assembly GCA_038859955.1 of Bathyarchaeia archaeon. GTDB lineage: Archaea > Thermoproteota > Bathyarchaeia > Bathyarchaeales > DTEX01 > DTEX01. Next base: position 2,042 of record JAWCEH010000066.1, on the reverse strand, counting down.
GACCCAACCTTGCTAACAGCTGAGACTGTTCTTAAAATGGGAACTATTAATGGAGCAAAAGCACTCTCATGGAGCAAAGAGATAGGATCAATAGAGGTTGGCAAGAAGGCGGACATTATTATAGTCAACTTCCATAAACCCCACTTATGGCCAATATACAATGAAATAAGCCATCTAGTTTATGCTACTAAATCATCAGATGTTGAAACAGTAATAATTAATGGGCGATTAATCATGGAGAATAGAAATCTCAAAACTGTAAAAGTCGAGGAAATTATGGATAAAGCTGAAAAATCACGAGAAAAACTGCTTGAACGCATGCGTCAAGATGAGAAATAATCTCCCTCTCTCGCTAGCTCGTCTAGTGTACGATCTTGCCATCTCAATATTATTAATCTCAACAATCTCCCCAAACTTCATATCGGGTGACCTAATTCTAGAGGCTTCTTCCCATAGATAAAATTATGGGCGAGAAATCTACGCTGAAACCTTTGTCCCAGAGTTCATTCACATATGGCTCAAGAGGTTCTTCAATCCGGATGAATAGTTGCTGACGCTCTAAGCGGTTTTCAGGTAAGGATTCAACAACTACTAGAATGTTTATGTCGCTGTCTTTTTTAACTGACCCATGCGCAACACTACCGTATATAACAACCGAAATTATTTTGTCACCCAACTTAGTTAACAAAAGGTTAAGTAGTTTTTCAACAAGGGTTCTATAGGGCTCTTTGATTTTTTCTAAGCTCATAACACTCACAAGCTAAATATTTGTGGAACCGCTTAAATATACTATTCTTGATAGGAGCATTTCGAAGGCAATTTGCTGATCGTCAGATCACTATTCTTATCTCTCATCTATACTGGAATTTACCATACTGGCTCTTTATAGTCAACTTATTTTTTCCGTTACTTCTCTCACATCTCCCAATGATCTTTGCTTCTAAATTAAACTTCTCAGATTGGCTGATTATATCGTCTGCAGCTTCCGGTTCCGCTATTATCTCAAAGCCGATTCCCATATTATAGTTCTCATACATTGCTCTCCAGGATTCGCCGGACTCACGTTGTATTAAGATGAAAATAGGATCCGGGTTGAAAAGATCATCTTTGATGTAATGTATATTTATACCCATGCGTAAGCATTTCGTTTGTCCACCGCCAGTATTATGAATTAAACCAGTTATATGCGAGCCAAACATTTCCATAATCTTCAAGACGACTGGCGCATAAAATCGCGTCGGTGAAAGTAACGCCTCACCAACCGTCATGCCAAGCTCATCCAAGTAATCATCAATTCTGAATTTGCCGTAATATGATCTTCTGCCTCCAAGGGGCTCAAGTATTTCTGGATATTTTTCCCGGTAGTCTCCACGCATGAGGCATAACCGTGCCAATGTTAAACCATTGCACATTATACCGCTGTTTTCCTTTCGTTCGTAAATAGTTCTTCCACCGCTTCTAAGCCCTATAATTAAGTTGCCAGGCCCAATCTTCCTACCGTCTAAAACCTTTGAAAGACATACACGCCCATTCATTGTCACAGCTAAATCTAATGTTCTGAGCTGATCCGGTAAGTCGGCTGTCTCACCGCCAGAAAAGAGAAGTCTTATGCCCAAATTACTTAAGACATCAATACTCTCTTTAAAGCCTATACTCAAAGTTTTTATGACACTGATCTTATCAACCTTAAGAGGATTTATGGCCAAATAATCTACAAAATTTATTGGTGATGCCCCCACACAGATAATATCATCCAAGTTCATGGCCAGTGCATCCTGAGCTAAACCCTTAAACCAGTTTATTTCTCCCGTTTCTTTCCAATGCAGATATGCTTGAACTGGTTTACTGCCCGCACCATCAGTATGCGTCACTAACCCGTATCCTTGGATATTTGGATCTTCACTAATAACGCAAAAAGCATTAGGGAAGAGGCTGCTCAGAATATCCTTGAAATATTCTATACCCCTCTTCTTAACGTCCACACCGGACTCAGCGTATTTGGTTTCCATTTAGTCACCAATATTACCTATTCAAGAGCCTAG
>JAWCEH010000065.1:0-12610 GCA_038859955.1 Bathyarchaeia archaeon | reverse complement strand
TAAGCTTCTTGCGGGCGAGCTTTTCCCAGGAGAGACGGAGCTTTACATGAAAGCCAAAGAGGAAGGAGCCCTAATAGTATACACAGTATGGGACGTGGAACACATTGTTAAGCTGCTGGCAGAATTCTCAAAAAGATACCCGGGTATATCAACAACATACTGGCAGGCTAAAAGTGCTGAAATTGTGGCGAAAGTTCTTACTGCGTTGGAAGGGGGAGAGAAGGTTGTGGACGTGATTATTGGTATGACACCACCTGTTCAGCTTCTTGGACGGGGCGCAATAGAACCATACAAAAGTGTACAAATTGACGACTTATATTATAAAAATGAGAAACTTGTCGTTGCTCAGGTAGCACCTGCAGTCGTAGCGTATAACAAGGACTTGCTTGCACCAGAGGATGTGCCGAAAACTTTAGAAGATTTGGTCAACCCAAAGTATATGAACAGGGTATGTATGGGCGACCCTCTGGCGCCAGGAACGCCGATGGCCGCATTTTTAGCTGGCTTAAGAGAGTACTGGAACAATGACACTAAATGGGCCAATTTCATCCATAGACTAAAAGCCCTTAATCCAGTATTGTATAGAAGTACAAGTGAGATGGAAAGGTTATTGGCAGCAGGCGAGTACAGTCTATGTATAGGCACTTATCTTCACGAAGTGGTTATGGATATAAAGAAAGGTGCGCCTGTGGGGTATACACAAATTGAACCAACGGTTTTAATAGGAGGTTACGCTGGAATTTACTTACTCGCACCGCATCCAAATGCTGCTAAACTGTTTGCAGAATGGCTAGTATCTGTCGAGGGACAGTTGATTCTCGCTAGTTTACTGAGGACCCCTAATAGAGTGGGAGTGCCGTCAGAAGTGTCGCTTGAAACGCTTCTACCGAATGTTCATCTGTTTATTCCAGAACCCGAAGCGTACCTAGCAGATATGACAAAATACATGGAAACTCAAATCAAGCCAGTATGGGAAAGTTAAAAACACCTATTCTGTCTACTTTCATCTAATTTTTGCATGTTAAATTTTCAAAAAAATAATAACTAAACGTCCTGCTCTCAACGTAATGCTTTCTTTATTTCTTCTAGCATTTTCTCAGCACACCTCATTGAATTTGACACCAACTTATTGATGTCTTTTTTGCTCGCCTTTTCTATGTGCAAACCTGCAATAACAACGGTTGTCTTATTAAGCTGCGTTGCTATTCTCTCTGAAATAGGTCTTGCAACCACATCATCTTTATGTCCAAAAAGGGTGAAAACGGATGATGTACAGCTTATTTTTGAATCTTTATGACTTGGATGAGGAATAGCTACGGCAACGGCACCAACGTGCGGCTTTTCGCCCCCACCAATAATGGCGACGATGTCTTCACCACAGATAAATGCTGCCAATGTTACTTTATACTTATTTTTGCCAAACACAACTATTTTGTGTTCACGTCCTATAAAGTGATTGTGCGCTTTCATGTTGCATCAAATGGATTACATCGATAACCTTATATAAAAAATTGTATCTTCTAATTTCCGATTAAAATGTTCGTAAAAGTCTTTTCATTAGTGAAAAGATATGGAACTGTTGGAGCAGTGAATGGTATTTCATTTGAACTTACTAAAGGGTGCTTTACAACCTTGCTAGGTCCAAGTGGTTGTGGAAAGACGACAACCCTTAGATGCATTGCAGGTTTAGAAAATCCGGATGATGGAGAGGTAATTATGGATGGCAAGGTGCTCTTTTCCAAAGAAAGTCGTGTGAATATACCTCCAAATCAAAGGGACATGGGCATGGTTTTCCAATCATATGCCATATGGCCCCACATGAACGTCTTTGATAATATAGCTTTTCCGTTAAAAATTAAAAAAGTACCACTAACAGAGATCAAGGATAGAGTAAGAAAAGTCTTGGAGCTGGTAGAACTGTCAGGTTTAGAAAATAGACCGGCAACACAATTGAGCGGTGGCCAACAGCAAAGAGTTGCTTTGGCTAGGGCATTAATTACAGAACCTAAACTGTTGCTTCTTGACGAACCGCTGAGCAATTTGGATGCAAAACTTAGAGAAGAAATGAGGTTAAAATTAAGGGAACTGCAAAGAAAACTTGATATTACAACGCTTTATGTAACGCACGATCAAGTCGAAGCGTTCAGCCTTTCAGACGACATTAAAATCATGTTCAACGGAAAGATAGTTGATGAAGGAACGCCTGAAAAACTTTATACTTCGCCTTGTAATGAGGAAGTGGCAGAATTTTTAGGATGCAAAAATAAAATACCAGCAAAACTAAAAACTTTTCTAAACAAGGAAGGATTGGCCTGTATTGAGACACCCGTCGGTGAATTGTTATGTTATATACCTAAAAGAATGTCTAGCACAAGTTTCAATCTTTACATCAGACCAACTAGCATAAAAATCTACACAAGCAAACCCGAAGGTGCGGTAAATGTTTTAAAAGGTAAGATCGTTAACATGGTATACCTAGGAAGTGACTACCTAGAATATTTTGTGGATTTAGGTGAGAATATTTGTATTCGTGTGCGAGGAGGTTTGCTTCCAGGCGTAAATGTATCAAGGGAAGTTTACTTAAGTATAAGCCAAGAAGAAAATATATGTACGGCTTCAAGTTAGTAACCACTTTTTCGTTCCGTTACCATTAGTTTTAGTTGGCATTCATGCTGTAGAATCTTTGTTCTAAAGTTTTGTTTATTTAGCGCCAGTCGGGAGTTGGTTGACAAAAAGTTACTGGCCTTTTAAGTTTTAGCTTCCATTCCCCACTTCGCGCTCTTTGTAAACATTCTTTGCAGATACAATATCTTTTTAGATACTTCCAAACATTTGAGCCGGAGAAGTTTTCTAAGGCAACATACTTTTCTCTCTCTTCAAACGGAATCACTTTGGTGCATACAATGCACTCAACGACACCATCATGTGGAATTATGTTGCAATTTTCGCATGGTCTCGGTTCAGAGAAATATCGGCCGCAAGAAAAGCATGCTTCAGTTTTATATACTTTCAAAAGCTCACCTCCTAATATCGGGAGTGCCCCCAAAATTTTTCGTGTATGCCCATAAGAGGTTTTACGCCGGAATACTCAATCATTCTTTCGCCTTCTTCTTGAGCCTTCTCTAAAATTTTTTCTTCATCTACCGTTTTAACAACTCGATGTTCCATCAGAATATTCCCGTCTACTATAACCGTGTCTACGTCATGCCCTGAGGCTTCAAAAACTAGTCTGTTCCATTCCGTCCAAACAGGAACTAGATGAGGCTTAAACATGTCCACTAGAATAATATCTGCCTTCTTACCAGGCTCGATTGACCCCAAGTACCTCTCCATGCCAAAAGCTTTAGCGCCATCTATCGTTACCATCTCCAGAAGCTTTCCTGGAGGCATCACCCAAGGATTTTTAAAGTAAACCATTTGTAACCATTGCGCTCCTCTCATGATCATAAATTGATCAAATGGGGGGTTTGTTGTGGCAGCCGGAGCATCTGAGCCTAAAGAAACGTTAACACCAGCATCGATAAGTTCTGGAACTGGACAGCGTTGACCAATAGCGTTTATGGCATAGGGGCAGTGAGATACATGAGTGCCTGTTTGTTTCAAGATATTAATTTCTTCGCTTAGCATTCCGACGCAATGAGCTAAAATTACGTTGGGACCAAGAAGTCCAAGCTTTTCATGGGCGAATTTTATCACACCCGGAGCGCTAGAATGGGAATGAATACCACTATTATATTTCTTTACAAGCTCTTTCCACCTACGAGCTTTTTCTTGCAGCACAGAAATATCATTAGCTCTTAATTTATCATAAATTGGAGATATACAAATATCATCTGACGGACATGCCCAAATCTGTATTCTTCCCCCAGCTTTACCATGCCATCTACGCATGACTTCCTCAACAATATCGTAATAGTCATCATAATATACAGTGTGCTCAAATCCTACTCCTTTATTTCTATCCGGAAAAACCGTTCGCACCGGATGAACGCTAGGACCAACAGTAATCACGGCCCTAATGCCAACCTCTGCGTGGGCCTTCGCAAATAGGCTTGGGGACTCAGGGTCATCAGACCTTCGATGCATCATTGCCATGCCGCAAGTTGTGCCAAATTTGAGCTTCTCAAGAGCGCAGAGTAAACCGCCCCAATACAAAGCTTCTCTGCTTTCTGAGCGGTATAAATGGTCCGTTAACCCATCATGAACAGGTTCATGATGGGTTACCGTCTTATGCAGTACATCCGCGTGGGCATGTGTGTCGAAAAGTCCCGGCATAACAACCTTTTTAGTGGCGTCTATAACATACTTTGCCTTATACTTTTCATTCAGCTCTTTTGCGGATCCTACATCCACGATTAAATCTTTTTCAATTGCAACAGCACCGTCGTGGATTATTCTTCTTCCTTTATCCATCGTAATGATAGTTCCGTTTAATATTAAAATGTCAACCATATTTTCACAGGCTTTTACTTTGGTTCAATTCTTAAATACTTTTTTATGAGAATGATGCCGGCCGATTTTTCGGATGTATTTGTGTAGTGAAATCGAGAATCAGTATAATCAGTCTTAATACGTTGAAGGTTCATTTTTAAATTTTCATCACTAACACTTATTTCTCTAACGAGTTGATTATTATACATAGACACTTGCCGCTACATTTATAAAACGAACATGTTAAGTTATCGAAGGTGGTATCAAGATGGATAAACAAATCATAATAGATGCGGATAAGTGTACTGGCTGTAAACTTTGTGAAATGGCATGTTCTTTGGAAAAAGAAGGTGAATGCGGGACAGTTTATTCTAGGATTAAGGTGATAAAGATGCATAATGGTGTAAACATGCCCATTTTATGTTTACAATGTGAGGACGCTGTCTGTGCAAAAGTTTGTCCAGTGCACGCTATAGTAAGGGACTCAAATGGTGCGCTTGTTATCGATTATGCTTTGTGCATTGGTTGTAAGGTATGTTTCGCAGTTTGTCCATTTGGTGCAATATCACTTCATCCGAGGCACAAGAAAGTTATAAAATGTGATTTGTGCGATGGAAAACCCGTATGTGTAAACTATTGTCAACCGAAGGCTTTGAGCTTTGAAAGAAAAGATAGAGCTGATTTAATAAAAAAAAGACGAGTTGCACAAACAATTTACGTGACTAGTCATAAGGGAAAAGTTGCTAAAGGCAGCCTAAAAGTTTAATGGAGGGTAAGCAAATAGCGAACATTTACGGATGGAACAAGAAAAGAGTCATTGTGGATTTAACACTTAAAAAAATTATAAAGCAACCAACACCTACCGAACTGCTTCACGATTTTATAGGCGGAAGAGGCATTAACTCTAGGACATTGTTCGAGCTGGTAAATCCGAAGATAGATCCGCTTGGTCCAGAAAATGTGCTAATTTTTGGTGTCGGACCTTTAACTGGGACTCTCGTCCCTGGTTCTGGTCGCTTTACTGTAAGCGCACTCTCGCCTTTAACTGTGGTTGGAGAGGGCAACCCTTGTTTAGGAGATTCTAATTCTGGTGGATTTTTTGGGGCAGAACTAAAGTTTGCTGGTTACGACCAATTAATTATCGTTGGAAAAGCAAAACGTCCAGTATATTTATATATTGAGGATGAAAACGTTGAAATCCGAAGCGCTGATGATCTTTGGGGGTTAAGCACTCTGGATACTGATGAGGCAATAAAAGAAGAAATTGGTGATCCTGATGTTCAAACGGCATGTATCGGTCCTGCAGGGGAAAATCTATGTAGAATGGCATGTATTGTTAGTGGAGGAAAAATTTCTAAGGGAAGCGCGTCAAAATGCGGCATGGGTGCTGTAATGGGTTCAAAAAATCTCAAGGCAGTAGCTGTAAGGGGACATGGAAGCGTCAAAATTGCAAATCCAAGTCAATTAAAGGAAATAGTAGCGGAAGCGATAAAAATCCTTTATAGCGATCCTTCGTCCGTCATATTTTCTCTCTATGGTACCGCGTCACTTATTGAAGTTCATCAATTCCTAGGAAGATTGGCAACAAAAAATTATCAAGAAACACAATTTGAATACTGGGAGGAAATTTCGGCAGAAGTGCTCCATAAGAATTACTGGACTAAATCAGAAGCATGTTTTAGCTGTCCATTGCACTGTCGACACCGCTATCTAGTAAAATATGGTCCATACGCCACAAGTGGCGAAGGACCTGAATACGTGACTCTGGGAAGCTTCGGTTCAAAGTGTGGAAACAAGGATTTGGAGTCCATTCTTTATGCCCATACCCTCTGTAATGCGTTGGGATTAGACGAGCTAAACGTGGGTTCTGCTATAGCGTGGGCGATGGAATGCTGGCAGAGAGGAATACTTAAAAATGATGATACTGATGGGATAACTCTTGAGTGGGGAAATCACGAAGCTATAATCCAGCTAATCAAAAAGATAGCATATAGAGAAGGTTTTGGGAACTTACTAGCTGAAGGTGCTTATCGTGCAGCCAAAAAACTGGGCAAAGGTTCAGAGAAATATGTAATGCACGTTAAAGGGCAAGATCCAGCTATAACCGATCCGCGTGTGGCGAAAGCATGGGGTCTTGGTTATGCGGTTGCGAGCCGTGGTGGTGATCACCTGCGAGCTTTGCCTACTGCTGAAACATTCTTTTCACAAGATGAAGCAGAGAAATTATTCGGAACGAAAGAAGCTGTGGAAGCGCTTGGAATAAAAGGCAAGGGGCGTCTGGTTAAGTGGTGTGAGGATCAGAGGGCCTTAGCTGATTCTTTGGAGATTTGCAAATTTATCGTTAGAACAGCTTTGATGCCTTTCAAATGGGTAACCAAGTTTTTTAATGCTGTTACTGGTTTGAACTTCACCGAGAAACAAATGATGAAAACAGGTGAACGGATCATCAACGTTGAAAGACTCTTCAATATACGGCAAGGATTAACCAGGAAAGATGATGCTCTTCCCGAGAGATTTTTAAAAGAACCTGTTCCTACAGGACCTTTAAAGGGTGAGGTGCTCAATTTGGAGCCTATGTTAGCTGAATATTATAAGGCCAGAGGGTGGAACGTAAAAACTGGTTTTCCTACAGAAAAAACGCTGAAGAAACTTGGGCTTGGAAAATTGGAAGAACTATAAACGTTAAAAGTTGAGTGGAGATGCTAAAGAAGTTAGATATCATAATAATTGGTGCAGGCGTTGCTGGAGTGACCGCTGCAGTAAGCGCCCGAAAACAGAAACCCCAAGCAAAAATAGCTATTTTATCACATGAGGTATATCCAGCGTATAGCAAACCGTCTCTACCATACGTTATCAGCCGTTCAGTCGCTTTTAACGAAATTGTTATTTATCCCCCAGAAGATCTTAAGGCTAGGAACATACAACTACTTTCTGGCTTTGAAGTTTATAGTATCAACCCTAAGGAACGAATATTGAGAGCTCGCGCTGTTAATGGGGTTAAAGAGATAGTCTTTGCTTATAATACTTTAATCTTAGCGACGGGTGGAAATGAGGTCGTTCCACTAATCAAGGGAGCGGAATTGGGCAATGTTTTTACAATGAGAACATTCGAAGATGCATTAAAAATTTCGAAAAGTGTAAAGCCTGGAAAGCCAGCGGTGGTTGTTGGAGCAGGCCCTATTGGTCTTTCAACAGCTCAAGCTCTTAATGCACGTGGTATGAAAACCATAATGGTAATTCGGTCACGCATCCTTAGAGCGCTACTTGAACCAGATCTTTCCTTGATCTTACAAGAAAGAGCGAAAATTGCAGGCATCAAAACCATAATAGGTGCTGAGGTTGAAGAAATTGGCGGCTTCAGAATTGTTGAGTACGTAAAAGTTCCAAATAAGAAAATTAGTGCCTCCATGGTGATATTTGCCCTTGGAGTTAGACCATCCGTCAAACTGGCTAAGGAGGCTCACATAGACTTAGGAAGATATGGTGGTATTAAGGTTGACGAACATATGCGTACATCAAATGACGAAATTTTCGCGGCTGGAGACTGCATAGAGATAACTGATTTAATAACCGGAAAACCAACCTACGTTCCAGTTGGAAGCATAGCGGCGGAAACTGGACGGATTGCAGGTGTGAATGCCGCCGGCGGGAATGAAAAGAGCGAGGGTTTTATTAGGATTCAGGGGGATAATTTTTTTGGATTAGACGTAACAAGTATAGGACATAGTTCCGCAACAGCTAGTACTTTAGGGATAAAAGCATCCGTGTCTGACGTGCACCCCCAATCAATCTTCAAAGACGTCAAACATTTCTTTAAAAAGTATCCTGTAAAAGTAAAGATAATTACAGACGAAAAAAGAAGGGTAATTGGTGCTCAAACATTGGGGAGCAAGTTTATGACAATGAATCGTTACGCCTTACTTCAAGCTATTAAGGAGAAAATGAAAATAGACGAATTTTTAGATTCATGGAAAGAGCCCTAATAGTATTTCCAAACTGGCCTTATATAATCTTTAAGCCTTGCTCTCTCAATGATACTTTCTGCTGTCTTCTGGGCTTCTTCAAGAACGTAATCTTCCTTAATTGTTTTCATTTCGCGGTTTTGCATAACAATTTTGCCATCAATAATCACAGTGTTTACACAATGGCCACAAGCAGAATTAATTAGATTTGAAACAGGGTTAAGAAGAGGAACCATTTCTGGGTTTTTAATGTCAAATAAGACAACGTCGGCTTTTTTGCCGACTGTTAACGATCCAACCTTATCCTCGGATAATAAGGCTTTGGCACCGTTAAGTGTAAGCATTTCCAATAGAGTTTCCGGGGGGAAGAGGGTTGCATCAAGTCTGAAGTCTCTATGAGCTGTAACCATGTACGCAACACGGAGCATGTCCGCAAAATTAGATTCCGCAGCACTATCATGCCCAAGAGCTACAGTTATTCCTTTTTTCATCATCTCAACAAATTTTCCAATCTTAAAAGTACCATAGCCGCCAGCGGCGCCAGCCGTTGGACAATGGCACACTTTCACGTCATACTTCTTAACCAGTTTAATTTCACTTCTTGATAACCAATTTGCATGAACTATAAGTAGATTTGAGCCTAAGACTCCAATCTCGTGATATCTTTCAATTGGAGTTTTGCCTCCAAAGACTTCTTTATGTCTGTTAACTGAATCCAAATTTGATGACACATGAGATTCTATTCCAACACCATATTTATCAGCTAGAGCCTTAACCGCAATACATAATTCATCTGAAACCATTCTTTCGGTGCGCAGTGAAAACCACGCCCTAATACGTCCTTCTGCAAAACCATCGTACCTTTTAACAAAATCTTCGCCAGCATTAACCGCCTCTTGTGTTGTTTCCCTAAAAGCCTCAGGTATAGGCCTAGCCTCCGAATGTATATCTACGAGAGAACGAGCAAGCACAGCTCTGATTCCGACATCTTTTACTGCCTTTGCAACCCACTCCATGTGGTAGCCGCCTGGATCCGCAACAAAAGTTGTTCCCGTTTTAATAGCCTCAATAAAGCATGTTAAGGCAGATACATATGCATCTTTTGGTTCAAGAACAGCTTCAAAAGGGTACAAACGCTCATGAATCCATGTCGGCAAGAACACATTATCCGCGACCCCCCTGGCTAAATGTTGAGTTGTATGACAATGACAATTTATAAGACCCGGGGAAGCAATCATTCCGTTTGCATCGATGACATAATCTACCGATATAATTTCCTTTTGAACATCCTCGCTTTTCCCTACAGCAGTTATTTTATCGTTTTCTATGGCGATTGCGCCGTCTCTTATAATCCGCCTATTTTCATCCATGGTTATTACGAATTTCGCATTTTTGATTAGTAACTTCAAGTAATTACACCCAGCATTATCATGTTCGCACGAAACTATATCCTATATTAAGCCCTGTGCTTCCAAGTCGCAAGCTACATCTTTTAGTCCCAGTTCTTCAAGTTTCTTTTTTGTGGGAACACCAGTGGCACTCCATCCGTGAAGCATATAATACTCGTCAAGCATAGCATCGTATCTTTTTCTATCAAGCACTCTTCCCTTGAAGGGTCCATTTGGATAAGGTTCTTCAAATTCTCGCCAGGGTGGATAATCGTCTTCTCTTTTCGCGCCCTCCCTTACAATGAAAGCCCGTTCTACATTGTAAACTCTTTCAGCAGCCTTAAGTAGTGTAGCACTATCCATCTTAACACCTGTGGCTGTGGAAAACAGTTCGGCCATTAAATCTGCATCAATATAATGAATTGAAAGCCAGGGGCTAAAAAACTTACAGAATCCAAGCATATCTGCTAGTGCTGCATTGTGCTCATAAAAAATAACCCCTGAAGCTTTACTTTCGTAGGAAAGTGGGTCAGGATTAAACCCGAACTTCCTAGCCTCCTCTGGGTCCATATCCCGTTCGGCATGATAAGAACTTCTAAGGTGATCTGACCCTCTCGTAGATGTTGACTGGGCTAAAGCGTGTCCGGTAATAGACCTTAAAGGTTCATGTTGTTCTAGATTTTTTACTGCCAAAACATATTTTTCTGCGCCTCGACCAATTCTCTTTGCTGCCCTCACTTCTCCCTCAGCCAAAATATCCCCAAAGCCTTGGCGTTTAGAAATAATTTCTACAAGCTTTATCACAGCGTCTCCATCACCCCATTCCAATGGAAATCCTACATCCTTCTCTGATATTATGCCCCGTTGATATAGTTCCATTGCAAAACTTATGATGCGCCCACATGAGTCGCAATCTATCCCAAATCTATCAGATAGATTACATGCCTTAAGCACTTTAAGTAGATCTGCATTGGCTGGTGATGAGGCGAAAGATGCAAAATGTTCAAACTCTGGTCCCTCTCCGCTTAATCCTCCATGAGGATCATCTTTAACTACATAAAAAGGTGTACAAGCCACCGGGCAAGCAAAGCAACCGCGCATCTTAACCTTATATTTTTCATGAAAAATTTTTGGATCCAGTTTATCTGCTTCTTCCCAATAACCTGACTGCTGATGCTTATGAGCTAACATAGAAGCTTCGTTATGGGTAAACCATAACGCCCCGTATGTCCCTCCACGAGGTGATTTAGCGCCCAAAATATATTTTAAATCTTCAACTCTCTGATGGGCTTTTTTAACGCAATTCATAAACCCTTCGGGGTCGGCGATTTTAATACTCCCTGTTCCTCTTACCGCGATAGCTTTCAAGTTTTTAGAACCCATCACCGCACCGGTACCTGTACGTCCAGCTGCATGCTTAAGTCCTGTCCGAACATTCGCTATACGAACAAGGTTCTCGCCTGCTTGACCTATGCAAGCTATTTGAGTTTCTTCATCGCCAAGTTCTTCTCTTATAGCTGCTTGAGTTTCCCACGTATCCATTCCCCAAAGATGCTTTGCATCTCTTAACTCAGCAGAACCATCTTGAATGCATAAGTAAACGGGATGTTTAGCCCTTCCCCAAATTATAATATGATCATATCCAGCATATTTCAATTCTGCTGCCCAATGCCCACCACAGCTTGAGTCGCCGAGAAAGCCTAAAGGCGACTTTGTAGTCACGTTAAATCTGCCGGACCCAGGAACAAGCGTTCCGACAAGGGGACCTGCACCGAAAATTAGGCGATTCTCGGGGTCAAACGGGTCTATTTTAGGTTTGTTTTCATTATAGAGAATCTTTACGTTGATGCCTCTTCCGCCAATAAATTTTGTCTTTAATTCCTCGGGTAAATGTTGTTTTTCTACTTTTTCTTCTGAAAGGTTAACTCTGAGGATTTTTCCAGCCCAACCGTACATCTTTTTATCCTCCAGATATTGGTAGCGCCAAAGTTATAGAGTCGCCGTGGAATAATTTCGTATCTAACTTGCTTCCAATTTGTTTGAGCGGCTGCCCATTTACAAGAACCAGGACGTGCGGCTTAATCTCGTTTGAACCGTAATTAAAAATTTCTTCCATAAATGAAGTCCCATACCTCTCAACAATTTTCGCTAGAAGCTCTTTCAAAGAGGATCCTTCCGGCATTAGAAATGTTTCCTCACGTCTACCAGTAATAATGGCAAAATTAGCCAGATATCGAACAGATATTCGAATCATACCACCACACTTTCTGACGTTTTATATCAAGATTTTAAAATAAATGTTTCGCAACTCTTTGAAGACGTTTCATGTAAGAGCATTTTTATGCCTTATTGTTAAGTGTGAGAGTGAAGAAAATGAGCCCAAATTCCAAGATTGTATCATATGTTGGCAATAAGCCTAGCAGAAGCCTTCTATAGAAAGCCATTGGTTAGCGTATTTGGACTTGTTTATAATCTTTGGGCCACTAACACGCGAATCCTAACAACTTCCGATGAGTTTAGCTTTTTATGGTATTCTTAAGCAATGGACAAGCAGTAGTATAGAAAGGTTTTTATCCGTTATCTTTAAATAAAAAATATATGGATAAAATGCGTAAAGCGTACAGCTAACATCTGCCTTTTTTGCTTTGCTTTTTGTTGTTTTCAAACCACGCCGTAACATCTACACGCAGTAAGTCAATATCAGCTAAAATGCGGTTACGATGCTGATTAAACAGGTCAGGAGCCTTACGCTTAAACTGCTGAAGCCTATACTCATTACGATCAAGCTCGATAGTCCAAGGATTCTCCGTAATCAAATTACAGAATTTT
>JAWCEH010000064.1:0-12643 GCA_038859955.1 Bathyarchaeia archaeon | reverse complement strand
TTACAACTATGGGTAGCCTTCCATCAGCCCAAACAAAACTGTGCGTAGTTTGGGGTACCAACCTAGCCTGGTCCCATCAATATCTCATGATTAGGCTTTTGGAAGCCAAAAAAAGAGGCGTAAAATTCATAGTGGTGGATCCACGGAAGACGCAGACCGTTGAGAAGCTTGCAGACCTCCATTTGCAAGTGAGGCCGGCGGCGGACGGCGCCCTCGCCCTAGCCATAATAAACGTCATGGTGGAGGAGGGGCTTCACGACGCGGAATTTGTTGAAAGGTGGGTTTACGGCTTCCAAGAACTTAAAAAATATGCGAGCACTTTCGCTCCGGAAGAAGCCCAAAAGCTCACATGGGTGCCGGCTGAAAAAATCCGAGAAGCCGCCCATACGATGGGAAGGCATAAGCCCCTAACGTTTCTTTTCAGTCCCATGGCAACAATCCATAATAGGAATGCCGTGCAAAACCATAGGGCTATTTTGTCGCTTATGGCATTAACAGGCTGCATTGACGCCCCAGGAGGGGTAAAGGCGCATCCTCCACCGCTACTTGAAGGCTGGGAGTCCGGAGACCCGGAATTCTGTAGAAGATCAGACCTGCTGCCCAAAATTCAGGATAAAAGGTTGGATCTTCAACGCTTCCCAGTGTGGGCAAAATACGTGTTTGAGGTTCAAATAAATCCTCTGCCAGAATATGTTAAAGCCGGAAAAGTGAAGGCCATGCTCATGTGGGGAGCCAACCTAATGATGTGGCCCCAAACCCACGAGTATCAGGAGGCTGTCAAAAGCTTGGAATTCGCGGTTGCCATAGACCAATTTTATAGGCCATGGACCCACAACTTCGTGGACATGGTGTTGCCGGCGGCCACATGCCTCGAAAGAATAGCACCCTTCGCACTTTTGGGCAGAAGAATTTACGCGAGAAAAACCCTAAAACCCCTCGGAGAATGCAAGGAAGACTGGCAAATAGCCTTCGACATAGGCGTGAAACTGGGCTATGCGGAGGAGTTCTGGAACGGCAACATAAAAGAAGGCCTAAACTCCATACTAAAAAGGTTTAGAATAAGCCTAGAAGACCTAGAGAAAAACGTTGAAAAAGGCATTGAAGTGCCAGCCGCAGAACCAGAAGCCTACAGAAAATACGAGACGGGCAGGCTTAGGGCCGATGGCAAGCCAGGCTTCCCCACACCCACTGGAAAAATAGAGGTTTACTCCACAATCCTCAAGGAGTATGGCTTCAACCCCCTCCCAGAATTCAAAAAGCCCATGGAACCCACATGGGAATACCCCCTAATACTCATAACAGGCTGCAGAGTACCCTTCTACGCCCACAGCCGGGGCCGAGAAATCCCAAGCCTAAAAAGGCTCATGCCAAACCCAACAGTTAACATAAACCCACAAGACGCAGCCAAAAGGGGCATAAAAGAAGGCGACAACGTGGCTGTGGCCTCACCTTGGGGAAAAATCAAAGTTAAAGCCCACCTAACACCCTCCATGCCCACCGGAGTGGTGGACATACTCCACGGATGGCCAGAAGCAAACGTTAACGAGCTAATCCCAAGGGAATTAGACCCCATCTCAGGGTTTCCATCCTACAAAGACTGCATATGCCAAGTAACCAAACTCTAGCCAAACTTTAAATTATCAGCCAAAACGCAAGCGTAACATCAGCGTCAGCAATCATACTCGCCCTATCGTGGGTCACAGCTAAGGCATAGCCTCTAACGACCTTGAAAACTGCTGTGTGTCTAGTCATATGATCAAAAGTGTTTTTAAACACTACTCACAGTTTGTCTCTTCATAAAAGATGCGAAGCATCCATGCGTTCTACGCCTAGAACCGCAAAACCGATAGTAAAGCCTTCATTAAGGCTTCTTGACTGTGGAGGGGCTTCTGGCCGAACTGTGGCATGGCTCAGAAATTACATACCACAACAGCTTAAAGTAAGGAAATTAAACAGTTTTAGCAAAACGCTATTCTCAACTGCATAATTCATCAATAGAGCGGAGAATAAACCTAAAATTAAAAAAGAAGTTTTGCTAGTCATGCGTGCGATTTAGTAGGTACAAAACATCATCGGTTCTGATAATATGTTGCTTTAAAATGCTGATTAAAGCATCAGAAGTTCAAACGTGTGCTTGCTTGAAAATGAGGCCGCTATTGGAGACTTTGTAAAGAGAGGCGTATAAAGACTTATCTGGGCCTTGTTTGCGACTGGAAATTTACTTCTTTATCTTTTATTGGTCCTGATTAAGAGGGAGGTTCATGTAAAAACCATCGCAATCTTAAGTGGAACTACCTAGTCAGCATGCTCAAAAAATTTAAAGACCCAAAAATGCTTTTTTAACATAATCGTTTTTCAAGAGTTCTGATCCTCTGCCACTAAGGGTCACTCTTCCAGTTTCAATCACGTAAGCTTTAGAGGCAAAATTTAAGGCATAATATACATTTTGCTCGGCTAATAACATGCTTAATCCGTAACTCCTAAGCTTTTCTAGAGCAGAAAATATTTCTCTGATCATCTTAGGAGCTAAACCTTGTGAAGGTTCATCTAATATTAGTAGATCTGGATTTGACATTAAACCACGCGATAAAGCCAACATTCTTTGTTCTCCTCCACTAAGCGTCGCAGCAACTTGCTTCTCTTTACTTTTTAAAACAGGAAACAGCTGATAAACCATTTTAAGAGTTTCCTCTTTTTTTGCTTTCGCTCGTGGACTGTTAGCGCCCAAAATTAAGTTTTCCTTAACCGTCAAGTTGATAAAGAGTCTCTTATCCTCGGGAACTAGAGATATCCCAAGTCTATTAATTTGATAAGGCGTTAAATCATTAATTTCTTTTCCTCTAAAAAGAATTTTACCGGAAGTGGGTTTTAGCAGGCCGACTATGGCGCTTAAAAGTGTTGTTTTGCCAGCTCCATTAGCCCCGATGATGGACGTAACTTCTCCTTTTTTAACTTCTATTGAAACATTCCATAGAACCTGTATCTTTCCGCGAAATACATTTAGATTTTTAACTTCTAACATATGCCTCACCTAGATAAGTCTCAATGACCTTGGTATCCGCAGCGATAACTTGTGGTGGTCCATCGGCTATTTTCATTCCCTGATGGAGCACCATAATCCGGTCTGCAATCTCCATAATAGCGCGCATGTTATGTTCAATCATAAAAATGGTTATCCCCTCCTTGCGCAATTCCCCGATAACCCTAAGCATCTGCGTTGTCTCAGTAGGGTTTAATCCCGCCATTACTTCGTCTAACAACAAGAGTTTAGGCTTCGTGGAGAGCGCTCGGGCAACCTCCAGCATCCGTTGTTCAAACAAAGTTAAACTTGAAGCAAGTGCCATACTTTTATTAACTATTCCAAGTTTTTCTAATATTTGATAAACCTCTTGCTTAGCATTTGAAAATCTTTTAGTTTTTGTGCACCCAAACCTTGCAGCAGCCAAAACATTCTCATAAACTGTTAAGTTAGGAAACGGTTCAGGTATCTGAAATGTTCTAGCTATACCCAACCTACAAATCTTATAAGCGCGCACTCGTATACCGGGACCGACTATTTTCTTACCCTCAAACTTTATCACTCCAGACGTGGGAGGAAACGTGCCTGATATCACATTAAAAAGTGTGGTTTTCCCCGCCCCATTAGGACCTATCAGACCGACTATTTCTCCTTCATTTACATAGAAATCTACATTATTTAGAGCAAATAGACCCCCGAAGCTTTTAGTTACACCAAAGCCCTCAATCAATTTCATAATGTTAACCTCATTTAAATTTTGATACTAACTTTCATATTATATCACATGTTATAGCCATATAGGAGTATGTTTAGAAAAGTTTAAAATAAAGTTTATCAAACCATTGAAGATGGTGACCCGTCTGGGTATCATAAGTAAAGAAATCCTTAAAAAATTGGACAGAGAGTTTTTCATAATTGACGTGCATGCGCACATAGGAGAAACTGTTGGTGTCGGAGTATTCTTACCCGAATACGTTAAAGTCACAGCGGAAGATCTCATCAAAAGAATGGATATAAATGGAACCGACATGGCTATACCGTCGCCACTAACTGGATATCCGACTCCAAATGGTATTAAGGATACTATGAGACAAAATGATACTGTCGCCGAGGCAGTTAATAAGTATCCTGATAGATTTCCTTGCGGCTTAGGAACGGTTAATCCTTTCGATGGTGACAAAGCTTTGGAAGAAGTTCACAGAGTAATGGGCGATCTTGGACTTAGAGGATTAGCATTTCACATGACTTTCCAAGGCACATATCTTAACCATCCAATGATTATAAAAATTTTGAAGGAGTTGTCCAAATACCATGGGGCTGTAGTCTTAGCACACACGATAAGCGGTCTTTTATCAGAACCTTGGAGATTAGGTGAACTTGCAGAACTATTTCCAAACATAACTTTTATAAGCGCTCATCCTCACATAGGCGCTGGACAACTTGGGCAGCATGTTCCGCTATGTCGAAGATTTAAAAATTTATACGTTGACACCGCATTGTGGGTTCCAGAAGACGAAACATGGTTAACAGCTAAAGCTATAAACGCCGGACATATAGTTTATGGAGGGGACATAGGAGGGATATCCCGTGTCTCTTTCGGCCTTCTCCAACTGCTACTTACAGATATTTTCACAGATGAAGAGTTAGAAAAAATACTAAACAAAAATGCGGCTAATATCTTCAACATAAAGATATAGCAATTTCACAACGCTATATTTTAATGAAAGCGTAATTTGTTTAGTATTCTTTTTACCTTGCGACGTTTAACGTCATAATATTATGATCTAAATAGTCACCTCCATCCCTTTATAGGGAAAACCAACAGTAATAGTTAACAAACATATGACAGCTATCTTTCTCGCGAGTGAACAGCAGGTCTGTTCTCTTAGGTTTTAGGCCATGGTCCCAATCTCATCACTAATCGAGCCCATTCATCAATCACTTCTGAAAGCTCCATAAGACGCGCAGATTCATCAAGCTTCAAATATTCTACCCTACGCTTACTCTGCTTCTACCCAAGTCCCCTAACCGAAACAAAATAACATGCAAAAGCATTTAAAGAATTGCCCGACAATCCTCGTATAAAGTAAATTTTAAATATTTTAAAAAAAAACATTATACCCACAACATAAGTGGCAACAGAAGGAGAGTGCTATTATTGGGAAGAGAGGCGTTAACCAAAGTGCAGGCTGCAATAATTGCTATTATAATTGTCATCGCAATCTTGGTAGGCGTAGCGTATTATTACACAACGCTTCCAACTCCTACTCCAACCCCTACTCCTGTGCTTCCAACTCCTACTCCAACCCCTACTCCTGTGCTTCCACCAAAAGATAAGATAGTTTTTGGTTTTGTTATATCCTTAACCGGCCCCTACTCGCCGGGTCCACCAATTCACTCCATTTGCTTCTATAAAATGCTGGTTGACGAGTACAATGCAAAAGGGGGGATATACATACCAGAATATGGAAAGCGCATACCCATTGAAATCATAATGTACGATGATAAAAGTGATATAGAAACTATGCTAAGGCTTACTGAAAAACTCATAACAGAAGATAAAGTAGACTTTATCTTCCCGCCATGGGGCACAGCAATGAACTTTGCTGCTGCATCACTATATGAAAAATACCATTATCCTGTACCCATGATAAATATTCACTGTGACAAGCTTGATAACATGATTAAAGAGGGAAAAATGAATTATGTCTTTCCAGTGCTAGTTCAACCCCATGTATTAGCTCCTCACATTGTCGACTGGCTTGAATACGCTGGTGCTAAAAACATAGGATTGGTTTATGTTGGTGACTTACATGGAATAGAAGTTTCTTCTGCTGTATACGCAGAACTTTTCGCGAGAGGAAAAACACCTGTAGTATACGAAAGCTATCCATTGACGGTTACAGATCTATCCCCATTAATTCGAAGACTTAAAGACGCAAACGTGGATGCATTAGTGGCAGTAAATTACCCAGAAGACGGCTTATTATTCTTCAAGCAATGCGTAGAATTAAGTTATTGCCCGACAATTTGGCATACAGGCCCCGTTTTCGACTTTTTAAGAGACTGGTCGCAGAAAGGCGTACTTCCGGAGGGTGCGGAAGTTGGCGTAGTCTTTTACGGCGCTTGTGCAATAAAAACTCCTGAATTGTTGGCTTGGGCTGAGAGATTTAAGCAATATGCAGGTATACTGCCATACGCAAATGCACCGCTTATGTACGCTTCCTGGCAAGCTTTCTTCCAAGCTATTGAAAAGTGTGGGTTGGATCGCAAAAAAGTTAGGGACTCGCTGGCATCCGATACCTTTGATACTATAATTGGAAAAGGCTACTTTATTCCAGGAGACATGTTTTACACTGATCAGGTCGGAATTCTCTGTCAATGGCAGGGCGGAGACTACGCTGAAGTCATCTGGCCGCCGGATAAAGCAACAGCCGAGTGGATACCTAAACCTCCATTTAAGGGGTTAACTTGATACAAGTTCCACCTCTTTTTTTTGATATATTGATTGGAGGAATATCGCTAGGAGCATTATACGCTCTCGTTGCACTTGGACTTAACCTACAGTATGGAGTAACACGTGCCGTAAATATCGCACATGGAGAATTTTTAATGTTAGGGGCGTACATAACTTTTTATTTAAGCACGCTTTTCGGTATTGACCCTTTTTTTTCGTTGGTAATTAATGGATTTGTAGCTTTTATATTTGGCTATTTGATTTATATCGGAATTTTAGGGAGACTGCTACGCTTATCTAAATCAATTGGAGAGTTTGAAAATAAATCACTCTTAATATGTTTTGGCCTCCAATTTATTATTCAGAATATAGCTGTGGTTCTTTGGACTGCAAATTATACTGGCCCACTTTTGTATGCTTCTGAACCAGTAAATATAGGCGGTGTGGTCTTTCCTCTCAATAGAATTCTAGTTGCTGCGATATCCTTATGCGTAAACTTAATTTTATACATTTTTTTGCATTCCACGAATATGGGCCTATGCATGAGAGCGGCTATTGATGATTCAGTTGGTGCACAGCTAGTTGGAATAGACGTTTCTAGATATTACTCATTTTCTTTCGCTTTCGGTCTCGTTCTAAGTGCTTGGACAGGTTCATTACTGAGCTTATTGTATGTGATAACACCTTTTATAGGCTCACCTTACACGTTTATTGCGTTGATAGTGATTGTTTTGGGTGGTGTTGGAAGCTTGAAGGGCAGTTTAATTGGAGGAATGATATTGGGTTTTGCCTCTTACGTAACAATGAGACTTATCCATTCAAGTTTAACTTTAGTCGTTCTTTACGCAATCCTCGTAATTATGCTGTTGGTTAGACCTAAAGGATTGTTCAGGAGGTGAACATTTGTCTGTCACCAGCTTCAAGACTGCAAGTTTCTTAAAACTTACATTCATCATTATTATTTTCGTTATTTTAGCATTTGTGCCGTTGATTGTAGGCGGATATTACGTTAGGCTCATTATGACCATACTTTACTGGACAGTGCTAGCTGTAAGCTGGGACTTTTTTTCAGGATCAACTCGATATATTTCATTAGCATCCGCCTCATTTTTTGGGGTAGGAGTGTATGCAACGGCTATTTTTGGTTACAATTTACCCTATGCATTAGTCATATGTATCAACTCTTTGCTGTGCTTCTTAATCGCTATATTAATTGGTTTAGTAAGCTTAAGATTAACATGGATTTACTTTTCTATATTTACATTCGGATTAAGCCTACTTTTAAGAGAAACTATTTATTGGTTGGAGATAAATATTGCACATACTGTTGGAAGGTATACCGTTTATTTTGATCTTAACACTGTTTACTATAATATATTATTGATAAGCATAGTATCCGTTTCGCTTTTAGCTTTGCTGAGAAGGACGAAACTTGGTCTCGCCTTAAAGTTGATAGGCGAAAATGAAAGAACAGCAGTGCATATAGGGATAAACAATACGCTGTTTAAGGTTTTGGGCTTTGCCATAAGCTCTACGTGTGTAGGAGCCATTGGAAGTTGCCTTGCAACTCAATGGACATATGTAGACCCAAGAATTGCCTTTGACCCCTTATATTCATTCATGCCTATTGTAATGTCGTTAATGGGGGGGCTGGGAACGGAGATCGGGCCTGTTATTGGTGCCATAGTTTTGTCATTGTTAGCTGAAGTTTTGCTTATAAAACTTAAAGAGTATTACATGTTATTATTTGGTTTAATACTGGTAACTCTTGTCATGTTTTTCCCTCAAGGAATTATAGGAGCTTTAAAGGGACTGCGAAAGTCAAGATTAAGCAGTAATAAAAGTTAATTCAAAAGTAAAAGGTTTATTCAGATGCAACAACTTTTCAATACATGCACGAAAGAATCAAAGTATATGAAAACATCGCTTGGACGACTCTAAGCCGAAGAAAGAAAAAATGTTATTTAATGTAAAAACGGCGCAGTTTAGAGCTACGGAATTAGAACTTGCCTACCTGTCACTTTTCCGAGTTCTAAATTGTCCAGCGCATCATTCACTTCTTCAAGTCGCATAGTTTTGCTAAGCATAGGCTTAACCCAGCCTCTTTCGGCCAAGTTGAGGATTGCAACAAAGTCGCCAAAATTACCGACAAAATTTCCAGAAAATTGAGTCTCTTTGAAGATTATTAAAGCACTAGGATGCTTTAACTCTCCTCCTTGCAGGCCAACCATAATATATTTTCCTTGCTTTTTCAGGGAATATGGGTAAACTGATAGCGTTTTCTCGGAGCCACTGAAATCGATAACTGCGTCTACACCCTTGCCCCCTGTTAAGCTATTGATTTCATCAACCACTTTAGCGTTTCTTCCGTCAATAACATAATCTGCTCCCGCTTTTTTAGCGGTTTCTATCGCTTCATCCCTTATGTCAACTCCAATAACCATGGCCCCGTTAATAGCCTTAGCTATTTGGATTGCCATAACCCCTAGGCCGCCCCCAGCACCTACTATTAGAAGCGCTTTCGATGGATCTAATGCAGCCTTTTTAACGGCACTATAGGCCGTTATACCCGAACATGATAAAGGAGCAGCTTCAACCGGAGACAGATTTCTAAGCTTAATCAAATATTTGTAATGTGGAACTTTAACATATTCTGCAAAACCACCATCTATATGTATTCCTAACTGTTTTGGATTATTGCACAGATTCTCATTACCCACCATGCAGTGATAACATGTACCATCACCTATCCACGGATATACGGCAACAACATCGCCCTTCTTAAACTCATGAACATCGCTTCCCATGTCTTCGACTATCCCTGCTATTTCATGGCCTAAAGTTAAAGGGAGCTTAATCCCGAGATCTTTTAGGCTTATGCCCCCCACAAAGCCACTTCTTATGAATACATCGCTGTGGCACACCCCCGCAGCTTTTGTTTTTACTAAAACCTCCGCTCCTTTAACATCTGGTACATCGATATCTTCAAGCACTATTTCCCTAATATTTACTAGCCTCATCGCCTTCATACTTCTTCCCTTAATGCGTTGTTAATACTTATTCGATTCTAAAATAAAAATATTTAAAAGCTTTGCGCTTAATGATGGAGGGTGTCGGCTAATTCTTTAGATGTTTTTTGATGTTACTTTCATGTATTTAAAGGGTAATTTTTATTTGGTTTTTTATTGCATATTTTAGTTTTTGGTGGGTTTTGGCTTTGGATAGTGGGGAGATTGTTGAGGGTTTGAGGCGTTTTCGTAGGAGTGCGTGGTTGGGGGACTATGTCTATTGGTAAGTATTGGTTTTGGACTTGAAGTTTCTGTTCAAGAACTTGTCCAATTTGCGCACGTTAACATGACGTAATTTTTATCCGCCAGCAACGGGGGAAGTTATAATCACTCTATCAAGTTCTTTAATTTTTATGTTCAAGGCTTCATGATAGTCTACTTGGCGTCCGTTCAAAAGTATGGTTATGGCAGTTTTATTAAAGTTTATTTTTATTCTATTCTTCAATGTTTCCAAGAGATCTTTTAACGATGCACCATCACTCAGATGAATCCATTCTGAAATGTTTTTTCCTTCGGCGATTCTTCCAATGATCTCGACGAAGACCTTCATCTTCATAAGTAAATGATGATTGCTGAATTTAAAGTTTGTTGGCGATGTCTTCTAGGCTTAGTTCTTTAAGTTTTTCTTTAGTTGGCAACCCCTTTTCATTCCAGCCGCGTGCTTTGTAGTAGTCTTTGATTAGGGTTTCTTCTTCAAAAACTTGGCCTTTCGTTGGGCTGTCTTCTCTTGGAACAGTCTCCTTAACTATTCTTTCAGGCATTTTATCATAGCTTCCGTCAATGCCTTCTCTCATGTTTATGGCCCTTTCAAGGTTAAAAATGCTTTCACCTACATGCAATAGGTACTTTGGATTGGCGAATTCCTTAATGCCTGTTATAGCGTTTAAAAGCTTGGCATAAAGGTCCAGTGTTACTCCGCAGAAAGCTGCAAAAATGCACCATATTCCCGTTTCATATGCTGCCACCATATCTTGGTAGTATTTAGCGATTTCACCTTTCCCTTCCACCATGAGTGGATCCACTTTTTTACCCTTATAGGGGACTCCTGACTCCTCGAACGCTATGCCAACGCTCATTGTGTGGCTTGCACCTATGGGGGATGTCGCCATGCTTAAGCCAGATGCCTTAGCCCTTCTCGGATCGTGAGCTGGAAGCTCAAGCCCTTTAACATGCATGGCATATCTTTCAGCCCCCCTACCTATCATTTCAGAGGCCTTCCTCACGCCCTCAGCAAGTATTCGGCCCACACCAATTTTTAAAGCCGTTTTCTTAACGAGTTCAGGTATGACTTCGGGATCCCCCCATTTAAGCTCAAGTCCATCTGTTTCGCCTTTGCCAATTATTCCCCTTTGGTAAAGCTCTATAAAGAAGCCTATAGCGCTGCCAGCTGATATAGTGTCCAGTCCATATTTGTCTGCCAGCATGTTTGCATAGGTTATAGATTCAATGTTTACGTTTCCAATGTTCCCTCCAAACGACCAATGTGTTTCGTATTCGGGGAAGTCCCAAACTGTTCCTGCAAATGGCCCCTTAGTTAGCTTAAAAATTTTCCCACAACGGATCATACAACCATAGCATCCATAATGTTTCACAACATACTTTGCCAAGTTTTCAGGTTTAAAGGATTCCATTCCCACAAGCTTTTCCTGTCGATAATTATAGGTTGGGAAACATCCGCTTATATACTCAAAATAAACTAGGCTGTTTGTTCCAAGATCGTGAAGAGCACTATAAACTGGACTGGATTTAATAGCGTCCACCTCCTCCTTTAAGGCTTCCTCTAAAACCTTATCATCATAGACTTCAGGTTTCTCCGAACCCTTCACAACTATTGCCTTTAAATTCTTAGAACCCATAACCGCGCCTCCACCACCCCTAGCCGCCGTCCTCATATCATCCGTAACTATAGCAGCCATATTCACTAAATTTTCCCCAGCGGGCCCTATTACAACCATCTTTGCATCCCTGCTTGTTTCCTCTCGGAGAAACTCAATAGCAGCGTCTGTCGTCATGCCCCAAACCTTCTCGGCACCCCTAAACTCCACGTCACCATCATTTATGTACACGTATGCGGGTTTCTCAGCTTTACCCTCAACTATCAATGCATCGTAGCCTGCAAACTTAAGCTCAGCCCCAAAGAAACCTCCCCCTACAGATCTGAAGTATGATCCAGTCAGAGGTGACTTAAACTGGGCCATCCATCTGTGAGCACTCAGAACCTTGGTACCAGCCAAAGGGCCAACGCTCAAAATTAACCTATTTTCTGGACCGAAAGGATCTAGACTCCCACCGAACTCATTCCATAAAATCCATGCACCAAGCCCTCTCCCGCCAATGAACCTCTTAACAACACCATCCTCCAAAGGCTCTACAATAAACTTCTCCTCTGACAACTTAATTCTTAAAACCTTACCCATATACCCGTACATAACCTGAACCTTGATAATAGTTTAACAGCTACTTTATATATTGTTTTCGAATGGAGAAAAGGTAAGCTTATATACGTATGCTTTGTTATTGCTTTTATGCAACTGAGATATTCCTTCTGTGAGAAAATAGAAGTTGGCATGGGTTGGGGGTTTAACGGTTAAAACGAGCGAGGAACAAAGAGCGTATATCGGCGGAGATTTCGCTGGAAGCTATTACTGCGACCCGCGCGCTAGCTTGTTGCTAAATTCGGACAAAAATAGATTTTGATTGGTGTTGCGTACGGCTAATGGATGTTTAGGGACCTCAACATACGCTTTGTCGTCTCGTGTACAGGCTTGGGTGCTGGTTTGTTGCGTACAGATCCTAACAGTTCATCAAAACAAGGGGGCTTGCATGCTATGTATCGCTATGCGCTATGCACCCCTTGTAAATAAACTTCCTAACCCGATGTGACGCCTCCGAAAAGCCTTGCGGCTTGAGCATCTGTTGAGTGGCGTATGTTCTAAGTTGGAGTTACCGTGTTTCGAAAGGCCTTTTTGTTTTTAGGATTTATTTGCGCATATGGAGCTTTAACATTGGTTATGGGAAACGATTGTCGAGATGTTCCGGCCGGATGAGGAAAACGTTAGAAAGCTATCTATTGGAAGAGCACTTGAATGGTTGAATCAT
>JAWCEH010000063.1:0-12672 GCA_038859955.1 Bathyarchaeia archaeon | reverse complement strand
CATCTGTTTTATACCGCCACACCTTATTAGCCATAACTTTATCTTCATAAATGGTGTTCCATTGATTTAAGCCCGCTGGGTCTATTTGGATATGCGCTTCTCCCTGACGTGTGCTCACTAGGTAAACCGTTTTATTTTTAAACCCAGCGCATGGTATTGCTGACGTTATCTCTCCAAGAACGCTGATTCTTCTCTCTTCCCATAAAGGATAGCTCAAAAACCTTTGGGCCAACGGGTTTATAAGGTCTGGGTCTATTTCGGCAGCGCAGATTCTGTGAGGCGCCAACGTGCTTGCGCCAACAACCTCAACATAATAAAGCGTCATATCTTCTAAGAGTAGCCAAGGATGAACAGTACTCATATCCTGCTTTACAGCATACTCTGTTAGAGGGAAAATGGGGTTATCGGGGCATCTAGCCCACACTTTACAGTCTGGAGAATAGGCTACACCTATATTATATCTATGTGGGTAATTCCCTAACCCCTCATAAAACATTGTGAAGAAGTCTCCTATAGATAAAAGCTGGTGCACTTCGACACCAGCATCCCAGCGATCACACAGCGGATCAGCAAACCAACCCCGCTGCCTAAACACCGGATTAAAAGGATATCTGCTCCAGTTTTTCCCATCATCGGAGGTCGCTAACCCAAACTGCATAGAATTCAAACCGTAGCCGCAGTAAATCATCCGGTAGTCGCTGGCGCCTTTCACCACCGCGGGAAAAGCTACGCCATTGGACTCCCAACTATTTGGTAGGCCGAATACCTCCAATAGGCCGACATCTAGAATAGGGTTCCCCTCATATTTAATCCAAGATTTCAGATCTTCGGAGAAAGCTAAACCTACCCTGATTCTTCCATCAGCGCCAAAGCCAGAATAATAAAGCCAGTACTCACCATCGATCTTGAGCAATGATCCACATTCAAAACCCCCTTCATCCCATGTCCCTTCAGTTGGCTTCATAACAGGATTCCCCTCATACTTCGTCCAATTCAACCCATCCTCACTCTCAGCCAGACCGAACAGCCTAGGCCCCTGACCATCCCTCCACCCCTGATACAGCATATAATATTTCCCATTCTCCTTCCAAACTATAGGCGCAGCCGTGCTCTTCCCATCCCATTCGCCAGGAGTTGGGGGTAAAACCACACCAATCCTCCTCGCCTTCGTTATTGTTGAGCTACGCATTCATATCTCACCGTTCCTATTTTAGCAATACATATATGCCCTATTAGGCTCCATGTTGACTTCAAATTTACACGAGCTCTTTGCAACTAGATTATTATTCCAAATATCTATTGCAGTTTAAGTTCTGGAAAACTGATAATCTTTTGCCCTAGCCTCGAATATATACATAAAAATATTTATTGCCGTACACTAAGTTTCAGTGTCGCTATTTCTTCTTAAATTCTTCGGCCCATTGCTTTGTTAATTTAATGTAATAGTCGCCATATTCTACACTGGGTTCGATCTCAGACCCCTCATGCCACTCGTTCCAGGAGCAAATCATGATCCATCTTGGATCTTGCTCCATGGCTACGCGCCAAGTCATATTGTAGCACGAGCTTTCACGCCTTGCAACAACCATTCCTGGGAATCGAACTTGTCTATCATCATAACCCGGCATAACCGCCAGTCCAGCTATTAAATCGCTATTCTTACAAATAGCGACCGATCTGGCATATTCCTTACGAAGGTTGCTTTCAGAGAACGGGCTAATTGATAGGGGACTATAATACTCAAAACCCTCAAATACAGGCGAATAGTCGTCTTTGAAGCATTCACCGCCTAAAAAGACACCGTCCAAGCCTCTTCTCCTAAGATTTAATCTAATCTCTCCCCATTGCTTAGGCGAATAGACCCCTGCTTGATAAAACATTACAACGGGCATTTTCTCTAATTGGAGAAAAGATTTTCGGTCTCTATACCTTTCTAGGAAGTAACTGAACATCTCAATAGACTTTTTTAATGGGTAACCTCCAAACCAACAGTAGCCATCAATCAGCGCTGTTGCTTTAACTTTAGCGTTAATTTTCTCTACTACATCACAAAAGTTCTCTAAGGATATGTCGGTAATATCTCCCTGCCCCCACCAATTAAATGCAAAAACATCTATTCCAGCCGCCTCCGCCAGCTCAATATGGTACTTTATGAGTTCGGGATCTGTCGAATCATATGGACCAATTAATGGGTAGTGTGCTGCACCTATATCCCTTCTCCCTTCTGGACCAATTATTTTTTCAGGATCATGCGTTGGGACAACTCTTTTACTCTTCTCTTGAAGGATTTTGATCTTTTCCTTAAATTCTTCTTCAGATATCTCTTCTTTGTTAAGCTTGAACCTAAGTTCATCCATAGACGTGTATATTTGTCTTTGTTCAGGAGTCGTATAGTCAAAGATTGGATGATTCCAATGTTCCCACTTTCTTCTCGGCCCGGAAGGCGTGCCATACCAGCAATGATAAAAAGCGATGACAAGTTTTGGAACTTTATTTATATCTATCTTATTTCTTATCTCTTGAATGATGCTCATCAAACATGACCCCTACCTAAAACCTTTAAATCTATCAACTTGCTGTTTAGTCAAGACTATATAGTCATATCCATATTCTACACTGGGTTCAATCTGAGTTGCCTCAAACCACTCATTCCAAGAGGTAATAAATATCCAGTCTGGTTCACATGACAACGCTGTGTTCCAAGATTCTATATAATATCCTCCATCTCTTCTCGGCTCTAATGTTCGTTTTCTAACTTTTTCATCATCATATCCTGGAACCACAGTTGCTGCAAATAACTTTCCAGATTTATGTAGCGCATCCGCAGCTCTTCTGTAAAGTGGTAAGGGATCTATGCCACGTGTCGTTAAGCCTATCGGATTATAAGTGTGTAATCCATCCATACATTCCACATACGCTGGATCTAAACTATCCCCTATTATAAATGGATTGAAGCCTTCCTCCTCTAAGTATTTCCTAATTACTTTCCATTCTTCTATATCGTTTTTGCAGGATCTTCTCAGCTGATCTATGACTCTACCGTAAATTACAATAACTGGTCTTCCATTAACCTTCAACCATTGAGGTTTGTTGCAAAATTCCTCAGCAATCTGCCTAAGATCTTCCTTAATATTTTGCGCCACTGTTTTTTTACCATACTCGGCAGTCTCATAATAAAGAGTTATGTGGAAATCTTTGGGTGAAACTTCAAGTAATTTTTGAAGAGCCGCATGAGAGCTTCTTACAGATGGCGTTTTCCCAACTTTTTCTGGGAAGCCCCACCAGGAAACTATGAATCCGTCTAAACCAGCTTGTTTGGCTTGATAGATATGCCTTTTTATCGTGTATTCACTACTTGAATCATAAAGTCCATCAAGAGGATAGCAAGGTATTGGAGCTTC
This sequence comes from Bathyarchaeia archaeon, assembly GCA_038859955.1. GTDB lineage: Archaea > Thermoproteota > Bathyarchaeia > Bathyarchaeales > DTEX01 > DTEX01. The sequence continues at coordinate 9,271 of JAWCEH010000063.1, read as the reverse complement.
CCTTCTCCCTCGAATAACCTTTTCGGGATCATATCCCTGATAGTTCCAACCAGCCCATTCTTGAAGAACACCAGTACCCCAAGGCGTACCATACCAAGCATAATAAAAAGCCAGCACTTTTCTTTCAAACATAAAAGAGAGCTCTTTTGAGGCTATTTATAAATCTTTTCATTAAGGCTAAATATCTATGTCTTAGTAAAAATTGAAACCTTATAATATTATTGCAAACCATAAGACATAAATAGTCACATGTCACAAAACAATAATATGGTGAAAAATATGCGTGGAAAATTTTTCTCTGCAATAGCTATTGTATTGATTATTGCCATTCCGATGCTTATGATACCTCAATCCGTTAAGGCTCAACGGCCAGAATGGCTTCCAGTGCCTAGAGAGGAGAGCCTTATAATTTACGGTGCTTCTCATCAATATCCATACTCAGTTTTCGATAATTTCAATCCGTTAGTTCCGGCTATTTATAGTGAAACTTATCATGTAGGTTTGGTTCAGGGCGTTTGGGAAGCACCGTGGTACATTAATTATGCTACGGGTGAGGTAGTCTACTGGCTATGCACTGGTTGGGAATATAGAGATAATTACACTAAGTTCATAATGTATTTAAGAAGGGGTGTCACATATAGCGATGGACATCCATTCACAGCACATGACCTCGTAACAGACATAAAGGTTAGGCTTAGTGATCCAAAAATATCGGGCTATCCGTTTCTCGCAGAATACGTCAAAAATTATTATGCGGCGGATGACTATACACTTGTGGTCGAGCTTACCAAGCCTTATCCTAGATTTCACTACATGTATCAAGGATGGGGAGGAACTGTTCACACAGCTTTGCCAAAGCATATATGGGATAATGTTGCGAATCCTTTGGACTTCAAATACTTTCCACCAATCGGAACAGGACCCTATAAACTTTATGGGGTTTACCCGGAGCAAAAAGTGTACGTGTGGGTGCGAAGAGATGATTATTGGGCAAAAGATGCATTTGGCATGTTTCCAGAGCCCAAGTACTTAGTCTTTAGGAGCGCTCCGCCATATGACGTGATGTTAGAGGAATTCGTTAGAGGGTTGTTTGATGTTTATCAGAACCCGCCAATAGAGATACTGCGTTCAGCAGTAGTAAGATATGAGAATACTACAGTTATAGAGTATCTTGATCCATGCCCCAACACGGTTCTCCTAAACACTGCTAAATATCCATTAAACTATAGTCAAGTTAGATGGGCCATCGCATTAGCTATTGACAGAGATAAGATTGCAAAGTTCTGGGCTTACTCATTAACTGTGCCAGACCCAGCAATATTCCCATGGGGAGATTACGCTGGGCTGAGAAAATACGTGTATCCAGACATATTCAACAAATACAAGCTAGAGTATAATATAGCGAAAGCCAATCAGCTGCTAGACCAGCTTGGCTTCATAGATGTTGATGGAGATGGCATCAGAGAGACACCAAACGGCACGAAGTTATCCTTCGATCTCATAACCCTTGGCCCTCCAGGCGAATTTCTAGAGGTCATGGCTGCGGAAATATCTAACTCACTAAAACAGATCGGTATAGAAGCGAAGGAGAAAATTTTGGCATGGGGAGTGTACTTTGACAATATACAAACGGGCTTATTTGACATGGCAGCATGCTGGGTATGCACAGGAATGACATTTAACCAAGATCCGTTTGGCCTGCTAAGCGTGTTCTGGAGTATTTACATGGCTCCCATAGGTGAGAGAAACAGGGGTGGTGGCTGGGAAACTACGAGCTCAAGGTTTACTGATCCAGAGCTAGACGGAATAATAGAGAAGGCAGCAAACATGTATCCTGATGACCCAGAAACTCAAGCATTGTACAAGAGAGGAATAGAAATAATTATGAGAGAAATGCCAGTGATTCCCGTCTCCCAAAAGATATTTACTGTCATGGCTTCAAGCACGTACTGGAAGAACTGGCCGACGCCCGAGAACTTCTATGCTTGGCCAGCCATGCATTGGGGAGAATTCTTATTTGTGATATTGGGGATAAAAAGCACACGCGTTCCTCCAACTCCACCTCCTCCAGTGTATGTGACTGTTTACGCTAAGGCTGGCATATCAGCGTTCACTGGCGTCGATGGAAAGCCCTATGGCCCCTATAAGGCCGGCGACACAATGGTTATCCCCAAAGAGGATGCAGATAGACTTGTGGCTCAAGGGCTTGCCTCATATAGTCCGCCTGTTCCAGCAGAGCTACCTGAGATTGCAAAGGCGGTTTCAGACCTCCTTGGAAAAGTCTCAGCACTAGAAACAACGTTGTCAGGTCTCAGCAGTAATGTTAATACGCTTAGCAGCAGCATTGACAAGCTATCGAGCCGAACGGATGCGTTATCTGGTCAAGTAGCGGGCATAACCACTGTAGTGGTAGGTATGGGTGTAATAACAGCGGTGCTAGTCATCATCGCCATTGTAATGCTATTACGTAAAAAGTAAAAAAATATTTTCCTTTATTTTTTATTTTATTGGTCTTCAGCGGTAACATTTCATTGTTTTTAGATTAATATAGGTGACAGGCAACTTTTCTTTCTTGACTGATGCTTTTCAGCTGGGGTGTTTCTGATAAGCATTTCTCTATGACGTAGGGGCATCTTGCTGAGAAGACGCAGCCTTTCTCCACCCTAAACTTTCTCAAGGATTCTATTGATGTCAGATCTATTTTATCTATCCATCTGCGCTTAGGATCCGGTATTGGTATAGAACTTATGAGCAGTTTAGTGTACGGATGTAATGGGTCTTCGATCACCTGGTTTTTCGGCCCCTCCTCGACGATCCTACCATAACATAATATAACTATGTTATCTGCCAGATAGCTGGCCGTATGCAGGTCATGCGATATATATAAGCATGAAATACCATACTTCTCCTTAAAAGATAATAGATGGTCTAGAAAAATGGCTCTGAGGGAGACATCTATCATGGATATCGGTTCGTCGGCAACTATAAGCCTAGGCTTAATTAAAAGTATTCTTGTCAGCATGAATCTTTGTCTTTCGCCACCACTAAGCTGATGCGGATATCTCCCGAGAAGATCCTCTGGCCTAAGCCCTATGTCTTCCATAGCCTTAATCATGAGACTGCGTGCTTCCTCCCTACTAGATGCAAGCTTAAATTTTTTGATGGCGACTTCAAGAACCCGGTCAACTCTATAATAAGGATTATAGATGCTGTATGGATCTTGAAAGATGGGCTGAACCTCCCTATAATACGCCATCTTGTTTTTCTTGATCCACTCGAAGACACTCCTACCCTTGTATAGAATCTCGCCTGAAGTGGGTGGCAGAAGCCCCAGTATCATTCTAGCTATGGTGGTTTTACCGCTCCCACTCTCACCTATTAAAGCCGTTATCCATGGTTTACTTGGCATACTGAACGAGACAGCGTCTACAGCCTTTATAATCCTCCTAGAGAATAGTCCCAGTCCCCCTCCAACTTTAAATTCCCTACTCGCATTCCTCAATTCTAGTAATGGTTGATCCATAATTTTAATCACCCATATAGGTGGCAGGCTACAAATCTTTCTCGTTCAGCTTCTCTCATAGGAGGCTCGACTTTAACGCATAGCTCCGTCGCATGTTGACATCTTGGATGAAACCTGCAGCCAGAAGGCCAGTTTAAGGGGCTTGGAGCCAGCCCCGGTATGCCCCTAACATACTTTTTTCCTATCGCAGGTATGGCTGAAATGAGACCTCTAGTGTATGGGTGTAATGGCTCCTCGAATATTTGACTGATTGAGCCAACCTCCACGATTTTTCCAGCATACATTATTGCTATTCTATCCGCCACCTGTGCATGCGCCGCCATGTCATGTGAAACCATTATAACGGTCATATGGTAGTTTTCTTTAAGCATTCTAAGGAGCTGGAGAATACCTCTCTGAACCACAACATCTAAGGCTGTTGTCGGCTCATCCGCGATTACAAGGCTTGGCTTAAGGGCTATGGCGGTCGCTATTATAACCCTCTGCTTCATACCGCCGCTAAGCTGATGCGGATACATATCTGCAACCTCGACCGGTAACCCGACTTCTTTCAGCATCGACAACGCAACCTCTCTAGCTTTCTCCTTATCCATGCCACTATGATCTATTATTGCATCAACCATCTGCTCCTCAACCTTTATGACGGGATTCAATGAGTTCATAGCTCCCTGAGGAACGTATGCGAGTTTAGACCACCTGATCCTCCGAAGATCTTCCTCCGGAATCCTTAAAATATCGATTCCATCGAAAATAACTTTCCCAGTAGGTATATAGCCAGGGGGTTTAACGAGCCTAAGAACCCCCTCGATGAGAGTGGACTTACCGCACCCGGACTCACCCGCTATGCTAAGAACCTCATTTTTATATGCTCTAACTGATACCCCATCTACAGATTTATAGTCGCCCCAAATGCTCTTATAGTAAACCCTGAGATCATCAACCTCAAGTATGGGCTCCACTAACGCCACCTTAATTTCAATTAATATTTTGCCAAGGGTAACCTAATGGACGTTCTTTTGTCACTGCTTATATATACTGCTTCCATTATTTCTTGGGCTTTGATCGCATCATATATTGTTATGGAGACTTCTTTATCTCCTTTTACAGCTTCTATTAATTCATCAAGAGAATTTTTGTTTTTTGTTTCTAAGTTTGGTTTAACCCAGCTCTTTTGAACACTAGTGTAGTATATTAGTCCAACCGGCGTCCTTAATAACGAACCTTTATCACCATATATTTCTAATGGTGACCATGGGATACCCTCAACTACTTGTGTCCATCCACCATCAAGTATACCCAGTGTTCCCCTAGAAAATCTTATTATCCCGACCCCCTGATCATCTATTTTGTAGCTCGATGAGAAATTGCTTATAAACCCGGTAACTTCGCACGCTTCATCTCCAAGTATATATCGAAGTAGGTCAGCCCCATGGATACATAAATCTAAGAACCCTCCATTACCAGCCATCTCCTTTATAGTGAACCATTCACTCCACCCCCTAAACCAGCGGTCTATGGCTGCAGAATGAGCGACTCTGATTCTAATCATACTTATTTTACCTAGCTCACCGCTGGACACCATCTCTTTTGCCTTAGAATTTTCAGGGTTAAATCTGGCATTAAATCCTGTGGTGAACTTAATACCACCTTTTTCTACAGCATCTTTTATCTTCAAGGCATCCTTTAAATTCACCCCTATGGGTTTCTCACAGAAAACATGAATGCCATTTTCAGCGGACAGTTTAACATATGTTAAGTGTTTTGCAGTCTCGGTGTTAATTAGAGAGATGTCTGGTTTCTCTTTAATGGCCTCCTCGACGCTTTCAAAAAGCCTTAAACTGTACTTATCAGCATAATATTTCCCCCGTTCCCTATTCTCATCGAAAACCCCTATTATCTCAACATCACCAACTTCAGTTTTTCTCCTTAAGAGCTGCTCAGTGTAGCTTGCTGCGTGGACATGCGCATAACTAATCATTAACACTTTTACGACCATTTTTATAACCGACCTCCAACTCGCTCAAACATGTCTTCTATTTCTTTCGGCAAGATTACCTTAATATCTTTTCCTCCCTCATTAATTGACTTATAAATGGAGTCAATTATGTACTGCTCATATACTATTTCTTTAGGATCTATGGGTGAGGGCAGGTTCTCAGCAATAGCCTTAACGAATTTCTCCGTCTTATCTTTCCAAGGGTCTTTACTTGGCAAATTTAATGCTGTCGTCGTCATGTAGCCATTTTCGTCACTATAAATCTCAAGCGGGTTAAGTTTTAAACCGCCTTTTGTGCCCATAAAGAATGATTTGCCTAGGCTGTCATTATGCATGGCCCAGGCTTCCTTAAGAATGAGGACACCATAATTTTCCAAGACAATTTTAGCTACAACAAACTCTTCAACTTCAAATTTACTGATGTCCCATGCGCCCCAAGAGCCCTCCACGATCGCTTCTTTATTTTTGCATAGAGCAGTAAACGCGTGTCCACTAACGCTTTTAACTCTTGGAAAACCGAGTATATTCATGGCGTTATCTACCGCGTAGCAGCCTATGTCGAGTAAGACACCACCCCCAGCCATCTCTTTAGTGTAGAAAGAGGGATTTGATGGAACACCCCTACGCCTACCTCCAGACGTTGTTTCTCCATAGTAGAATTTTCCAAGCAGCCCGTTCTTCACAAGATCCTTTGCAGCGATTATTTGATTATCAAATCTGTTTTGAAAACCAACCATAAGAATCTTATTTGAGGAAGACGCAGCCTTGTACATTTCTAACGCTTCGTCAGCGCTTGAAGCCATCGGTTTCTCAACCATCACATGAAGCCCCCTTTTCAAAGCATATATGCTTGGTTCAGCATGAAATCTATGAGGGGTTGCCACAATAACTGCGTCCAAATCAACGCGCTCTATCATTTCTTTATAATCGGTGAATACATTTTTTAAAGATATATTCCAAGCTTTAGCGAAGATTATGGCCTTATCCTTAATAATATCCGTGACACCAACAAGCTCTACATTGGGCATCTCCCTATAGTATTTTGCGTGGAAATTCGCAATACCGCCTGCACCGATTACACCAATTTTAATTTTCTTCGCAGAAGAATTTTTGCTACTCACATTTCTCACCAACCGGGTTAATTTCATCGACTTAATTTATAGCCCAGTTATTTTCTTAAGCCTTGGATTATATACTTCTTCAAGTCCAACGTTTATTAATTGTAAGGAGGAGAATATTAGTATCAATATCAGAACTGGTACTGTTACCGCTAGATATCTGCCGCTACCGATAAATCCCCATTGCATAGTCCAAAATATGATGAGACCTAACGTAGGTATATCAGTCGGACCGAAACCGACAACTCTAACACCGGTTTCCGCAAGCATTGCTCCCACAATAGCGTTTGCCACGCTTACCCCTATATAGGGGAGTAGATTTGGCAGTATTTCCGTGAAAATTATCTCGATATCGGAGAGACTTGACGTTTTAGCGAGTAATATATATTCTCTTTCTCTTAGACTTAATATTTGTGACCTTATTGTACGGGTAGGCCAAGGCCAGCTAAAAGCCGCTATAACAAAACACATCATTGACATACTCACCCTTGCAAGTGCTGCAATACTTACAAGAATAGGCCAAAGCGGCATAACTAGAAACACGTTTGTTATAAATGTTAGTATCGAGTCATATATTCCTCCCTTATAACCAGCGAAGAGCGCTATAATTATGGCGACAAATGCCGTTAAAGCACCAGCATAAAAACCTATGAGTAGGGTATATTTTAATCCAACAAGCACTAGTCCGAAAATATCTCTTCCCAGCCTGTCTGTGCCTAACGGATGTTCAAATGACTCTCTTAACAGGCTTGGATAAACACCTGTTTCCATAGGGCTTCGTCCAAGCCTATAATAATTTATAATCGGCTCAAGGGCCGCAATAACACATAAAGCTACAATTACCGAGAAGCCGAAAAGCACCTTTGAATTCAGTGTTAAAGGCTTTAGAACCCGGCTCATTAAGGATATAGCCTTTCTCAATGAGTTTTTAGGTTTTCTTTCAACCACCGCATTAAGCCTCCTTATTTATCATTTTCTTTTTACTCTGTTCTTATTCTTGGGTCTACTAATGGATATAGAAGTTCAATAATTAAATTTGCTGTAAGAACCGTAATTATTGTAATTGTTACGCATCCCAGAGCAGTATTATAATCCATGTAATTTAGAGCTCTCACTAGCAAGGATCCCATTCCTGGATAAAGAAAGACCGTTTCCACAAGTAAAAATCCACTTGTAATGAACCCAATCGCCATAGCTAATCCTGTTACTTGAGGTAATAAAGTGTTCCTCATAACGTATCTTAGCAGAAGTCTTCTTTTTCTTAACCCTTTTGCTTGAGCGAAGAGAAGATAATCTTCACCAAGAACAGTTATTGTTAAAGCTCTCATTGATATTAGCCATCCAGATAAGCTGACAATAATTACGGAAAGAGATGGAAGGGTAACATGTCTCAAATAACTGGCTATGAAAGTTAGTGATAACTCCGGTTTTACAGTGGCTGCCCAGGCACCACTACTAGGAAACAAAGGAATTATATACGCCAAGAAAAGAACTAAAAATATTGCCAAAAAATAGTATGGAATTTGAGAAAGACCTAATGCTATTGAAAATAATATTCTATCGACCTTTGTATCTCTTTTCCATCCTATTAGGGTACCAATTAGGTTACCAATCAACCATGATGTGATGGCGGAAAATCCTAGTAGTGATAAAGTATAAGGTAAAGCCCTCAATATTAGTTCTTGAGACCTTTTCGGGAATTCCAAGAATGATGGTCCAAAATCTAATTTTAGAAATAGGTTTCTCAGGAAGCGAGTATATTGCGTCCATAAATCATCATCAAGACCAAACTCCTCTCTGTATGCCTTTATTAACTCGGTGGCGCCCTCCATTCTCCATGAATATTGTTGTCCCATATTTACTAGGAAGGCACCAAGCGGGTCTCCCGGCATCAGTCTGAAGATCATGAAAACTATACTTATTGACAGAAATACGTTCACTGCATATAAAACTATTTTTCTAAGAAGTAAAGATGGGAACCCTCTCATAGAGGCCATACATTATTGTTGAAAGTTTTCAGGTATATAAATGTATTGACTTTATAAAAATGTAGGTTTTTTATTTAAATGGCTTAAGTTTTATCGTATACTCATATTAATCATCTTAACCTTTATCAAAAGTTTAAGTGGTTGACTCTCATACTCATTTGGGTGCAGAGCCTATCTCTGTACCCTACGTGCTCGTTCTCGCTCAATCTTTTCTATGCATGCCTCGCGGACAAAAGCGGAGCGGCTAGGCCAGTAGCCAACCTTCTCGATGAGATCATCAATCTTCTCAAGTAGGGGCAGCGGAATAGAGACAGCGCTGAATCTAACTCGGCTTGTCCTTTTCCTCTTCCTAACTTTAATTTCAGAAGCCATCTTACAGAAGTCTCCATAAACATTCAAAACTATCTTTAGTCACTTAAATGTTTTAAGGAAAAATCTCTCTAGAAGATACATGCGCTTCTTCCATCAACCTGTTAGGGAGATTTAGGAGAATAAAGTAAAAGTGGACATGTATGTAGGGCCCCAGAACTACACCACCACCCCTACACCACGGGTCCAAATCCCTCCCTCATCTAGAGTGTCTAAATAATTTATTTTTTATTTTCTTGAGGAGAGGGTTGGACCATTTTTATCACCAGATGAGGTT
>JAWCEH010000062.1:0-13019 GCA_038859955.1 Bathyarchaeia archaeon | reverse complement strand
ACACTTCAGTCAGAAGTAGCTACCCTTCCAAGAAAAGAGCTTTGGAAACCCCAAACAATACAGACGAAAGGCCTAAGCCAAGCCATGAAATGGCTTATGGAAAACCTCCCAAACCAAACAATCTCAATAGAAGAAATAGTCAAACAAGCCTACGAAGAAGAAGGCCTGGAAAAGGCGGCTGTAGAAACAGCCATATGGCGCCTAACACAACAAGGCCAAATATACCAGCCAGAACCAGGAAAAATAAAAAGAATCCAATAACTGCAACTAACAGAAGATGCTGATTACAACTTATGGGAGCTCATCAACTGAAGGTAATTCTCGGAATTGTATCTGTTTACGAAGGCTCTGTATTTTGCGTGTTGTTTCAAGACCTTATAGGTATTCTTGGAACTTAATTTTAGGGCTTAAGCCTTGAAGTATTGAGGTATAGGCTTAACCAGATTAAGGGTAAGACTTCTCATCATTACTTTAAAGAGGTTTTTAGGCTATTCCACGAGTGGCTTCAACTTGAGAGGTGTCTCGGGTTTAAGGCTTATGATGGTTTGAACAACGTTTTCAATTTTGGCTACTAAGTATTAAAATGCAGAATTTTTATGGCTTTGTAAGGCTAAGCTTGAGCCTTATTTGGGCTTTCTGCATGGTCTTCAACATGGCAAGCCAAGTTTAGTTTGCGACTTCATGGAGCTTTGTATTTGGTGTGGATGTGAATGAATGTGGGTGTGAGTGAAAGCGGGATAAGAAGATAAATTTTTATAATATTACTACAAACTAAAAATAAATGTTTGGGGTGAATTATGAAAGACGAAGTTTTAAACAGGCTGATGAACGCCGTATTAACTTATGATCCTGAAACAGCTGTTAACGCTGCTAAAGAGGCCCTTCAAAAAGGTATTGATCCTATAGAAGCTATTGAAGAAGGCTTGGCCAAGGGGGTAAGGATTGTCGGAGAGCGTTTTGGCGCTGGAGAAGCCTTTTTAGCAGAGCTTGTAATAGCCGCGGAAGCCATGAAACAAGCTTTGAAAGTACTTGAACCCGCAATTTTAAAAAGTGCTAAGGAAAAGAAAACATTGGGCAAAGTTCTTATAGGCACAGTGGAAGGAGACATACACGACATTGGAAAAAATATCGTAAGCACTCTTCTTATGGTGGCAGGTTTTGAAGTAATAGACATAGGTGTTGACGTTTCAGCGGAAAAATTTATAGAGAAGGTTAAGGAAGTTAAGCCGGACATAGTAGGGATGTCTGCCTTAATGACTACTACCATGGTTAAGATGGTGGACGTCATAGAAGCCCTCAAACGTGAAGGGTTAAGGGAAAAAGTTAAAATAATTATTGGTGGAGCGCCAACGTCAAAGAAGTGGGCTGATGAAATAGGGGCAGATGGCCACGGCGCGGATGCCATGGAAGCCGTAAAAATTGCTAAGAAATTGGTGGGCGTACTCAATAATTAAACTTAGTGATTAAATTGAGGGTGGAAAATGGAACTTAAAGGTAACAAACTTGAGATTTTGAACAGTAACGAGTTGTATGAAATTCATTTAGCTACATTAGATGTTCTTGATAGTGTCGGTGTCAAAGTGTTTAGCCCAAACGCTCTTAAATTGCTTGAGGACGCGGGCGCCGTTGTCGACAAGAAGAGGAATACAGCCAGAATTCCCGAGCACTTGGTGAAGGAGGCCGTAAAAAGGGCCCCAGGTTGCGTTAACTTATATGGTCGAAACTGGAAGTATAAGCTAAGGCTCGGGGGAGATAGAGTTTACTTTTCCATGGAAGGAACCTCTGTTTTCGTTTTAGACTTAGAAACTGGCGAGCGTAGGGCTTCAACGTATGAGGATTTGGAACGCTTTTTCAGACTTGCGGACGCTTTGGAACATGTACACCATGCTTCCATAACCGTTAAAGCGAGGGATATCCCTGAGCCGGTAGCACACGTTTATGAAACTTTAGCTGGGTTTAAAAACACAACAAAGACAATAGACGGCTATACTTATGGACAAATAGTCGCCATGGATACAATTAAAATGGCTTCGATAATTGCTGGAGGTGAAGAGGAGCTTAAAAAAAAGCCTATGCTACTTGGCTTTCACAATCCGGTAAGTCCATTGCAACACTCCAAAGAATTAACTGAGGGCCTTATCACTTATGCCAAGTATAGACAGCCTGTCATAATAGCGCCTGAAGACCAAGCTGGAACATCGGCTCCAGTTACATTGGCGGGACTTCTGGTTCAGCAGAATGCAGAAGTTTTAAGCGGAATAGTTATAGCAGAGCTAGCGAACCCTGGGGCACCAGTGCTCTATGGAACTGTTTCGACGATTGCAGACATGAAGACTGGGCATCTGGCTTACGGCTCGGTTGAGGCTGCTCTTATCAACGTTGCATCGGCCCAGCTTGCCCGTTATTATGGTTTGCCCTCAAGAGGCACAGGTGGGGGCACAGAATCTAAAGTTCCCGACGTGCAAGCTGGTATGGAGAAGGCTTTGACGCTGACCATGGCCGCATTGGCAGGAATAAACTTCATTTACGTGGCTGCTGGCGCCCTAGAATCAACTTTAACAGCTAGCTATGAACAGGCGGTAATGGACAATGAGCTGTGTGGGATAATTATACGTGCCCTACGCGGGATCGAAGTTAACGATGACACATTGGCTGTGGATGTGATTAAAGAGGTGGGGCCAGGAGGCTATTACCTTGCGCATCGACACACTTTAAAGCATGTGAGGAAAGAACATTATTTTCCAGTGATTTTTAATAGACAGGTGAGGGATGCTTGGGAGAGTAGCGGCTCAAAGGACTTGAGGCAGATAGCCCGTGAGAGAGCCAAAAAGCTTTTGATGGAGCATCAGCCTGAACCACTTGATCCTGACATAGAGGAACAATTGAAGTTATTCATTAAGGAGGTGGAGAAAAGAGAATTTGTCAGTTAAAGGGGTTAGAGAATAAATTTTGGCTTTCTATAACACCTTCAGAGCTTATATACGTACTGTAAATAAAACGGCTGCCGTTATTTATCAATCATATCAAACTCGAATCTTTCTCCTTTAACAATCTCCAATACCTATCAAGTCTTAAGCGCGCGGCCCCAGATAAGATTAGCACCAAGGGGATTCGCTTGCCTTTAACTGACAAATTCTCTTTTCTCCACTCCATAAAATTTTACAGAATATTTCCAATACATGACTTGTGTTGGCTTGTTTAATTTCATAAGTTCAAGTTTACTCCATAGACTTCATGAGTACATCGCTTTTTAACAAATCCCCTTTACATTTTCCGGTTCTGAAATCCTTTGCGCCATTATTTTGTGCACCTTTAAGTTAAAGATGTTAGGGCCAAGCATATATCATACTCTAATTTGTGGGGTTTCGATGTCTATATTCCACCATGGTTTTTCCCATTTTTTTATTTTTGGCAGTTTATTTAAAATTTCAGTAGCCATCTCTACTATTTTGTTTGCTTCATAACTCGTTAACCCTTCATTCTTAAGGACATCTATTTTATTGATGAGGTTTTGGAGGTTTAATTGGAATGTTAGTGTGAATTTTTTATCGCCTCCCAAAATTTTTTTGAGATTGTTAATGTTGATTTGTTCTGGTCCCTCTCCTATTTCATGGTCTAGCAGAATTGCTGCAACGTCTTTCATGTCTTTCAATTCCATTCCGACTGCAATCTTATCCTTAAGATACTCGTAGGGCAAAATTCTGAAGTCTTGGCCAACTTTTTTAAGCTCTATTTCCTGACTTCTGGGCATACTAGATATAAATTGACATTTAGACAGCAAAAGGTTTTCTAGCCCGATTGTATAAAGGTTTTCTTTGGCTTTTTTAAAACAGTCTTTAATTTTGATGGTGTGTCTGAATGGAAGTTCGTCGCAGAAGATGTCAATAATGTTCACTTGTGGATTAGTATATGTAACGGCAGAGATGCCCCTGACTCTGTAGCGCTTTCCTCCCCTTAGGAGGTTGAACCATTTTTCGCCTCTTGTTACGAAGTATAGGTAGCGGGAGCCGAATAAGTGGCTCATTTCTAACATAAGCTTTATTAGTACGGGCCCATCGTGTTTAGGTATTACAAAGTCCACGTCTTTGATGTCCCTATTTAGTGACCCGTTAGGCTTGTTTGCTGACGGGCAGTGAATTTTTATCGCCATACCTCCGAATAGGAGGAGGTTTATTGGCTTTTTTAACATAGTTAGTTTTTCTGGAATCTTCGGTTGTGTTGCGTTATGGGATGCCCATATGGTCACAATTGTCCTGTCCACGGTTAGATTTCCAACCTCAACATAGCTTGGTAGGCCTAATTCTGTAGATATTTGCTTGACATCGACTTTAGAGCATAAGGGAACTTCAACTTCGTAAATTGTGCCATCGACGTCCTCGTAGAGCTTAATTTTCATGGAGTTGCATATTCCCTTAGTTGAGTTTTAGCCATAAGTGAACAGGTAGCCTTTAATCCTTCCGTTTTCCAAGTCGATGATCACGCCTCTCAGTAATCCTTCACTATATTCGCTTCCAGGGTTAAAGCAAAGTGTCTTTTTTAGGGTGTCGACTCCTTTGGACTCGTGAACGTGTCCATGAAGACCTATGAGAGGCTGATAACTCTCTATGGCATGTCTTACAGACTTGCTTCCCACGTGAACGAAAATAATTTTCCCCCTTTTGTCACCACTTTAAGCTCCTTATCCAATTGTGGCGCCAGGTCTAGTATCGTCTGATAGGGGGGAACGTGAATGTTGAAAATTGCTAATTCTGGATTCTTTATAGAAGATGCCAAGGATTCTAGCTTCTTATTCAGTTCCTCCTCCGTGTACTCTCTTGGCGTCTTCCATGGCGTTAAATTGGAAGCTCCTAAACTAAGCATTTCAAATTTACCTTTTATTTCTAAAACCTTCCCATCCGGGTTTACAACAAATTTCGATTCTTTTAGAACTTCATCGATGATTCATAATTTTAAAGTGTGTTTTTTGGAATGTATATCTTGCTCGGATTTGAGAAGTAAGGTAAGCGTCTCTTTAATACTTCCTAATTTTTGAAAGTAAACGGGTGAGAATTAAGCGTAAAGATGGCATGCAACAAAATGCTTCTTCTTAACTTCAACCAATTCAGGTTCTATTTTAAGGCACTTATCGGTGGCATAAATGCATCTTGTGCAAAAACGACAACCAGACGGTGGACTAATGGGTGTTGGAACGGTTCCATGAAGAATTATCCTTTTTTTTCGAATGGTTGGATCTGGAATAGGGACTGCTGAAATCAGTGCCTCTGTATACGGATGAGACGGATTAGAGAAAAGTTCATCCGTCTCAGCAATCTCCACAAGTTTGCCCAAATACATCACCATTATTCTATCGCTTATATATCTAATCACACTAAGGTCATGTGAAATGAATAGGTAAGTGAGACTGTACTCTTTTTGCAAGGCCTTTAAAAGGTTAAGGATTCCGACACGTATAGAAACGTCAAGTGCTGCAACAGGCTCATCTAAAACTACAAACTTTGGTTTTACGGCGAGAGCTCTGGCAATGCATACTCTTTGCCTTTCACCGCCGCTAAGTTCGTGTGGATACTTATACATATAAAGAGGGGGGAGCTCAACTTTTAAAAGCAATTCCTCAACTTGCCTTTCCTTCTCAAAACCCCTGGCTAGGCCGTGAACTTCCATAGGTTCACCAATGATGTCTCCTATCATCATTCTGGGATTAAGAGAAGAATACGGATCTTGAAACACCATAGCTGTTTGAATTCGAAAATCGTGTAGTTTTTCACGGCTTAGTCTGCTTATGTCTTCTCCAAAATACCTAATTATTCCAGACGTTGGCTTAATCAGCATCAGAAGGCACCTTCCAAGCGTCGTTTTTCCACATCCACTTTCTCCGACTAGTCCAAGAGTTTCTCCAGTTTTAATGTAAAAACTAACATTGTCTACCGCATGTACATATTCCCTGCCTCTTTGAAAGAAGCTTTTCCTAACTGGAAAGTACTTTTTAAGCCTTTCAACACGGAACATTATGCTTTGCACGTTTACCTCGCCGAAATTTTATAGAATAATAAACATTTAAAATTCTTTTCACATCATAAAAATTCTTTAGTCCTATGGCAAAGCACGATATGACCGTCCTTCATCTCAACCATGGGCGGATCTTCTCTGCTACAAATCTTTAAAGCATAGCTACATCTTGGATGGAAACGACACCCCTTCGGGGGATTTACTAGGGAGGGAACAGAGCCCGGTATCGCCTTTAATTCTTTTTTGATATCTATTCTCGGTACGGATTCCAGGAGTGCACGTGTGTAAGGGTGTTTTGGCTCTTTAAATAAAGTTATAGTGTCTCCGTACTCAACGATTTTACCACAATACATTATGGCAACCTTGTCGCACATTTCAGCAACTACCCCAATATTGTGCGTTATTAAGAGAATGGAAGATTTAAACTCCTCTTGCATTTTTTTCATTAAGTCTAGAATCTGCGCTTGAATTGTTACATCCAAGGCTGTTGTCGGTTCATCTGCGATTAGTAAGTCGGGGTTGCAAGATAAAGCCATGGCGATCATTACTCGTTGACACATCCCACCGCTGAGCTCGTGAGGATAATTTAGATACCGTTTTTCCGGGTTAGTGATGTTAACTTTTTCTAACATATTTATAACTTTACACTTGAGTTCATATTTGTTTTTTACCAATTGATGCAGTTGTATTGCCTCTGCGATCTGGCTACCTATGTTAAATAAAGGATTTAACGATGAACGTGGATCTTGAAAAATGATAGCAATTTTTCCGCCTCGAATCTTTCGCATTTCTTTTTCATTAAGCTTTAATAAATCCATATTTTCGAAGAATATTTTACCGGAAACGATTTTTCCAGGGTAAGAAATCATTCTTAAAATTGACAATGCTAAGGTGCTTTTTCCACACCCTGATTCGCCGACTAGGCCCACAGATTCAGATCGGTTTATTCGCAAGTTGATATCATCGACCGCTTTAATGATACCCTCGTCTGTAAAGTAATAAGTTTTTAAGCCTTGTATGTCAAGCAAATGATCATTTTGTTTAGACATCCGTCTTTAATATTACACGGAAGTCTAAAAATATTTTTCTTAATTATTGAATTCTAATTAGGAGTGTTCGAACTAAGTAAAAGTATTCCGAAAACCTTTTTAAAAAAAGGCGACACAATAAAAAATGATGGAGTTAAGAAATTACATTATAAAAAGACTGTTGATTTGTATTCCAACATTTTTGGTTTCAAGCGTAATTATTTTTTCTCTAATGCATATTGCTCCTGGAGATCCCATCGAAATTATGTTTCGTGGTACACGTCCAACAAATCCTAAGATCATTGAGCTATTAAGGGAAAGATTAGGACTTGATAAACCCCTTTATGTACAGTATTTTATCTGGTTACTAAATTTCTTTAAGGGAGATTTAGGCTACTCATATGTTAATAACCAACCTGTGATGGATCAGATTTATGCTAGACTTTGGTTAACCATAGAACTCGTTCTTTTATCGAATATTCTTTCTTTGTTAATAGGAATTGTGCTTGGGGTGGTTGCGGCCGTAAGAAAAAATTCTTGGATTGATACCCTTCTATCACTGAGCGCTCTTTTTGGCTACTCTATGCCAAGTTTTTGGATGGCTTTACTTTTTATAATGATTTTCGCTTTAGAGCTTCAATGGTTTCCAGTGTGTGGTGCTCAAACGTTAGGAGTTGAACTTAATTTTTGGACGGGTTTAACTGACCATTTATGGCATCTCTTTTTACCACTTATGGTGCTTTCTCTCGGAAGCGCGGCTTGGTATTTTAGGCTTGTTAGATCAGCTATGCTTGATGTTTTGGGAATGGATTACATAAAGACTGCTAGAGCAAAAGGTTTGAAGGAAAGGATCGTTGTATATAAGCATGCGTTAAGAAATGCTATGCTCCCAGTTGTTACCTCTTTTGGGATGTCCCTAGGTTTTGTTCTTGGAGGTGCAGTAGTTATAGAAAGCATTTTTGCTTGGCCGGGTTTAGGAGAGTTTGCCTACAAATCTGTATTAACAAGGGATTATCCGTCAATTATAGGCATAAACATGATGATAGTACTATGTGTATTAATAGCTAACCTTATCACTGATATTGTAATAGCGCTGATTGATCCGAGAATAAAGTACTAGATTAACACGGAGGTGAAGAAGCCTGCAAATTGAAGTTAAGGATTTGGCGGCAACAAAAAAAATAAAGGCAAGTATGTTAAGTGCCGTTTGGAAAAGATTTAAAAAAAATAAAGCTTCTGTAGGTGGCGGGTTTATAACTATAATCATCGTCGGAATAGCCATTTTTGCTCCCCTAATTGCCCCTCATGATCCTGCAAAGCCAAATTACGGAAAAGAGCTTCAACCCCCTTCTTTGGATTTTCCATTAGGAACAGATCCTGGCGGTCGGGACATCCTAAGCTATATTATCTGGGGAGCTAGAACATCGCTTCTTGTAGCTTGCGGAGCTATTTTAATTGAGGTTGCAATAGGTGTTCTAATAGGTGGCATCGCAGGGTATTTTGGAGGAGCTATAGATGAGGTTCTCATGAGGTTCACAGACATTATTATGACTTTGCCCACAATTCTTCTTTTATTGACCGCTGTTAGCATGCTCAAAATGAGATCCATCGTGCTTATAACGTTAATTATGGGTCTTCTCGGGTGGCCTTGGATGGCAAGAATTGTCAGAAGCGAGTTTTTATCCTTAAAAGAGGCCACATTTGTCGAAGCTGCAAGATCTTTGGGTATAGGGAACTGGCGTATAATCGTTCGTCATATACTCCCAAACGCGATATCCCCAATAATAGTTGTCGCAACATTGGATGCACCGTTTTATATAATGTATGAGGCAACTTTAAGTTTTTTAGGTCTTGGGGATCCTACAGCAATATCTTGGGGCAACCTTGTAGCAAGAGGAAAAAATGTTTTAACAAACGCTTGGTGGGTTGCCACCTTTCCAGGACTAATGATTTTCATAACAACAATTGGACTGAACCTTCTCGGCGATGGTTTACGAGACGCCTTTGATGTAAGAGTAAGAATTTGAAATGTAACGCAAAATATTTAAATAAGTTCATTTTAAGTAAATGGGGAAATTATAATGAAGAAACGCATGGAAAAAATAACAAACATTGCTTTAATAATAATATCGTTATTGACCTTGATGTTATTTCCTTCAGTGTGCACAGCAGTTGAAGGACAACCAATATTAACACTTCACATTTTAATCGATGCGGCAAGCTCTTTGCAGTTTGAAATGGCGTCTGCCCTTAGGGAGGAGTTTGCCAAGGTTGGTATCCGATTGGAAATAGTTTCTATGGAGTCTGGTGCTCTTACGGATCTAATTTACAGAGAGACCGCATCGTCATACGAGGATGGAGGATGGGACCTTGTGTTCAGTACTTGGTGGTGGTGGCCAACGGACTACATGTGGTTCATAGGATGCTGGACGGCTGGGGGTTGGCCTCCATCGGGATGGAATTTTATGAGATGGGCCGATAGTCTTGCTGATTCATATCTGATTAATTCGCTTTCGACATATAATGAAACAGAGCGTATAGAGTGGTTACGTTTATGGCAAAATCGCTTCCAAGAAAATCCGCCCGTAGGATTGCTTTACTGGCCCGTTATACCTCAATTGTCCGATTCAAAATTGCAAAAGATTGATCCTTGTATTTGGACAAGCAATGCTTGGCAGTGGTATGTGGAGGGAAAAACTTCAGAAGATTATGTAGTAATTAAGTATTCGGTTGGAGAGGATCCGGGTATGTTGAATCCATGGTTTATGGACGGAGGATATGCACACTTAGAACCTATGTTTAGTCCGCTGTTCAGGATAAAACAAATTTCACTTGACCCGCCCGTATATGAGCACGTGCCTGAACTTGTTGAATCATATGAGTTTTCTGCTGATGGTTTATCAGTTACATTTCATTTACTGCGTAATGTAACATGGCATGACGGTGTTCCTTTTACGGCTAGAGATGTTGTTTTCACATATGAGGCTATTCTTGATCCTGATACCGGAGCTACAAACTTTGGCGATTTTTCGGAATATGTCGACTCGGTACATATGATGGACGAATATACAGTGGTATTAAAATTAAAGAAAGTCGCCCCTCACCTTATATCAATGTTATCATCTGGAGGGTTATCAATCTTACCTTTCCATGTACTTGGAAACGTGCCGCACTCAGAACTTCGCACACACGAAACTAACACTGTGGCTCCCGCTCCTGGAACAGGTCCCTATAAATTTGTTAGATGGGTAAAGGGACAATACATGGAGCTTGAAGCATTTGACAATTATAGGAGAGGACGACCTTTTGTTGACAAAATAATACTCGTAAATATAGCTGATCCAATAACGGCTCTTCAAGCCCTAAAAAACCACGAGGTTGATGCGCTACATCCAAGCCAATGTCAAGAATTAATAAATGAAATTCCAACTCTTGCGGGACGAGAAGATATTGCTGTAAGAGGAGGGATCGTGCCTGCTGTAACATTTTTAGCTTTCAATAATAATCATACGGTGCTTGCTAATCCTTACGTAAGGAAAGCACTATGCTATGCTATTCCGTATGAGCATATAATTAATGATTTACTCAAAGGCTATGCGAGACAAGCAAATTCTCCTGTTCCACCTTATTGGTTCGGCTACAATCAGAACGCACCTTTGTACGTGTATAATATCGAATTAGCGAGGAATTATCTCGAGGAAGCAGGCTACCATTATCCCATGCCATCAACGCCACCATCTGCTTATATAACAGAGTTCATCGCCGTTGCCCTCTGCACTTTTATAATCGGGTTTCTGTTAGGATACTTTATAATAAAGCGCGGACAAAAATAGCCTTAAGAGAAATAAATGTCATCAAAGGATGTCCCTGCCATCATTCTCGTAATTTTTTTATACTTTTAATTCCGCTGCTAATATATATATTGATTTTCTCCATATTTTTTCTCCTTCAAAGCCTTATAAATTTTTTAAATACTCAAACAGTTAACATGACATTAATTATTGCACAGCTTGTTATATGTCTAATTATAGTTTATATCCTAAAGCGTCTTCTAAATTGGCTTAAAACTTAAAAAGTATACTTTATGTATTCATTTCTGCACGGTGATCCATGGGCTAACCAGAACTCTTTTAAAGTTGGGACAATAACCCAAGAGTCAAGGGTTAATCCTCTAAACTTTTCATTAGCTCTTTCATCGGGATGCTTACAGATAGATGATGGATAGTTCACGTGATCCCTTAATAAGTCCATACATGTTCTTAGGGTTATTTTACCGAAATTTTCTTTTATCAACCTCTTCATCCTATTATAACGCACAAAAGTGTCAGCCTTTAATTGAGCAATATTCTGTTTCGCATAAAATTTCTCTGAAATGTAATGGTTGGTATGCACCACAAATGTGTCGCTATAATCAATATCGACATCTTTTGGAGTAGCCTCAATACTATAAATTTCGGTTTCATCTGCAATGATAAAATGAAAGCACCCTGCCCTATCAGCTTTTAGAACAGCATCTAAAGCATCCCCGATAGTTTTCTGCCTCAAAACTTCAGCTACAATGATATACGTGGGAACTCCAGGTTTTAACTCTAGTCTTGGAACGGAAGTCCAGCTTATCCCAAGACCATAAGAGTTTATGCCAGCGCAGCTGAGAATTCCAGGGTTCGTATAATTTAGGATATCGGGCCCATTTTTGCGTCTAACTTTAAATAATAGGCTTATTTTTCCCTCTAACCATTCCGATGCTAAGCCATCCCAATTCTGTCCATAATAAGTTTCGCCATTTATCGTAGATTTACTTGTTACAGCAAATGCGGTGCATTCTCTTTTTTCGAAACTCTCCTTTTCTTCAAGCGCGTTTATCATTATTATTTCCTCAAACAACCGCTCAGAACCGTCGGCTATACCTTTGAGTTCTTCAGTTATTTCTGGCGAGTAATCCTCTATAAAAGGGATATATTTTCTTGCATGCTTAATCATCTGTTCTTTAGGTAACTTTCCATCGAACTCTTTGTAAAAATCCACCTCAAGCAAACTTGCTATTCGATCTTTACACGCAACGCCATATTTATAACCTCTTTCATAGGGAGAACCGGAAAGCTCCATATTAAGTAAGCCATCACTACTCATAAATCATATCCCTTCATTACACATTATTAAATACATTATTAAAATTAGTTTTTAAATCTTTAAAGATTATCTACTATTTCCTACAAACAAATAATTCTCTTGACATATTTCTCGCAGCTATAATTAAGGCATCCACATTTTCAGGTGGGACATCCTTTAACACGGGTGAACCTGTCCCAAGAACAAAACCTCCTTCAGGAGCAAGTTTTAAAATCATCTCCTTTGCACTTTCCTCCACTTCTCGCGGATTTTTCCTGAGCGTGTTTATTGCATCAAAATTTCCGAAAAGACAAGCCCTGCCCTTTAAAAGATTCCTGATTTGAGATATATTAATTCTGAAACCTTTCTTATCCTCTTCAAATGCAAATGCATGAGCATTCACGGAGGCAATTTTTTCTATGATTGGCATAGGGTTACCACAAAAATATAAAATTGTATATGCGCCTAAGGTATTAAGTTCATTGATAAGCCTTTTTTCGTAGGGCAACGCTATATCCTCAAAGTTTCTTGGAGAAATAGTATCTGTGCCTGCAAAAACTTCTTCAATCCAAAATGCCTCAACTCCTGCTTCAATTAACGCTTTTGCCTCCTCAATATACCTCCTCAAAACTAATTCTGAAAGCTTCTTCAATAAGTCTGGACGTTTGAAAAGACATAGCATGGTTTCGATTAGACCCAATCTGCAAGTCACTTCACCAAAAGGCGCACCGATAATCCCCGTGACTAATGCCAACCTGCCAGCTTTCTGCGAAACAATTTTTGCAACCTCGCAACGCCCACTTCTTAATATGCTTTCGCACGTTTCAATTTCAGCCTCCAATTTCTCCATAGCTTCGTCCATTTTTATATCTCCAA
>JAWCEH010000061.1:0-13090 GCA_038859955.1 Bathyarchaeia archaeon | reverse complement strand
AGTACGTTGACGCCGTCGTCATCACGGGCGGCGAGCCCACAATTAATAGCGACCTCCCATCTTTTCTAAGGAGGGTTAAGGCTGAAGGCTTCGCCGTAAAGCTAGACACCAACGGCTTCAGGCCAGAAATCCTTGAAGAGTGTCTGCCTCATTTGGACTACGTGGCGCTGGACGTTAAAACCTCGACTGGAAAATACCGTCTGCTGGGAGCTGACGATTTCTCTCCCCTTCTTAAATCCATAGAGCTTCTGAAAAAGGGCAAAGTCGACTATGAGTTCAGGACAACAGTCGTTCCTGAAGTTGTAACGTCTAAGGATATTGAGGAAATTGGCGAACTGTGCAGAGGAGCGAGGAGGCTCGTGCTACAACAGTTCGTTGCCGAAAAAGCTTACGAAGAACGGTTCAAGCATCTAAGACCATACCCAGCTGAGGTTATAGGTTCCTTCGCAAACACCCTCAAGCCATATGTGGGCGAGATCCTAGTCAGGATCTGAAACGCCCTTTTAAAAACCCACGCGCACCGTGTTTTTGGGTGGAGATAGTGAAGTGCCCTGACTGCGGTTCCAAGCTTGTCAAGTTGAAAAACAGCAGGCATGAGTGTAGGAGCGAAAGGTGCCCTGTAATCGAAGTGAGGATGAGTAAAAGGAAGGGAACGCAGGTCTTCCGGGATGCTGTGGTGGCTTCGGCTAGGGTTAAGTCGAAGAAGCGCCTTAAGGGGAGAGGGAACAACAGAGGACCTGCCAATGCCACCTTACTCCCACTTTAGGTCAAAAGTGAAACGTGCCTAAATTACCTCAGCTATTAGAGCTGTTTTGATTGCAGCGATTTTAATTTTTGGATTTGGATGATTTTTGGGTGCTGTGTTTAGGTGTGCTTGCATGACGCAGATTTGAAAGGTTTCCTTTCGGTTTTGAAGGCTAGCTCTCGTAATGTTTATGGTCGAGGGTTGAAGCTTTTTGAGGAGTTTTATAATGGTCGAGGTTCCTTACGGGACTTCTTGGATCTAGTTGAGCGGGATAGGCTTTTGCCTAGGCGTGAAAGGAGGCGCATAGCCGCTCAGGTTTTGAATGATTTTGTGGTTTGGCTTAGTGATCGAGGCTATGCGCCAAAAACCATAAGAGTTTATGTCGGGGCTGTCCAAAGCCTAGCCAAATACTATGATGTACCCATGAGCCTGCGTTACGTGAATCTTCCATCAGCTCAACCGGTAAGTAAAAAGCATCCTTGGACTTTAGCGGAGATAGGCGAGTTCATAGCCGCCATGGATAAACCAATTTATAGGAGCATTGCAGCCTCCATCCTTCAAAGTGGCCTAAGCCTATCTGACCTGCTGGCTCTTACATACGGTGACATCAAAGAGGAGCTTGAAAAAGGATTTACGCCACTATGCCTCGACTTAGCTAGGAAAAAGACGGGCGTTCGGTTTGTGACGTTTCTCGGCGGCTGGGCTGTCAAGCTTCTTAAAGAACATTTGTCGGGCCTTCGGCTTGAGGATGCATCGCCAATCTATAATGTGTCTGCTAGAAATGTGCACGCCTATTTTCGCAAGACGGCCCAGAAATTCGCAGGTGCGTTTAAAGGTAGAAACCCATACAGCCCCCACTCGTTAAGAGCGGCCTTCCGCACATTCCTAAGCGACCACAAAGTGGATCCGCTATACATAGAGTTCTGGATGGGACATAAACTTCCCGAACAGCTAAGCGCCTACATAAACAAAAGCAGGGAGAGCTGGAGACAAACATACCGCGAACAAGCGGAACCATGGCTAACACCACCATAAAACAAAACAACGTTTAGCTGCAACTAACAGAAGTGTGTAGATGCTGATCGCAACTTACAGGGAACTCATCAACTGAAGGTAATTCTCGGAACGTTTCAGTTGTGGCGATTAACGGCGTTATTAACACGTTTCAAGCCCTTATAGGTATTCTCGGAACATTAGTTTACCTTCTTGAGTTTGCAGGGTTAGGAAGGTTTCAAGCCCTTATAGGTATTCTCGGAACCTGGATAAAGTTCCAATAGCCACACTTAGAGAACAGGCGTTTCAAGCCCTTATAGGTATTCTCGGAACCTTACTGCTCTACGGATTTATTTGCGCCCTATACCTGTTTCAAGCCCTTATAGGTATTTTCGGAACAATGTTTACTAGGTGTTTTCTCCCTCTTTTTCGTTTTGTTTCAAGCCCTTATAGGTATTTTCGGAACGAAGCTTCAGCGTTTCAAAAGATAAACTTGAAGTTTATGTTTCAAGCCCTTATAGGTATTTTCGGAACCTCGAAAGCCTAGCCCGCGCCTCAACCATAGCATCCACGTTTCAAGCCCTTATAGGTATTTTCGGAACACGCTTCTGTTTCTACAACTACAACTTGTTTTTATATGTTTCAAGCCCTTATAGGTATTTTCGGAACGTGAAAGTGGGTAAAATTGGTTATTTTTCTGTTTTACGCTTTTTTCGGCTTTTTGTAAGGAGATGTTTTCGTCGATGTGTAGTGGAGAATTGGTAATGTCGAATCGACGGTTGGTTCATATGATCGTTGCGCTTTCCCCCTTTACTATTCCAAGGGTTTCTTTTCTGAGGTATGCCGTTGTCCGAAGTATGTAAAATGTTATTGCACAAAAATCCTTTTTCCAAAGTTCGTTAACGTTCCGAGAATTACCTTCAGTTGATGAGTTCCCTGTAAGTTGCGATCAGCATACGTTTGTACAAGTTCGTACAACCATACGTTTGAATCGTTTGATTCGAATGGAAAAGTGGTAAAGAAACAAAAGTGCGCCTTTTAAGGGATTCTCTCATAATGGGTTCTCAGCTGATTAAATTCTGGTTGAACTTGAAACGCCGACCCCTCATAAAAATAATTAGTTTCTTTAGCGCCTGCTCAAATTTTATTTAGTTTAAATTCTTATTTGTTGAGTGTGAAGGGTATGGATGTATTTGAAGCCATTGAGAGGCGTAGGAGTATCCGAAAATTTCGGCCTGAATCAGTTGATGAAGAAGACTTGAGAAAGATTTTAGAAGCTGGCCGTTTGGCCCCCTCCGGTGGCAATCGTCAGCCTTGGTATTTCATTGTTGTTAAGGAATTGGAAACAAAAAGAGCACTGACAATAGCTGCAAACAGTCAAAAATTTATTGCAGATGCGGGGGTCGTGATCGTAGCCCTAGGCGTTTCAGGCGCCACCCCAGAAATGCTGCCTTACAAGCTTCCTTCATCAAGGATGCCTCATCTGCAAGACCCAATGATAGCAGTGGAGCATATGATCTTAGCTGCAACAGCCCTTGGGTATGGAACTTGTTGGATTGGAGCCTTTAATGAGGAAAGTGTTAAGAAGATTTTGAAAATTCCAGAAAACCTTACAGTTATCTCTCTGCTGCCCATAGGTGTTCCAGATGAAAGCCCGCCTCCAAGACCGAGAAAAGCGTTCAGCGAAATATTCTTCAAAGAGTTTTACGGCGTTCCTTTCTAAACGTCTATTAAGGTTGAGCGCTATTGATATAGAAGTTTCTCCGGGTTTTTCTTAACCATAATCTCTATATCGCTTGCAGTCAGCCCTCTTTCAAGCAAAGAGCAAATGTATACTCTTAACCCTTCCACTGGCGGCGGGTTATGAGTCTGGCCCAAATCAGTGGATATGATGCATTTTTCTGGTCCGGCTTCTCTTATACACTCAACAACTTCGTCAATAGTTACATTAAACCACATGGGCGTAAGCGTACTA
This sequence comes from Bathyarchaeia archaeon, assembly GCA_038859955.1. GTDB lineage: Archaea > Thermoproteota > Bathyarchaeia > Bathyarchaeales > DTEX01 > DTEX01. Next base: position 9,377 of record JAWCEH010000061.1, on the reverse strand, counting down.
AAGCAGTGTTCAAGGTAGGCTCCCTGCCCAGCCAATTTAAGTTGAACATTTCTAGGCATGTTAGGAACGGACATATAAGGATGCGTTATCAAAATTTTTTTCACACCATAATTCTTCGCTTCTTTTACTAGGATTTCTGACTCTTCCACTGATAGATGAGAAGTTGCAAGAATGGCATTGGCGTCGGCAATTAAACCCAGTATATCAACTACTTCGGGCAAAAGTTCACCGTGTTCATTCAATATGTAAACTCCCTTGGGCGGAAGCCGCGCTGTTTCTTTAGCGAAAGCACCATAAGTGGTTGCTTGATGCTCCTTCAGCCATTTTTGATGTGCAGCGGAAAACAGCGAGGGCATCCAAACCACTTTACCTCCAAATCTTAGGCAAGCCTCCACAGCATAGGGATTCAACCCGCCTACATGAGGGTTTAATACTATTCCACCGAATGCGTCTATTCCTTGGATGTTTTTCCTCAAAAAAAGCATTCGAGCAGCATTAGGCACATAATGGGACTTGAAAACAACAGCGCGCATACCGTACTTTCGGGCTTCCACACATACTTCCATCTCGTCAAGCAATCTAGAATGTAAGTCTGGAGCTGCATGTACATGCATGTCTATCGCTCCTTTCAGCATGTCTAAATCCTCTCTTTGCGAAATCAATAATTTCACCTTAACACCCTAACGTCCGAAACATTTTTAACCGTTTCGCTCAGAAGCGCGCGAACACCATAAGGGCAATATGAGGAAATTAAAGAAAATAACGCACCTTAGAAATTGCAGTAACAAATTTCATTAAGAAAAACAGCGCGCACTAACTAATGTAACGTTAAAGGCTAATGAAGATTCTTGACTTATAAACATGCGCCTAAAAGGATGAAACCAAAAACGAGAAAGAGGAAATGCTATGTTTATGTTTTCTTCACAACTTCTTGCCAGCCTATTCTGACGCGCTAGGGTGTTGCTAAATTGTTGTTTTCTTGTTTATTTTATGTCAGGGTTGCTATTGCTCTTATTTTGTCTGGTTTTCCATGTTTTATGGCTGCTAAAGCTGTAAGCAGCATGGCTAAGATGCATAGTAAAGCGTGTGTTAGGATGTTTCTTAAGCCTCTGACCTTGTGGTTTTCTAGGCTTAAATGCTGCTTTAGCCTTGAAATGGTTCTTTCAGCTGAAGCCTTGTAGGCGTAAAGCTTTTTCAGCCTTTCAGGTCCATGGGTTTTGAAGCGTTTGTCAACGCGTAGAAACTCAGCTTCAACAGGCTTCTGATTTGAAGGATAAGGTATTACGGGTTCTATTCCATTGTTGGAAATGTTCTTTCTGAGCCTTATGCTTGAATACTGGGAATCAGCCACTAAAACTTTCATTTCGCCATTTGACGCCTTAACCGCTTTCTCTAAGAGTTTTGGAGCATGTTTCTTCTCGTTTTCGTTTGCAGGAGCAACTATAACGGCTAATGGAAGCTCAGAATAAGCATCAACGGCTAAATGAAGCTTATAGCCAAGCCTGTAGGTTTTACCGGCTCTACCAACCCTAGCCTCTGGATCATCCCTTCGAGTCATCTTTTGGATCCCGCTTGCTATAGGCTTTTATGAATGTGGCATCACAGGCAATTATCTCTCCTTTAACAGCTTCGGCGACCCTGAGCTTATGGACAACACTATTCATTATTCTCTCAAGCCTTTCAGGACCTATGCGCTGTCTGAAACGCGACAGCTGAGAAAGATGATAGGGCTTCTCAAACTCTTCAATGTCGCATAACTCCTTAAGCTCAGGATCGCTCCATAAACGTCTATACAATTCTCTATCGCTTGGAATGTTCCTGACGCGTTTAACAATCAAAGCCTTCAAAATGCCAACAGGGTTTCTAGGCGGCCTACCAGCACCTTCATGGCGATAAGGCTCCCAGACAACATCCTCCAAATCATCCAAACATGCAAGAACATCCCTTAAACTATCAACCACCTCCAAACATCACCAATAAACAAGAAGATGTCAAAACCAAAAATTTAGCAACACCCTAGCGCGCCTGCCAAACTGTCAACATCGTCAAGGACCTAGAGTCGTAGGGGTTACGCCCAGCACCTTTCAAGCGCACGCTAGTCAACTAAATAAACCTTATCATTTATGCCAAAACCAGTCTACAGAAATGTTTTAATTTTTCGAGTCACTATCTAGACTACTCTGTCATGTATGCAAGTAATTAAACAATCAAGGGACGCGCGCGATGTTGGGAGCACTACGACGAAGGCTAGATTCTTCAAAAAGATCAAGGGTGAGTACAGATATGTATGTAGTGGCGAGGCCCCTACAACTGTAGAGGCTCCATACGAAGATGTGACATTAGGTGTAAGAAACGCTATAAGAGAAGTTGAGGAACTTACTGGTCACAAGATTTTATCTGAAAAATGGGATTATTGCTCCGTGCAGAAGTAATACAGGAGTAGACCTTTACGTAACTACAAGTAGCGCTGGAGGGGGACTCCAAATGTTGGTTACCGGCGTCATTAAGACGATGACAGCAGAAAGTGCTGAACGCGCCGCATTAGGAGCAGGGGCAATAGTCATGGATGTTCTTTCCGCTGACGATGGACGGAAGGCACATGAGAAAATTCAGCTGATTCGTCGGTTAAGACCAGATATGATCTTGATGGCTTGAGGGACTGATGGCGGGCAAGTTAAGCATGTGGCCGAAACCATAGACTTAATAAATGTTGCAGAACCAAAAGCTAGGTTCGGCGAAAATTATGAACTACCGATAGTCTATGCTGGCAATATTAATGTCAGAGATTACCTCAGACAAACACTTGATAAGAAGTACAGCGTAGTGATCGTAGATAATATTCGCCCCGTACTTGAAATTGAAAACGTCGATGGAGCCAGAGATGCTATTCATGAATGTTTTATGAAGCATGTTATGTCTCATGCGCCTGGCTATGATAAGCTCGTGAAATGGACTGATGTTCCTATAATGCCCACGCCATACGGCGAAGGGATGATGTTCAGAAAGCTAGCAGAAACATGGGATGTAAATATTATCGGTGTAGGTTTAGGAGGGGCGACTACAAACGTGTATTCAATTTTTGATGGAAGATTTGTAAGAACAGTTAGCGCAAACTTTGGTATGAGCTATAGTATTTGTAATGTCGTTAAAACAGCAGGTATAGAAAATGTGATGCGTTGGATACCTTTGATATAGATATCAGTGATCTGAAGAATCGACTGCGCAATAAAATGATTCGACCAACGACTATTCCTCAAACTTTAGAGGAGTTAATAATTGAGCATGCGGTTGCAAGAGAAGCTATACTACACGCATTTAAACAGCACAAGTTGATGGCTAGGGGACTACGCGGCATTAAAAGGGAACGTACAATAGGAGAAATCTTTGAAACAAAAACGGGAGAAGAAACTTACATAAACCTTATGAGAGTCAGCGTAATCGGAGGAACAGGGGGGTTGCTATCACACGCTCCGAGAAGAGCTCAGTCTGCATTAGTTTTAATAGATGCATTTCAACCCGAAGGTGTAACGAGGTTAATTCAGGACAGCGTTTTCATGATGCCTCATTTAGGAGTTCTCTCAACAGTGCATGAAAAGGCTGCGATTGAAATCTTTGAAGAGGATTGCTTGGTCAAGCTTGGCACATGCATTGCTCCAAAAGTCGAAGAAACAGCAAGATTAAAGGAGGGGGAGGTGGCGTTTAGAATAGAATTCAAGATGACTGATGGCACAACATTAACAGAAAAAGTGTATTTAACGAGATGAAGCTAATCCCACTCAAAGAAGGTGCATATTGTGAGGTATCGATTAGTCCGAACAAGAAGTGCGATGTAGGATCTGGAAAGGGCAAGGTTTTAAATGTTCAAATAGAGGGGGGAGTGGTTGGAGTGATTTTGGATGGAAGGTGTAGGCCTCTTGTGCTGCTGGCAGGATGGTTGTCCTAGGCGATGTGGTTGTTGAGTGCACAGGTGAAGGAGACATAGCTGCAAGAGCAGGCGTGCCATATACTAAAATTGATAGGAAGAAGGAGGAGATTGATCCGCCATCAATAACCTTTCACATGGACGGCGTAGACTGGGACAAAGTTACAAAATATTTTAAAGAGAACCCGGAAGAGTTTGTGCGGTTTCCATCTACTCGAGTGTGGGGACAGGTTCGTCCCGAGTTTGAAGAACGAAGAAGAGCAAGGATAGAGGAATTAAAAAAGGCAGAGAGTATATTGGACTTGGTCAAAAGGGGAACACTTGGATTTGTTAATTTCTATGAAATTACGGAAGAGGCGGTGAGAAATGGCGACCTGCCATCACATGGTGTTGATTTGGGTTTCTTCTTTACACCTCGGGAGGGCGGTGTGATACAGCCTGTGTTCCAACGTTCAGCTCAGATTCCCGACTGCGACATCACCAATGTTAGAGAGCTGACATGGGCTGAGATTGAGGCAAGAAGACAAGTGGCGATGGCTGTAAAGGCTGCAAGAAAATATCTTCCAGGCTTCGAAAACGCGTATTTAACAAGGCTTGCCTTTTACGTAAGGGGACGAGAAGGAAGGCATTTCATTGGAGACTACCAGCTAACAAGCGATGACGTAGCTGAAGCAAGAAAATTCCCAGATGTCATAGCAAAAAGCGGAATGAGTACAGCTATCAAAGGCCCATTTCACTCCTGCAGGTACCCAGCCGAATCAATGAACATCGACCCCAACATAAAAAGGGTTAGCGTCAAGAATGGGGGTCGTATGATATTCCTTACAGGTGTCTAGTGCCAAAGAAAGTTGAGAACTTGTTGTTAGCTGGCAAAATCATATCGATTTCAGAAAACTTTAAGAGAGACTGCTTACCTGAAAACATGGCGACCGGGCAAGCGGCCGGTGTCGCAGCGGCAATCTGCGCTAAGAAAAACATAACACCTAGAGAGCTAGAACAAGAGGTGTCAGAACTACAAAAAATCCTCCAACAACAAGGCGCTGTACTATACACAAAATACTAAATCGCAACCTTCTTTTACTAAAATTTCCAACTCTTCTGATGACAGATGGGAAGTAGCAAAATAGCATTAGCGTCAGCAATTAAACCAAGTATCTCACTCACTTTAAGTGAAAGTTCATCCTGCTCGTTTAAAACACAAATTCCTTTTGGCGCAAGCCGTGCCGTTGCCTTCGCGAACGCTTCATAAGTGGTTTTTGATGCTCTTTTAGCCATTTTAGACGGGTATCGGAAAATAAAAGGCATCTAAACCACCTGCCCCCAAAATCTTAGGCAAGTCTCTACAGCATAAGGATTTAACCCGCCAACATGAGGGTTTAACACTATACCACCAAAAGCATCTATCCCAGAGATGTTTTTCTCAAAAGTGCATTCGAGCAGCATTAGGCACATAATGGGATTTAAAGAATGAACTTAACATTAGAAATATTTCTTTTATCTGTAGAAGCAAAACTAATTAAAGCAGAAAGTATAAGAAGTACATGTCGGGCGATTTATTGTTCGAAACTTATGTCTATAACCTCTAAATTAGAAAATTACATGAAGGCTGATGGAGGCGAAAGAATTAGCATTGAATGAAGAAAGCGCAAATTGCAATAAACATAGATTTTGGATTACAATTTTTTCCATGTTTCTTCTATTGACACTCTTATCAATCAGTATTAGGGGTTACTCAAATGAAAATTTTCGGTTTTACGTGATCTCTTGCAGTACTTGCGAAGATTACGTGGAGATAACAGAGATATTAAAGAACTCCTTGGAAAAGTATTATCCAAATGGAACAATAATTTTCTACGATCTTAATAACCAAGAGAATATTGAGCGTTTACGTATGATTATGGATATAGTTGACGAAGTACTTTATTTACCTGTAATTGGAGTTTTTGAAAACGAGAACTTGATTGTCGTAGTCAGCGGGGCAATCTCCATAGACGATTGGGGGAATATTGTGAAAAAAGGGGAAGGTGTTCCTGTGTATGTTGTCGGCGTCAATGATATATTAGAAGTCAAAACAGTTATAGGTGATAGAGAAAAAATAGCAAACTTAAGTGAGCTTTTTACAAAATCGCATTTTGACGATGTTAACAATCGACGCTATGTTTCGCTTCTTTGGGTAATGATTATTAGTGTGATAACAGACATGTTTGATCCGTGTGTTTTTGGCGCTTTTGTGGCACTAATGACCGTAGTATACTATAAAGTCGGAAAGGCTTTTGTGTGGAAAATTGGGTTTGCTTACACGAGCGCACTCTTTATAGTCCATTTCTTGTTGGGGATAGTTCTGCTTAGGGTCATCCCTTATGTGCCTTTCATAAAATACGCTTTCGCAGTATTTGCTTGGGCTTTAGGTGTTCTGCGAATCATTGAGAATAAGAAGAGACATCTCAAACTTGTTCCATTTACTATTGTTAGTAGAATTTCAACAGAACTTGAGCATATTACAGATACAAAAAAGGGCTTCATTGCAGGTCTCAGTACTGGTTTTCTTTTATTGTATTCCTCCGCCGCTTCTTATCTTATAGTGGTTGATATAATTTCTAATAGGATAGCGTTTATTGAAGGAGCATTATTTCTTTTATTTTATAATTTTGTAAGTATGGTTCCCCTAGTAGTAATTGCCATATGTATTCAGAGATTAGTCTTTAAAACAAAAGATTTGAAAAAGTATATTGATCGAAAGAAAGGCTTGATTAGTTCTGTTAATGGTCTAGGTTTAATCCTTTTAGCTGCCTTAGCTTTACACATGGGATAAAAGACGGACAATGTCCACCTACAAAACTGGTTTGAACCATGAAAGTTTCAAGCTTAGAAATGATTTTCGTAAAAGGAAAATAGGCAAACTTGCTAATTGACTCAAAAGTGAATATAAAAAGAGGGAAGGGAAAATGGTATGTTTAGGTTTTCTTCACAACTTCTATTATTCTGTTTTTCGCGTCTACTTTGACCCAATCGCCTGTCTCAATTGCCTGAAGTTGATGCCAGTCTAACCAGGCAACAAGAGGTATGCCCGTGAGGTATGAGATGACAGGCCACACTGGATGTGGGTGCGCTATGACGAAAGCTGCAGGTGCAGAACCCACGGCTTGAAGATCCATTATTATGTCTGAACTGAAAATCCCGCCTTTGCCCGTTGGGAAGATCAGTACTTTTCCGGCCACGCTTTTATGATAGACTGAGGGCACTGCAATCTTGTTTGTAAACTTAGCATCTTTTGGATTTTCCCAAACGTTTACATCTGACATAAAATTTATTGGCTCTTTACACACTAGTGCTTCGCCTTCAGCAACTCCTCCAATGCCTTTTCGTGCTTTCAAAACGATTTTTCCCATTTATTACACCTCCAGAGAGCCCTTAAGTGCAACCTCTACACACTTCTCCGGAGGCAATAGAATAGCTTCCACTTCCTGATTCCCTATGTAGTGGCACATTTTCGCGTCAGTGAAAACTAAGGTGTTAAACCCTAACCGTTTGGCTCCATTCACAACGCTGAAAGAAAATTCCTCTGGCTTGAGGCCTTTTTTCTCTGCTAGCTCTCTCAATACTTCTTGCCATCCTATTTTGACGCCGGCAGCTCTTAGAATTTCTGCTAGTCCTGAGGCTTCTACCGCAGCTCTGACGACGGGATTCAACTCCACCACAACAATAATGTCTTGAGCAACCTTCTTCCCTTTAAGCATGTTGGCAATTTTATGCACTGTTTCTATCGGCGCATCTACACCGAAACCGCCAATCATTATAAAGTCTGGCTTTTTCGATGTAGGAGAAAACAATTCGTACACCCATCTCAGTTCGTCTTGTCCAACAGTAATCGTTTCCTTAGGCTTTTCTCCTCCGAAAGCTTCCTCTAATGTCCTTGCTTCCGGCGATAGCCCTACAATGAGGCAGTGAACTACAGCACCATATGCGGGTAAAGCCGAACAGAAAGTGACGAACTCATCATGCGTAGCTGCTTCCACATTTATTCCATGAAAGACTGGCACATCCCAATATCGAGTACCCAAGTACCTTGAAACGTAATAACCAAGTGCAGACCAGTCTGTCTCATTTTCTAGTTTTGCGGTAACATTTACTAATACTTTGCCACGTCTGTTTTCTGGCAAAAGATAGCCGAATTTCGGCGTTCTTCCACAAATAGCAGACGCATAGGTTCCTGCGGGATCAAGGGTGTTCGCTCTAGCTCCGATAAAGGTGTTCATGTATGTAACGACAGCTGTGCCGTCTGCGACAATGTTTTGTCCAAACATGGGAAGCACAAAAGCGTTACGCGGATGTCCAGCAATGCCTCCTGGACTCACAATTGCGCCCATCTTCCTATGAAACTCATCATTCAAAAGAGCTGTAGGCAAGCTCTGCCCAGCATATGTTGGACATCGAAACCTTGCACCTTGATCTCCGAGATCTTTTAGCCATTGCTCCAACCTCCCGGGGCGAAGCACTGACGGACCTTTAACCAAATAGGCCATTTTAATCGGAACCATACACTCAGCGTCAAAAGTATCTCCAAGCGTGACTAGAAGTTCCATAGCTTTTCTAGTGCCTTCCCCCTCCTCTCCAGACAGCATTCTTTCCTCTTCTCTTGTCAGATGCATTTTTCTCACCACGTTTTCTATACTTGATTATAAATTAAAAAGGTTTATGGTTATAGATTGCGTGAGTTTTTAACAAGTGTGCCATGTTGATATGCACATTAGAGAGTGCAATAGACATACTCTCAGAAATATCAGTTTTAAACCTCAATTCTTGAATCAATACATTTATAAAATTGCCAATGACGTTAATTAAATTGATAAATAAGAAGAGAGAAAAGATAAACATAAGTTCCAAAGTTCTGCGAGCCGCAGGTGAGGAAAATGGTAATTAAGAAAGACTTTGAGGAATTGTACAGAGAGCGCATTGAAAGGCTCGTTAAGGCTTACCTATGCAAAACTCCGGATAGAGTACCTATATCCATATCTTCAAGTCACTTTGTAGCCCGTTATGCTGGTTTAACATTTCATGAATACTGTTATGATTTTAATAAGAACATGAAAGCGGCGCTAAAATTTGCCAAAAATTTCGACGCTGATTCCATAGATGTAGGGCTACCAAGACAAGGAAGCATATATTTTGTGTTAGCCTTTTTTAAAGATCACCCGGATATAGCGCCCTATTTGCGAAACTGGTCTGGTCCTATGCACGACATACTTGCAGATAAGTATGGAAGATGGCCTGGTCGCGAATTGCCTTCCGACTATCATTTCCAGTTTATATTTCCAACAGAAGAGGAATTCATGAAGGTTGAAGATTATGAGAAGCTCATACGCGATCCAATAAGTTTTCTGAATGAAACTATATTTCCACGGTTTTCCAAGAACCTTGAGAAACCTGCGTCAGCTAAGGCCTATGGAACATGGAT
>JAWCEH010000060.1:0-13124 GCA_038859955.1 Bathyarchaeia archaeon | reverse complement strand
CATTGCTTACTGCAAACTACATACATTTTGAGCTGGATCATTTAGCTTGGTAATATCATCTTTTATCTTCTTTGTGCATTTCTAACAATACTACTTGAAGGTAGCAGAAAGCGCTTTCTACTCATGTGTTTTGTCATTCTAATCGTGGCCCCCATTCTTATATCTATTTATACAATCGTCGTCATTCAATGGAGCCTCACTATTTGCGGCTTCTCAATATCGGCATACTGTCTTTTTGGTTACTCTATCTATTTGATATCCAGCTTTGTAAGCCTAACCTTAACAATGATGAAGAAGGGACCCTTGACATCACTATTGGCATTTTCATTGGTGTTTTTCACGCTCTTCCTCCTCACTATGATTAGTTTTCTCTATCAACCATTTATGCAGAATGGGAAAATAGTCCATGTTCCTGGACACGCCTTAAGTTTCATGCTTGGCAGCCTTCTACCTTTATCTGAGAAGGCCTTAAAAAGGGATAAAAATTATGAGATTAAAGGAAAGATTTATAAGAGCTGTTAAAAATAATTTTGTGGAAAGTTAAAATTTTTGTGAGGTTAGTCTTGGGTGCAGCATCCCTGATGGGGGAAAATTCGTTAACGGGCGCCGCCATCAGCATGAGCAAACTGCTGACTATCCTTTTATTCTCAATATTATTGCTTTCTTCGGTCAGACCATGCCTCTGCACCGATCAAGATAAACTCGCGTTTTACATTATATCCTGCGAAAGCTGTGAGGAATATAGAGAGAGGGAGCTTAAGCTTAGGATTTCATTGAGAAGATACTTTCCAGACGCGGAATATATACTGTGGGACATCGACAACCAGGTCAATATTAACCGTTTCCGCATAATCATGAATATAACTGGCGAGATACTTTTCATGCCCTTAATGGGAGTCTTTAAAGATGATAAGTTAATCGCCATCTTCAGCGGCCCCTCGCTCATAGACGACTGGAGCGAGATCACTATGGAGAGGAGGGAGGGGGTCCCTATATATTACGTCGACGATAAGCACCTGAAGATTAAGGCTTTCATCAATGACTTAGGTAAGATAGCGGCTCTTGAAAGGGCTTTCAGGGAACCATATGTGAGCGGAGCATTTCCACAAATCGAGTTGATGTGGCTTCTCGGTGTAGTAATTGTTGGAGCCGCCATAGACGCTGTTAACCCATGCTTCTTTACAGCCTTCATAGTCTTATTAACTTTAATTTACTATAGGCTTGGGAAGAGACATGTTCTTAAAAACGGGCTCTCATTTATAGGCGCAGTCTACATAGCTTATTTTTTAGTGGGGTTGAGTGGATACGGCATAATGTTCTATATTCCGCAAAGGAAATATATTTTTGCTCTCCTAGCACTGGCGATAGGAGGCCTACAAATTTATGGGAGTTTCAGGGGTAAAGTCGAGCTTATCCCCCAAACCTTAGCCAGTAAAATTTCAACTTTATTGAGGCTTGTCTCGAACCCAAAAATTAGTTTCATCGCTGGCTTTATCAGCGGTTTTCTCCTGCTTCCATGCTCCTCAGCCCCCTATTTTGTAGTATTAAGTCTAATCTCTGAGAGAGTAACATTGCTCACAGGAATCCTACTCCTAACATTATATAACCTGATAATAATCTCCCCACTCTTAGTAATCACCCTATGCATATACGTTCTTCTCACCACAACAAGGAATTTAAAGAGGTTGACCACCAGAAAGAAGCGCTTAATCAGCCTTCTTAGCGGCCTAGGTTTGCTAGGTATAGCTTTTATAGCCTTTTTCACATAAGAGAAGAAAATTTGGGAATAAATGAACTCCCGATCGAGTTACGGGCGCAGACATAAGGAGTTTATGGGAGAGACTCTGCTACTTTTCGTGTTGTCAAGCAGTGTTGAAAAGTCCCTTATAAGAAAATCCTTCTTTTATATACTTTATTTTAGAAGCATTAGTCCTTCTAGCTCCCTCCTAATTCTCTCTTCAGCGATCTTAACATAAGTCTTATCGATCTCGAATCTCATGTAGTCTACTCCCAGCCTTATACATGCTATGGCGGTGTTCCCTATGCCCATAAATGGGTCTAGGACGAGCTCAGTCTTACTTAGTCCATGGAGCTTTATGCACATCTCTGGGAGCTTGGGTGGGAAGGATAATGGGCGCGGCCTTTGTTTCCTTTAGACCATATAGTTTCGTAAGGAATAAACCACACGTTTCCTCTACACCTTAGGTCTTTGGTTGCTGACTTCCACCTTCCGATATTAGTCTTGTCTTGATACGGGACACTTATAGCTAGCCTATCGAGTTTAACGTTTCCGTTCTTCGTGAAGTGAAAGATGTATTTATCTCTAAGGATCTATAAGTTAACAGAAAAAAAAGATTTATTGTTTGGTTTTCGATTATATTCCTAGCGCTCTTTTTAGGTAATCTGCGATTATGCTCAGAACGCCCATGGCGGAGCTCACGAATGACAGCGTGTGAGCAGCCCACGCGTTTCCTAAAGTGATCGCTAAATAGAATATGCCAATGCGCCTAAGGGTATTCGCTAGGGAGGATGCTCTCCTTCCCCTCCAGTATACTCCGTAGGTGAAGTAGAATACGCTTGTTATGAAGCCAACAATTACTAGTGTTGCTCCAACCGGGTCGGGTTCAAGCTTTACAACTTGAGTTATCGTCAATAGAGTGTTATCTAGAATCTGCCCCTTAAGGCTCAAGCCAGTCATTATACCTAGCCCCATGCCTGTAACTAGAACCTGCGGATACCTTGTTAGCCACCTATATCTTGTGAAAGAGCAAAAGAAGAGGATTGCTATTATCAACGGAATTATGCGCCAGAATAGTCCGGCGGAGAAGGCTGATGAAAGAGTGGTGTATAATAGCACCAGCGACCCAGCTAGACCGATTCCTCCAATCACTCCCTTCTGGAATGACGCTGCGGACACGTAGAATGGATTATTCTTCCAAACAATAGTGAACGTTGCAAGTATAAGGTAGGCTGCAAATAGATCAACTAGTGTAAGACTCATCCTCTCATCACCCCTCTCTCCTTCTGTTTTCTTAACGCTAGTATACGTCTGCTCCAAAAGATTATGTTACTGAGCACTAGGAATATGAAGAATAGGAGCGAAAGCATAGAGGTTGGAGCCATATATGACATACCTAAAGCTGGCTCTCCTATAAGATACTCTATTTCAGCAGCGCCCTGCGTTCCCTCGATAAGCGCGGCAACACCCTTGCCAGCATATGCTACTGTTGGTCCCCAGCAGTTTATCTGAGCTGCAAGTATCTGTTTACCATACTTCGCATAGTACTGTCGTATTGCTTGATCAATTGTGGCGCAATGTTCGTACTCAGCGACAACAAAATCAATATCACCAAGATTTTTTAAGCCTCGGAATATGGGCAGGTTCTCAATTGGCGTTCCATAGTAGTCTGTCCTCATATTTTCAAATACTGTGGCAGCTGCCAGCGCCGTTTCAAGTGTACCCTGCCAAGGCATTACAACCCAGTCTCTACCATACTCATAACCATATTTTTCATCTAGGCCATAATTCTTCACAAGCCATATATGGAAATCTGGAGTAAGCACGCTGGAGGCTATTCCAACTGGTACTATAATAACCTTTACTCTATACTTAAAGAGCGCTTCTAGAACAGCCCTTGCTTCTGCATGCAACCCTGAGGTAACCCCAAACATAGCTGACTCTGCATGATAAAAGCATATTCCACCGCTATGTTTCTTTATGAATTCAACGAATTGCACACTGTACGGATTTACGGAGATCGGGATGAGGAAAGGCCTAATCATCGGTATAAACATAGCCAGTATTAGTATAACCGAAAAGATTTTTGGATTAAAGTATGTCAAAAAATCCAGTATTTTTTGACCAGTCGTCGCCTTTCTCTTCTCAACCATTATTTGCCACCTCCAACTATCACGCGCTCCTTACCCATAAAGGCACGTAGAGCTATGATTATGGAGCTCACACCAACCACAGCGATTGAGGCACGTGACCCAGCGGCCACAAACACCCTATTAATCCAATCGTTAGCCGGCATAATCGGCGGGAATATTGCTGGGAATATTGGTGAATTCGCCAGTAGCCATAGAAGCCCACCTATAGCTAAGCCCCATTGCCAAGCTGTCATAAACCTAAATCTTCGGTAAGCATATAATAGCATGAAGAAGCATGAGACGCCCCATGTAGCGTTCCATACATAGGACTGAAGATTATTGATTAATGTTTGCTGAGGACTTACTGCTCCAAAGTACAAATATATGAAGGCGGCAATTATGAAGGTTACTATGGTTATGACATCATCCTCTGTTCTAAGCGACTTCGTTCTTTTTTCTATGAAGGAGCGTAGGCTTGCTAAGAAGATCATTAATGACGCATAGATTCCAGAGACGTATATGAGGATTGTAGACCACACATTTATTTCATTGACAATAGTGCCCAACACTGGAATACCTGGGAAGAAATATTGGGCAATGTATATTCCTATTATAAAACTTAGTATAAATTGGGGTAGAGCCCTCATATAAATATAGTGGCTCATCTAGCCGCCTCCCTCCTCCATTAAACTCCAAATATTTTTGTCACGTCCATTCCCATGAAACCTAATATAATGCCGATTATACATATAGCTATAAGAACGTATTTGGCTAGGTCGCCTGATAGTGCTGTAGAGATTAAATCCTTATTTCCCGAGGCGGCGGCGCATGCAGCATACACCTCATCGCATATTAAAGCGTAGTCTGCAGCTACCGCAACACAACCACACTGCACAAGTCTATGTGTACCACCTACAAGTAATGAATCATTTCTGTGGACTGGCTCCCACGCAATCATATCCGGACCACCGATTACGCCCACATTAGCTGTGCACCCAGGCTTCTCTACCTCTATAAGGTTAACAAGCTCGGCGCTGTAAGCCCTACCAAGATATACCAAGTCCCTCTCAGTTTTGTACATCTCCGGCTTCCCTATCTCTAAAGCGCTCTCCTTTAACAGCGTATCTAACATTGGCACCGTTTCGTCAGCGGCTCCTCCTGGCACAACGATAACTCTAACATTCTTTTCAAAACATCTTCTTGCCAACACTCTGAGCAAGGAGAGGACGGCGATAACCCCTCCCGCGAATTCTCCTCGCACTGTAGCCATCATACCCATAACGTATAGGAACGGTCTCCCCATCTCTAAGCATCTATCGATTCCGTCATCAAGAGCTTTCAGTGGTGGAAAATCCCTCATCTCTGGCAATTTCTTTCCTTTGCGCATTAGGTACAGATAGTAGGCGAAAGGTATCACGATGATGAAAAAGAGTATTAGCTGTGTTATACCTCCCTTTACCAGGAATGACATACGTACCCCACTTTATTTTTTTGATAGAAAAAAATATTTAAAGTTTTCCACAAGATCCACATATGCTGACAAAGCAGATCTTATTTATCCAATAATCCCATTATATGCTCTCTATGCTAAACCTCGAGATCGAAAATGTGAAGGATCCAAATATTGGTAACGTAAGGTTTAAATCCTTTAAAAAAGACTTTAGAAGAGGAAAGGTATGGCTAGTGCTTCTAAACCTAAAATTATTGAAGAGTTAGACTTCAAAATAATTAATGAAGACTGGTTTGTGTATAAGCTTAAAGATGGCTCTATTCTCAAGGTTAGGCCGATAATAGTGGGCATCTTTAAGACTGATCAAAAGGATCCGGAGACAGGAAAACCTATCCTAGCTTTTAAGGGACAAACTATTGCTGTAGTAAAAAGTCCAGAGAATCTTAAGGGTAAACCAACTCTACCATTACCTCCTCCACCCGAAGCATTAAAGCTACCTAAAGAAGAAGTTGAGATTGAAAAAATAATTAATGAACCCTGGAATCATTATGAAGTGAAAGATATTGGTATATTAAAGCAAAAGCTAATTTTGATGAAAGTATACAAAATTAAAGGCAAATATGATGGTGAAGGAAACCCCTACTACGTTTACATGGCTCGCTCCCAAACAATTCAATCACAGTAGCCTAACCCATTAAAAGTCTAATAGAGCTTAGGTAGTAAGTGTGAAACAGGTGGTTTTATAGAGGCTTAGATAATTCTGTGAATAGGAAACAAAATGTTTTCTTATGTAGGCTGTTTCAAAAAGATTAAATAATTAGCATCTTTAGATTAATAAAAGTTAAGCATGTATGTTACGAAAGGTGCTGAAGATGAATCTTGAAGAAATGGAGTTAATTCTCGTTACAGATGTTGGGAGCACAACGACCAAGGCGAGACTCTTTAAAAAAGTGAAAGGTGAGTATAGATTCATTTGTTCAGGTGAAGCTCCAACAACTGTTGAAGCTCCCTTTGAGGACGTGACTATGGGAGTCTGTAATGCTGTCAGAGAGGTTGAGGAGCTCACCGGTTTAAAGATTCTTGCCAGCGCTTCTGAGGGAATAATTGTTAGAGACAATAAGAGTCCCGGCGCTGAGGGAGTGGATCTTTATGCAACCACCAGCTCGGCTGGCGGCGGTCTCCAAATGATGGTGTATGGAATCACAAAGAGTATAACTGGAGAAAGCGCCGAAAGGGCAGCTTTAGGAGCTGGAGCTATAGTTATAGATGTGATAACACTAGATGACGGGAAACCATTATTTGAGAAGATTGAGAAAACTCGCTTTACGCGGCCAGATATAGTCTTAATTTCAGGGGGGACTGATGGCGGCGCAGTAAAAGAGGTTGTCACCTTGGCGGAAATACTTAGGATGGCTAATCCGAGGGCTAGATTTGGCGCTGACTTCAGGTTGCCCGTTATCTATGCTGGAAATAAAGATGCTAGAGAGCACATTGAGAAAGTTTTGAGCGATAGATTTGCATTACAAATAGTGGATAATATACGGCCAGAAATAGGGGTTGAGAACGTTGAGCCCTGTAGACAAGCAATACATCAGCAATTCTTGGAACATGTTATGTCACACGCGCCGGGATATGATAAGCTAATGAAGTGGACGAAGGTGCCGATTATGCCTACACCGATGGCCGAGGGGAAGATGTTTCAATTACTCGCTAAGCAATATAATGCTAATATAATTGGGGTAGGGCTTGGAGGAGCAACAACAAACGTTTACTCTGTTTTCTATGGGAGATTTGTGAGGACTGTCAGTGCAAATCTTGGGATGAGCTACAGTATATGTAATGTGTTTAAAGAGGCGGGCGCTCAGAACATTTTAAGGTGGATACCATTCGAGATTGACGAGGATGAACTGATGAATAGGCTCTATAATAAAATGATTCGCCCAACCACACTTCCTCAGACAATAGAAGACTTAGTTATTGAGCACGCTGTAGCTAGAGAAGCGATAAGATTAGGATTTAATCATCATAAGCTGTTAGCGAGGGGCCTACGTGGAGTAAAACCGAGCGAGTTAACCGATATAATTGCTCGCAAGGTAGAAGGTTTAGAGACTTACATTGACATGCTAAGGGTTGACATAATTGGTGGGACAGGGGGGTTGCTATCACGCGCGCCAAGAAGGGCTCAAAGCATGATGATATTGATAGATAGCTTCCAGCCTGAGGGTATTACTAAGATAATTCAAGACAGCGTCTTCATGATGCCACATTTAGGAGTACTCTCAACGGTACACCCGAAGGCAGCCATAGAAATATTTGAAAAGGACTGCGTAGTCCACCTGGGCACATGCATAGCGCCCAGAGGGGTACCGGAGGATAAAAATGCAATAGTATTGAGAGTGAAGATGTATATGTCGGATGAAAGCGTAGTAAGAGAGGAAGTTTCATTTGGCGAGATAAAGCTGATTCCACTTCCATCTGAACAAACAATCACGATGGAAATAACACCCCATAAAGAGTGCGATATGGGCGCCGGATCCGGAAAAACTATTAAGGCTAAAGTGAGTGGAGGAGTCGTAGGGGTAGTTTTCGATGCAAGGGGTAGACCGCTTCAGATCCCTGAGGATAGGAAGGCTAATAGAGATGCGTTAATTAAGTGGTTTAAAGCGCTAAAAGCTTATCCTGAAGATGCTCTTGAACGTATGTCAAAAGGGTGAGTTGGAATGGCGTACACCCCCGGTTTAAAAATTCTTAGATCGACGGTTATATATAAGGAGAGAACTCTGCCAGTGCCGGGGAGAGTCTTAGTTAAGGAGAACGATAGGGTTTCCGCAGAAACCATAGTGGCTGAAACCGAAATACAGTCAGGCGTTGAGATGATTCCATTAGCATATCATCTTGGAATCGAACCTGAAGATATTTATAGAGTTTTATTAAAGAAGGTGGGTGAAACCGTTAAGGAGGGCGAGCTTATTGCGCTCTCAACAAAATTCTTCGGCTTAATAAAAAGCAAATACTATTCACCTGTAAGTGGCACCCTAGAATATGTCTCTGACTTCAGCGGTGTTATTGGGATAAGGAAGCCTCCAACAATAGTTAGAAAGATCGCTTATGTTCCTGGCGAAGTGGTTAAGGTTATTGGGAATATTGGTGTCGTCATAAGGACCAGGGGGGCTTTTGTTCAGGGAATACTGGGAGTTTCCGGCGAGAGAATAGGTGAATTAAAGACTGTTGGTAAACCTAACGAAGTACTTTCATCGCATAATGTTGATGAAAGCTGCGCGGGAAAAATATTGGTGGGCGGCGCCCTAGCCACATTAGATTTCCTTAAAAAGGCAGCTGATGTTGGGGCGAAGGGTGTTGTTGTAGGCGGAATCAATGCAAAGGATCTAGTATCATTTCTGGGGTATGTTATAGGTGTTGCAATAACTGGAAGTGAAGACCTTCCCTTAACACTAATAATTACTGAGGGATTCGGAAAAATGAATATGGCGCCCCATACATTCGATATATTAAGCTCCCTTGAAGGGAAAACAGCTTCCATTAACGGGGCAACACAAATTAGGGCAGGCGTCATTAGGCCAGAAGTAATAGTTCCAGAAGAGGAGCAGAAGATCACTGAAGAGGAAGAGTTTGAGAAAGATTTAACCATGAATATAGGTACAATGGTTAGGATAATCCGCGCACCATATTTCGGCCAAATCGGCAAAGTCGTCAGATTACCAGTAGAACTTCAAAAGATAGAAACAGAATCGTTTGTGAGGGTTGTTGAAATAGAATTAAGTGATGGACGCAGGGTAATTGTTCCAAGAGCAAATGTTGAGATCATAGAGGTGTAAAAAAGTATTCCGCACAGAGTAAACATTACTAATCACCAAAAACTTCTTCTGGTAGTAAATTGCTATTCCTGTCTTTGAAGTTCTTCGAGACGTTCTATGATACGTTTAATATTTTCTCCTTTAGAAAGGAGGGCTATATATTCTTCTGTTTTTATTCCAAGTGTCCTTAAAATGGGTGAAATAGGAAATAACGCGTAGGGAACAACTATTGGCGCTATTGGTTGAAGGCCAGCCATGAACAGCATGGCTGGATCCTCTAATTCATATTTATGAATTAATTGAGCAATTTTCTCTATTAATTCATCCTCTCTCTCCCTCGAAATATTTAATGAGGGGGCACTTGTGAAGAAATTTTTAATTTTTCTCTTTATGACAGAGGAAAAAGATTTAGAAGATCCCCCGCCAGCTTGCAACATTTTCACCTAACATTTTTAAATGTAGAGTTTCATATAATAACTTTTTCGCCTACTCAAAGGGGTAAAATTAGGTTATTCTCGTATATGGAAGAGGACGGCTACTATTGATTATTTGATCTCTATAATGGTGCTCTTAAAAACTTCATGGTACGTTACTGATAAAGGCTTATATATTTAAGTAAGAGTACTATGTACATATATGGTAACCGATTTATCCTGAAGGAGGTAACATATGTATCTTACACGGGAAGAAGAGGAGATGTTAAAGAATGGTGACTGGTTAACTGTAAGATGCATGGAATATTTAATTAAGTATGGTGAAGCTGCAGGGGCTGAAAGATTAGTCGATATAGATGGAAATGTTGTCATGCCAACCTTTTCAACGTACATACCTGAATTAGGCATTGATATAACAAGCCCCGACCTCTATGGCGTGCGGCTTAAGGCGTTTACGATCTCAAGAAACTATGGTGTCACTAAGGGCTGGGAGGATATTGGTTTTCCACCCTTCAATGACCCGGAGTATGTTAGACGGCAGGAGGAAATCATGAGACACTGGATGAGGCTTGGAGTTCACCCCATAAACTCCTGTGCATACTATCTAACACAAACTTATTTGCCGAGAGTTGGACAATACTGCTCTTGGCATGAAAGCTCAGCTGTTCCCTACGGAAATGCTATTCTTGGGGCGAGAGTTAATTTTGATCTCGGTGCCGAGTTTGCAATAGCCTACACTGGAAAAGCCCCCGCCTACGATATGCGTGTAGAAGAGAATAGGGTTGCGACATATCTTGTGAAGTGCGAGACAAAATTGAAGACTGATATGGATTATGACCTTTTTGGATGGGCTGTTGGAGAATATGTTGGTGTCGAAGTCCCGGTAATAACTGGTTTGGGAAAGCCAACACAAACACAGATAATCAAGATGAATACTGAATTAAATACTGGAGGTCAAGTTAGAATGTACCATGTCCCCGGACTAACTCCCGAGGCTTCAACTGTAGAGCAGGCTTTAGGATACAAAAAACCAGTTGAAACCATAAAAATTACAAGAGAGGATCTGAAGAAAGTATATGAAAAAATGAATTATGCAAGCAATGAAAATGTGGATTTTGTCTACCTAGGCTGCCCATTTTATTCACTCGGGGAGCTCCGGAAAGTTGTTTATTATCTTCAGGGAAAGAAATGTAAGGCTACTCTCTGGGTGGTTGTTGACGATTGGACCTTTGAAATTGCGGAAAAAATGGGTTACCGAGATATCATCAAAAAAGCTGGAGGCATACTCCTAGCGGGCGCATGTGCCTGCGTCACTACAGGTGTCCCACCAAATACGGATGTTATGGCTACAGACTCATGTAAACAAGATTATTACATTACTGGCAAGTACTATCCTAGAAAGCTGGAGGTTTGGTATGGCACTATGGAGGAGTGTCTTGAGGCGGCAATAACTGGTAAATGGAAGGGTAAATGGCCTGGAGGCGAATGATATGGCGGAAAAAATCGTAATAAGGGGTAGAAAAGTTATCGGAGGTTACGCTGAAGGGGAGGCGCTTGTCTCAAAGTGGCCTGTTATGGGATTAACTAATTTCTGCCCTCAACTTGGCATAATAACCGAGAGGGATCACCCGCTGAGGGGTGTATCGCTTAAGGGGAAAGTATTTGTTTTTCCAACGCCCCGCGGGTCTGGCGGCTTCGTCAACATTGGAAGAACTGTCATGTATGGCACAAACCCGATTGCTATGGTGTATTATAAGGGAAATGCTTTAACTGTGTGCGCAGCATTAATTCTGAAGAGACCAACTGTAGGCGACTGCGAGCAAGATCCAAGTAAGATTATAGATACTGGCGACTGGGTTATAGTAAAAGCTGATGAAGGAATTGTTGAAGTCATTAAGAGGGGTAAGAAAGAGGGGTCGTGACAAAGAAGGCTATAATATCTTAGAAGGGTGGCATTTACTTTGGAGAAAAAAATTGTGAAAGATCGCAGCGAAGTAATTGAGTCTGGTAGCAGAAGCCTCAAAGTTATCGCGGATGTCGATGTTGCTGTCATAGGAGGAGGGCCTTCCGGGGTAGCTGCAGCCATCTCAGCCGCTCGTAACGGAATGAAGACCATGCTCATTGAGCGATACCCATATCTAGGCGGCATGATGACGGGTGGATTAGTATTACTTCTCATAGAATATGATAGATATGAATATGGAATCCTGAAAGAGACTGTTGAGCGCCTAACTAAACTCCCAAATGGCGTTACTTTACCCCCAAGAAAAAGACCTTGGATTCTAGGACCTGAAACCCCCACATGGATTGAGGGGTTTGGGCTTAGCGGTAGTTATGCTCCTCCCTTTGATCCAGAAATGTTGAAGTTCGTCTGCAATGAAATGGCTGTTGAAGCTGGGGTAAAGCTTATGCTAAACTGCACCTTTGTAGACGCCATAACAGTAGATGACGCCGTGCAGGGCGTTATAATAGAGAATAAAGAGGGAAGACAAGCCGTATTATCTAAAGTTACTATAGATGCGACTGGTGATGGTGATGTCTTCGCGAGGGCCGGCGCACCATTCCAAGAAGACATGCACCCAACAGGCCTCAGCCTAAGTTATAGGCTAATGAATGTTGATGTTAGAAGGGCCCTCAAGTTCAGGGAGGAGAACCCGGAGAAATATAATGAGCTCATAAATGAGCACACGGGGAAGGAGTATGGTTTAGTTTGGTTTCCGACAACAATCGAGGGCGTCGTACTGTTTTTCCAACACCTAAGGGGATTAAGTGCCATAAAAGTTGAGGACCTTATTAAGGCGGAGGTTGAGGGTAGAAGAAAGGTTATGGCAGCTATTGAGTTTTTCAGGAAAAATATACCTGGATTTGAGTCGGCTATACTGATCGATACCTCACCACAGATTGGAACAAGGGAGAGCAGACGTGTAGAGGGCGAATATATCTTAACAAAACAAGATGTTATTGAAGGAAAACGCTTTAAGGATGTTATTGCAAGAAACCCGTACTTCGATATACCATACAGATGCCTAGTGCCCAGAAAAGTGGATAACATTCTTGTAGCTGGTAGATGCATATCTACGACACATGAAGCCCAAGCAGCTATACGAATGATAGCCCCATGTTATGCAACCGGAGAGGCTGCAGGCGCCGCTGCAGCAGAAGCAATAGAGGAAAAAGTGCCGCCTAGAGAGGTAGATCTCAGCAAACTACAGGAAAGACTTATCAAACAAGGGGTTGTCATAAACCCCTAGCCATATCCAAATCTCTCCAAAAAATAAACTCAAATAAAAATCATACTTAAATTTTTCCCCAAAAATCGCTCATTTTTAAAAGAAGAAAAATATAGGCTCAAAACGAAAATTAAAATCTAACCCCCGGCGCCAAATTATAAAAACTGCTGTAAGCCTCCGACGGCATTTACACTATTATAGAAGAAGGGGGTTAACAGTATACTTTATGTAGTTAACCAGAATCTATTGATCCATTCGATTTTATCAAAGTCTTTATCTTCTGAGACAATTGTAGATATGTTTTTCTTTTTCATCGCTCCTAGGT
>JAWCEH010000059.1:0-13268 GCA_038859955.1 Bathyarchaeia archaeon | reverse complement strand
GGATAAAATACAAACGCGACTACAAAAGCGAAATGACAGACACCGTAGACCTCGTCGTAGTCGGCGCCTTCCACGGAAGAGGAAAACGCGCCGGAACCTACGGCGCACTATTACTGGCAACCTACAACCCAGAAAACGACACCTTCGAAACAGTATGCAAATGCGGAACAGGATTCACAGACGAAGACCTAGCAAAACTACCAGAAATCATGAAAAAACACGTCATACCCCACAAACACCCAAGAGTAAACTCGCTAATAGAAGCAGACGTATGGTTCGAACCAAAAATAGTCATAGAAGTCCTGGGTGCAGAAATAACCCTAAGCCCCATCCACACATGCGCCCTAAACACCATACGCCAAGGAAACGGCCTAGCCATACGCTTCCCACGCTTCACAGGTAACTATAGGCTTGATAAAGCGGCGGAAGACGCAACCACAACTAGCGAAATAGCAGAAATGTACCAGAAACAGCTGAAAAAGATTGCCGAAAGTTAAGGAGGCTAACGTCTTTTCCATCTGAGAGCATTCCTAATATTGCAAAGCTACATCCAGAGAGTAATACGTTAACTTTTTTGGTTGCCCAAAGAATTTGGAGGGATAAATGACATTAAATTCTGGGAAAAAATGTTTGGTGTCAAAGCGAAAAATGCTTAAAAATATCCGGATTCAGTTGATTTTGGAAGGTTTCGGACGACTCATTTTATTGCCGTTTGTACGTGGATGGTGATTATGCTTAGATTACAATGCATGATGCCAATGAAGTGAAAAGATTCAACAATTTTAACTGGAACATTTAAATGTTATTTTTTATCATTTACTCCTCTCGCCTTTCTCGTTCTCGGTTTTTTATCATATCTGTGGGGGAAAGGGGCTTTTTAAATGGTTTTTTGGCGAGGAAACAACGTTTTTGAGCTTTTCTGGTTTGTGTGATTTGTCGAGGCGAGAAGAATCAAGCGTCAAGGAAACGTGGAGAGAGGCGAGAGGAATATTTTTCAAACATGGAAAATAAAAATTGAATCAACCACAAACCCGTTGAAAAATGTTGTGTGCTTTTAAATGGTTAGAAGGTTAATTCCATGAAGACTATGTTCAAAGCACCTTTTTTCCAAACACTTTTGACTTTAAATCTGACTTTTGAGCTATACTTACATGGCCTTGTTTGAGGCAATTGTTTCTAATTCAAGTTTGGCGAATCCTTCAGCTTTGGCCTTTTCAACAGCCGCCTTTAAAAGGCTTGTTCCAAATCCTCTTCCCCAATGGTTTGGATGAACAGAAATGCCAACTTCACCGATGCGGTTTAAGCCCTCATCTTTAGAACGCACTCCAACAAAACCAACAACCATGCCTTCAAATATTCCAACAAGAAATATTTTATCCTTCTCAACCTGAAGCTTTTCGATGGCTTCTTTGAAAGCACGATACATTTCAGTCATGTCGCCTTTATACGGTTCAATGTTCCAACGCATAACATCCGGGTGGGACTCAATCTCAGCCAGCATCTATCCACTATTTCCAGAGACAAAGGCAATAGCCCTATAAACCTCGACTAAAATTTTGAAGAGAGAGAAGAAAAATAAAAATTTTTTATCCCACCCCGAAAAAATATGAAAAAGAAAGGTTACAGTTTATTAATCGCACGTTGCTTGGCTTGGAATTACAATTTTATTCCAACCTATTTTTGCAATTTGAAACTTAGTTTGTTTGCGATGTTTTTGTAGCTTTATTTTATGGTTGAAATGGAAAACCTCCGTTGTTTTTTTGAAAGTGTTTCCATGATTTTGGTGATTTTGTTTTGATAAATTTTGTGAAATTATCTCCATTGAGTTTTGGAAATCTCCCATTTCGTTTTGTTGTTTTGTAATTTTTCGTTTGTTGCGGTTTCATTGTTTCTTAAGTAGTGCAATGGGGTTTTAAAGTGATGGTTTCTAATGGGATATTGAGTGTTCTGGTTTGGGTTTCCATAATACGAGGTTGTTTGTGTTGTCTTATTGCCTCTCGGATTTTAACCATGTGGGTAACTTTATAGGTTTTCTCGTTTTTGGCTATCAGGTTTATGAGCGTGTAAACATCTCCATGAATCCATGGAGAGCATATTATTGGCTTGTGTGTTCAAGCAATCTTCTGTTTGCTGTCTCAAAGTTTTGAGGAAATTTTATATTAAGCTTTTTAAATTTTTAATGCGTGATTGTATGAGGAAGATTTGGTCTAATGTAGATGTTGATCTAAAGCTGCTAACTTCTGCTATTCAAGATTTTTTCGAGAAGAAAGGGTTCTTGACGGCTGTTGAAAGCTCTTCTTGCGGGTTTGTCATCAAGGCTGAGGCTTCTGATGTCTATGATATTAATGGAGGTGTTCTTGTTTCTGTTAATGGTGGTTCCGACAGCCTTATTGTCTCTTTCATTTTTGACAAAGAGGGAGATGTTGTTTTCAGTCCCTTGATGCTGTCCTTTTTTGGCGGGGGCCTTTACTTTATTAGGAAACTGAAGTCTGATGAAAAGAGGGTTCTTCTGGAGAGGGAGTTCTGGCGGTTTATAGACGATGTTTTGCCTAGGGTTTCAAGAAGTCATTAGCTTTCCTTCTCTTTTTCTTTTTTGACGATTTTTCTTAAGATAAGTATTATTGTGTATATTGCAGTTACTATGACCCATAATATGATAGTGATTAATATGGTCTCTGGGAATATTGCTGCGGTCCATAGAATTAATGTTACTGAAATCATGCTGATTGGCAGTATCGCTGACAAAAGTGTTAAAATTAGTTTTTGATTATGGATTATTTTTCGTTTTTTCTTTAGCCATATTTCGACTCTATTGTTTTTCTCTGGCATGACTAACCCCCTAACATTTAAACTGGGATTCTTATAGCTCGTTTCGGGGGAAATAGTTTGCCGTTATCGTTGTCCTTAAATAATTCTGATTCAAAACTTAGTTTGGTAGGCGTTATTTATGTTCAACGACGCTTTTGATTTCCTGAAAGAGAATTTTGGGAAAATCTTGATAGTTTTGGGTCCGATTTTACTTTTTCCTGGTCTTCTTCTACTTAGTACCTTTGGATGTTTCTTGTCGGCTCTTTGTATATTTTTTGGTATAATGCTTACTGCTTTGGGCTTTTTTATTCAACTTGAATTGTTTAGTGATTTTCGCTCATTGGACTGTTGGGGAAGTGTTTTGTTGTTTGCTTCGATAGTTTTTTTTGCTCTTTCAATAGCTCTTTTCCAGTTTTTGGAGGTGACCTCTTTTACGGTCATTCAGGAGGTCTTTAAGGGTGCGCTTTTACCTTATAAGAGGGTCGTTTTGCATACTGAGAGGCCTTATTTGTGGTTGTGTGGTTTACTCCTTTGGGCTGGTTTCTTCTCCTTCGCTGCTGGCTTGGTTGTGAAGGTTGTTCGTTCATTGGGTTTTGTTTAGCTTATAGCTGTAGTCTTATGTTTAGAACTCTTTCTATGAGACCTGTTTCGTTGAAGTATTTTATTAGGTAGTCCGTTAGTTGGTTGTATTGAACGTCTCTCCCGACTATCAGGCTGCTTAATTCGTATTTTGGTCTTGTTCTGAATTTCGGTATTATTTGATCTGGCCTTATGTTGTGTCTTTTTATTATCTTTATTTTGAATCTTTCGAATCCATGCTCTGGACATGAGAGTTCTATCCAAAGGGTTGGCATTACTTGATCCCTTTCTCCTTCTTGTTGATATTTTTCGGTTTTGCTATTATTTTAGTTTTTTTAAATTTACATGAAATGGGTTGAAGGTAGTTAGTTGAGTTTTGTACTGTAATTTTTTTCTATAAAAGCTTAAATACGAGTCGGGATTATAGTTTTTACGGAAACTGGAGATTGGGAGAAGGAGAACGGATTATGAAGAGGCTTAGTTTGATTTCGGCAATTGCCGTCGCAGTGATGTTGTTGTCTTTAGTTGCGCCAGTGTTAACTCCGAGAGTTAGAGCTCAGCAACCTCCTGTCATCATTGATACGTTCTTCGTCGGCACTATTGGTTGGGGTCCACGTAGAGCTGATCCTGTGAGGGCTTATGATACTGGCAGCGGTGAATTAATATTCAATGTTTATGATGCATTGATATCTATGAAGGGTGAGATCTATTGGGAGTTTGAGCCTTGCCTTGCAACCAATGTTCCCAGTAAGGATGAAGGTACAATTGTTGATGTGGAGAAGACTATCAATTCTACAGATGTTAACTTGATTGATCCTACTGGCTCAACGTGGGATGATGGCAGCAAATGTATCGGATGGGTTGACAATATTGCAGATGGTGTGCTAGGTGTGACAGATGTTATCTATCTCATTGAGCCTGATGGGTCCTACAGGACTTGGCAAGTTAAGTCCATATCGACTGCTTCATCAGTTTCTGTTACGTTAATTAGGCAAAAGTGGATATTCCACATCAGAACAGCGGATGCTGCTGGAAATCCAATATACTTCGTTGATGAGGGCGGAAGCATAGTGGATACTTTTGACGTTTATGATGCCGAATACTCATTTAAGCGTGGTTTAGTCCAAGATCAGCTTGGCAGCCCAATGTGGATGTTCTATAAGCCGTTGTTCGACCAAATGAACAGTGATCCATGGGATACGGGGAATCCTGAAGATGCCATGATACTGGCTCATCTGATAGATAACGCCATAGAGGTTAGTGGAAACGACCTAATAATAAACCTTGGCATACTCTTCCCAGAAATAGCCTTTAAGCAAATTTTAAGCCAGACATGGGCTAGTATGGTCAGCAAGCAGTTCTCAATAAGCATTGGATGCTGGAATGGGGACCTATACACTGACTCTGATGGAGATGGCTATCCGGACTGGTGGACAAATGTTAGGCGCAAGAGCCGCTCACCATATGACGCTACCACACCGATTGAGAGGCCGCCGGGTGTATACTTCACAAACGGCTATCGCTACGTAGGAACAGGTCCATATCGCGTAATAACCTTCGATGGTGTCAATTACAAAGTTGAATTCGAGAAGAACCCATACTATTGGAAGGGATGGACAGGCAAACATGTAGACAAAGTTGTAATAAGATACATAGCAGACGATGACACGAGAATTAACGCATTCCTGGCAGGCGAAATAGACGTATGCGCAGTCCCCAGAGCAAAAATGCAATTCCTCCTAGATCCAACCACCGGTGAACCAATAGCGCCAGGTATAATAACAATAAAGAAAATCAGTCCAGCTTTAAGCATGGACGCCCTCCACTTCACCTTTACATTGGCTCTAGACTCTCCATATATACCAAAGAGAACGGACACAGGCGAACCGCTACCGTTCTTCTTCAACAATACCCATGTAAGAAAAGCCTTCTGCTATGCCTTTGACCACGCAAAGTACATACATGATGCTTGGTTTGACGAGGCTATATGGAGAAACAATATGCTAGTCTATGGCTTAGTACCAGACTACTATGACCCAACGTGCGGCGGATACGATAAAAACGTAGAAGCAGCCATAAATGAACTTAAAGCCGTAGTGTTCCCAGACGGCAAAACACTATACGATGCAGGATTCACAATAACATTGGCCTATAACGAAGGAAACACCCAGAGACAAATAGCGTGTGAAATGATACAGAGCTTCTTCCAGGCACTGGGCAGCCAATTTGTCGTGGATGTCGTCTCAATAACTTGGGACGCATACCTAGATATGTTTGAAAGCTTTGAATTGCCAATTTGGAGCATCGGATGGCTTGCAGACTTTGCAGACGCTGACAACTTTGCAAGGCCATACATGCACAGTTACGGAGACTTCGCCTACTTCCAAAACTACACGTACTGGAACGGCTGGGGAACACGTAAAGACGAAATAATAGACGCGGCTCTCAAAACACCAGATGGTCCAGCGAGAGCAGCCCTCTACAAGGAACTTCAAACAATTTACTACAATGATGCTCCGTTCCTACCAATTAGCATACCAATAGGAAGAAGATGGTGCTGGTACTGGGTCAAGGGCTGGTACTACAATGCCCTATATCCAGCTCAATACTACTATTCAATGTATAAAGAGAACAC
Organism: Bathyarchaeia archaeon; assembly: GCA_038859955.1. Lineage (GTDB taxonomy): Archaea > Thermoproteota > Bathyarchaeia > Bathyarchaeales > DTEX01 > DTEX01. The sequence goes on along the minus strand of JAWCEH010000059.1, from coordinate 7,246 downwards.
CTGCTGGTACAACATCGCCGGTGCTGAGGAACCAGGTAAACCCGGTATACCAGACGCTATAACAAACCTAAAGGACACCGTCTACTTAATTAATCACTTCATGGCCAAAGCCCCAGAGCCAGGAAAACCCGTTGACCCCAGATGGGTTGGCACCTATGGAGTAGGTGGAGTAGATCCATACGGAGACCGCATCTGCAACCTCAAAGACGTAGTAATGAGCATAGTCCACTTCAACCACAAGGCTCAACCATAAAGATCCCCTTCCTACCCTCTTTTTTTAGTGCTCTTAAAGTTAAGGCGAATTAGCTGCAATTTCTGAATCGGCAAGGTTATAAATTTGCCTAAAAATTATCAATAACAAGACAAGGATGGGCTCAGATGGGCCTAAGAGAATACGTGATTAGACGTTTAATTTTGCTTATCCCAGTAGCCCTAGGAGTCGTCATTTTAATCTTTGCACTATTACAAGTTGTCCCTCCAACCCGTAGAGTGCTTGTGTACTTAACTGGAAGCCCGAAAGAGCTAAGCAGAGAGGTTATACAAGGATACATCAAAATGTATGGGTTAGATCAACCAGTATGGGTACAGTTCGCAATATGGCTTAATGAAGTAATACATGGAAATCTTGGGTATTCAGAATATACTGGACCAGTACTTTATAACCTCCTAAAGAGAGCGCCTGCAACGATAGAACTAGTGATTTATGCCGCACCATTAATAATACTGATTGGCACATGGGCCGGGATAAATGCGGCCGTGAATAGGGATAAAACTTTTGATCACATTTCTAGAGTTTTATCTGTTCTTGGAACATCATTACCATCATTCTTCTTCGGAATAGTCCTCTCTGCAATCTTCATAGCAACCCTCAAATGGACGGGACCTGGAAGGCTATCACCGCAAATGGACAGCTATTTAACAGTTCTCAGACGTCTAGGACAATGGCATGACTACACAAACCTAATAACGATAGATGCCTTGCTAAATGGAAGGATAGACTATTTCATAGATGCTCTAAAACATTTGGTTCTCCCCGTAACTGTTCTAGTATTCATCAACACAGCTACTCTCGTCAGAGTTGCCAGATCAAGTATGCTGGAAGCCCTAAGCAAAACCTACATTATAGCCGCCAAAGCTAAAGGGTTATCTCAAAAAGAAGTAATCTACAAACATGCAAGAAGAAATGCTTTAATACCCGTTGTAACGCTTTCCGGGCTAATTGTTGGGGGGATGATGACAGGTCTAGTGATAACAGAGACAGTCTTTTTGTTTCCAGGCTTGGGCCATTGGGCCGCCTATGCAGCCCAACGCTTTGATGTACCAGTTGTAGCTGCCTACGCGCTCTTCTCGGCTATAGTTTTCGTTCTGGCCAATCTAATAGTTGACATACTATACGCCTACATTGACCCTAGAATACGCTTGGGGTGAAACTTATGAAAATAAAAGTTCCTGAAAGATTTGAGCCAACGGTTAAAGAAATAAAATTCATATTAAAAAGAGTAAAAGACACTCCTCTATCTCTTGCTGGAATAACAATAGTTTTATTCTTTGTCTTTATAGCCGTGTTCGCGCCCATACTTGCGCCGCCAGCGCCTGGTCTCAATCCCTACATAATTCCCCGTGATGAATCTTTGGGCTTTAGGGTTGAACCGAGTCCACCATCGTCAACGCATCCCTTTGGAACCACAATGCTTCAACGTGATGTATACTACGGCTGCATATGGGGAACCAGATGGGCCTTTGAAATAGCCTTGAAAGTAATAATAGCCATAGTTTTTATTGGAGTAATCCTAGGCTTAATTGCCGGATACTACGGAGGCGTTATAGACGAGATATTAATGCGTTTCACAGACATCATACTAGCTTTTCCAGGTCTTATATTGGCTATGTGTATGACAACTGTCTTGACGCAAGCTGGTTGGACAACCATCGACTCCGTACTCCTCTCAATTGTACTGATAGGATGGCCTGGCTACACTAGACTTATTCGAGGAGAAACATTAAGAATCAAAAATGAGGACTTCATAGAAGCTGCAAGAGCCGCCGGGTCATCAGATCTGAGAATAATGTTCAGACATATACTTCCCAATGCTATTTACTCGGTTATTATCGTTGCATCCCTCGACTTCGGAAGCATAGTTCTAACAACAGCTGCCCTAAGTTTTCTCGGACTTGGAGCCCCAACGGGTTGGGCTGACTGGGGAAGAATGATCTATGACGGCATGAGTTTTGTTAGAGGAGGCTTGAGATGGTGGTGGTCTTGGACTTATCCGGGTCTGTTTATAGTTTTTTTCGTTCTAGGTTGGAGTTTACTTGGCGACGCATTAAGAGACGTGCTTGATCCACTATATAGGAGGAAATAATAAAAAATGAAAGAAGCGACAGAAGTCATACAAATTCGCGACCTATACCTAAACTTCTACACATACGAAGGAGTAGTTAAAGCTCTTGACGGGGTCTCGCTAAATGTAAAAAAGGGTGAAATTCTCGGAATCGTCGGTGAAACAGGATGCGGCAAAAGCGTAACAAGTCTCTCAATCCTAAAAATAGTCACCCCTCCTGGAAAGATTGAGGGTGGTAGAATCGAATTTAACATTAAAGGGAAAACATACAACATACTAGAACTTAACGAACAAACAATGACTAGGGTGAGGGGAAGATACATATCAATGGTTTTCCAAGAACCGAGAGCAGCTTTAAACCCCGTCTACACGGTTGGAGATCAAATTGGCGAAGTCTTTTACATTCACAGAAAAGAAGAAATAATAAAAGCCGTAATAGAACAACTCAAAAAAGAAATTGAAACAACAAAAGGGTTTAAACGTCGTAGGTTAAATATTTACCTATCGTTATATGAAAGAATGCTCAAGAACCCAAGATCATTAACGATTAGACTAGTGTCAAAAGTTCCAATACTTAGAAGGTTTAGAAACTTAATGAACAAAGAAATTAGAAAACGTACAGTAGAACTTTTAGAGGTCCTCAGAGTACCGGATCCTGAAAGAGTTGTAGATATGTATCCTCATGAGTTGAGTGGCGGAATGGCGCAGAGATGTGTAATTGCAATGGCACTTGTTGCAAACCCATTATTGTTAATAGCAGATGAGCCAACAACAAACCTTGATGTGACAGTTCAAGCACAAATACTTGTCTTAATAAAAGAGCTTCAGAAGAAACTCGGATCCACCATACTTTATATCACCCACGATTTAGGTGTTGTAGCCGAACTTTGTGATAGGGTAGCCGTTATGTACGCAGGAAATGTTGTAGAAATAGCTGATGTCATGACCTTATTCAAGAAGCCCTTACATCCTTACACACAAGGCTTGCTTGAATCCATCCCTAGACCTGGAAGGCCGTTCACGTCAATACCTGGTGTTGTTCCAAGCCTGATAAATCCACCACCAGGATGCAGATTTAACGAAAGATGTAAATATGCTATGGATATTTGCTGGAAGAAAAAACCTGAGCTTATAGACGCTGGAAAAGATCACTACGTGGCATGTCACTTATATAGCAGCGGAGGTAAGTAGCTTGGAGAGCTTGATAACAGTTGAGAATCTTAAAAAATATTTCCCTATATTTGGAGGAGTTCTGAAAAGAAAGGTGGCTGATGTTAAGGCTGTTGATGGTGTAAATCTTAACATATACAAAGGTGAATGCTTCGGTGTTGTAGGCGAGTCAGGATGTGGAAAAACAACGCTTGGGAAAACTGTGATCAGACTACTTAACCCCAACGGTGGGCACATTTTTTTCCAAACACCAAAAGAAATAGTTAACGCAATAAAATACTTAGAAAAAAATGACCCGAAGTCTAAAGCTCTAAAATATCTACTTCGAGAGTATGACATTGCATACTTGAAAGGCAAACGCCTAAAAAGGCTCAGAAGATACATGCAAATAGTTTTTCAAGACCCTTCAACATCCCTAAATCCTCGAATGCTTGTAAAGGATATCGTGGCTGAGCCATTAATAGCTCAGGGCTTAGCTAGAGGAAAAAAGGCGGAAGAACGTGTTATTGAAGTTCTGGAAATGGTTGGCTTAAGCAGAACTCATCTCTACCGTTATCCTCATGAATTCAGCGGGGGTCAAAGGCAACGGATAGCTGTTGCAAGAGCCATTATTACAAATCCAGAGTTCATAGTTCTGGACGAACCTACTTCTTCTGTTGATGTTTCAGTTAGAGCCCAACTTCTCAATCTATTTCAAGATCTGCAAAAGGAGCTTGGGCTAACCTACATGTTCATAAGCCACGACCTGAGCGTCGTTGAATGTATAAGTCATCGAGTTGCAGTCATGTACCTTGGAAAGATCGTTGAGTTGGCTGAAACTGAAGAGTTATACCAAAGTCCTCTGCATCCATACGCAAGAGCTTTATTCGCCTCCATACCTTTACCTGACCCGACGAGAAGAAGAGAAAGAGCCCCACTTCTAGGGGAGGTTCCGAGCCCTGTGAACCCTCCATCAGGTTGTAGATTTCACCCCAGATGCGAGCTCGTCATGGATATCTGTAAGAAACAAGAGCCTCCTCTAGTTGATGTAGGTGGGGAACATTTTGTAGCTTGTTACGCAATTAGAAAAGAATAGAACTTAGCTTAGGATAAAAGGGTAAATAGAAGATAATTCCGGAACGCTTAAATTCCCCAATATAAGAATTATTTATCGAGTAAGGAAGGAGAAGGGGAAAGCTATGAAAAGAATTCTAAGTTACGGGCTGATATTGCTACTTCTAACTAGTGCACTACTATTAATCCCAGCACTTCCTGCTAAAGCCTCGCCGGGCACTCTGGAGCTTATTGATCCTGAGGATGGTGACCACCTCTTTAGCTACAACACCACCCAAAAAGCCGTAGGCGACACCTTCATAGTCGAAGTAATCGTAACAAACGTACAAGACCTCTTCGCATGGCAAATAAAAGTAACATGGGACCAAGAACTCCTAGACTTCGAAGAAAGTATACTACCACCAAACCATGTATTCGCAGGAAAAAGCTACCTAGAAGCACCAGTTATTGAGGAACCCGGCTCAGTAGCATTGGGCATAACTCTTGGTCCAGGCCAAAAAGGAGTAAACGTCACAAAAGGCACACTAGTCCAACTAAAACTCAAAATAATCAAAGGGGTTTCAATGCTCGGTCCCACAAAGGTTGAGTGTGACTTAAACTTTGTCGATACCGACTATACGTTCCTACTTAACAGTGCTGGAACCGTAATCCCTGTTGATTGGGTAATTGCTCATTATTCCTATGAATGGGTTAAACCGGCAAAGTTACCTAGATTCTATATAAAGCCAATAACAATAAAGCCTGCAAAACTGGGAGATACCTTTGCCGTTGAAATTTGGGTCGCAGACGTGGATCCAGGATGGGAAATAATAGCGTTCCAGTTTAGCATAATGTGGAACACTACGCTGATAGAACCTGTTGAACCATTCTGGGAAAAGGGGACATTCCTAGAGGCCTTCCAATACGCTCCTGATGGAGTTCTTTACATGGCTAGTATAAATGAACACGCAAGGCCACCGCCCATGACCTCACTACCTCACGATTATAACTATTCGACAATTGCCTTACTCCTATTACCAGACCCAAAGGTCAACTATACATATCATGCACCCTTCCCGAAAGGAGAGGGCAAGCTAGCAACACTATACTTTAAAGCAATATTCGAAACAATAGCCCCTCAAGAAATTTGGTCCAAGATAGAATTTGTAACTTTCCGATATCCCACTGGTGAGTCTGAGGACATGTTAGTACTGAATAGGTATGGTATGGACGTAGGCTATAGCAAAGCAGATCCAGCATCGTATAGAGCACCGGTCAAGGCTCTCGGACTATCGATTGACGTTTACACGCAATATCCAAATCCATACGGTGGGCAAGGTCTGAATGCTGTAAGTGATATGTTTGGTCCTCAGCAGCAAGTGGAGCTTTTCGCTCTAGTAACATACAACGAATATCCAGTTCAACAGAAACTTGTAGCCTTTGAAATACGCCACAATAATTACACAATTTGGAGAGTAGCAACAACAGACGCTGATGGTATAGCCCACATAAGCTTCAGAATACCATGGCCATGTGAGAATCCAGAAAAAGAAATCTTTGGAGAATGGGAAGTAATAGCAACAGTCGAAGTTGCAGAGCAAAAGAAGAATGACACCCTCAAATTCTGGGTATGGTGGCCAGTCGAAGTCCTAAGTATAGAATCCAAATGCACGACATACAAGCAAACGAAGAAAGGCGTGGACATGACATTCTCGCTAGAATATGGAACACATCGCATGCAACCAATAAATGTATCATTAACAGTAACAGTCTACGACGAATTAGGATTCTTCATAGGCTCATGCAACTTTAACGTAACAATTGGATGGAGCGAATACGATCACTTCGGAAAAATGAAAAACTATACACACGAGGTAACGATTCATATACCATCCAATGCTGTAGTAGGTGTATGCACTGTATATGCAAATGCCTTCGATAAGTTCCCATGGCTCGGTGGGACACCTTACTGTCCAGAGGTCAAAAATGTCGAGGAGTTCCGCTTAGTTAAGTAAATTCCAGTTCCCTCCCTTTTTTTAAGGTTAAATATCTGTCCGTTAATTAAATAGTAATGGAGGACAAGGATGTTAATCCTAAATGCAAAGAAAAGGTTTCTACTTTGGTTATTATGTATATTAGTCATGGCAACCATGTTAAATCCATGCTTTATTAAGCTAGTAAAGGCTCCTATATTAGACATTCAATTAACAACCACTAAGCAAGTGTACGATGTGGGGGAATCCATTGTAATAACAATAAATGCAACACTTGATGGGGCATCATATCAGACAGTAATAGCTATTGAGATAACGGATCCTAATGGCAATACATACCTAGTTAGAACAATAAAGTCAGGTGACGTTTCCGATAAATACTGGAAAGTGATCATAGCGGATCTATTTACATGCGATGCTCAAGGGAAATTAAAAACCACATATAGAAGAGGAGAAATCGCCTATCTCTCATACACTATTAAAAATATCGATGTAGTGAATCATTATATAAAAGTGGCTTTATATGTTCAATACTGCGACAATACACCACTTATGGCGAATTATCCTTTTGAAGGTGAAATAACGGCGGGTCAACAAATGTCAACTTATATTACGTTTCCCATTCCACATGATGCACCAATAGGTGAGGCGAAAATTTTTCTAGGAGTATTTGATGATTCTCCAAAAAATAGCGGAACTCCTTACTGT
>JAWCEH010000058.1:0-14399 GCA_038859955.1 Bathyarchaeia archaeon | reverse complement strand
TTGGCGAATAAATAAGGAAACAGGTTTATTAGAGTATGCGCCAGATCTAGGAATCTATGGCTCTCAGCAACTACCTTTCATATATGAAGTTTATGAGCATCCAAAAGAGGTCACAATAGTGGTATCAAAAATGCTTCCTGTAACTGTCTTTGATCCCATTGATCCCACGAGGTTGAGGATGCCTGTATTGCTTGATCCATCCTTTCCTTACCGGAGGTGGGTTGCAGAGATGGGTATGTTCCAACCGATGGACTTTAGAGGAAAAAGTCAAATGTTAGTTTTCGGGAGCTATTATAATGGTTATGAACCAGTTGCTTTAGCTTTCGTTCCTTCCGAATCAGTTATATCGCTTATTATGCTGCCGCCAGTACAAGCTAAGACGAAGTGGCCATTCATGGTATGCGTTAATGCTAGCGAAGATTATCCGGAGGGATATGGAATTTTTGTTAATGGGCCAGTAACAGTATATTTTTCCCCCTATTATTTTGCAAGGGATCTATATTATATTACGGTTTCCCGATATCAAACATTAGCAAATCGTCAAGTTAGATCTCCTACAGCTGAAAGGTGGATTGAAGAAGCCAAACAACATTTAGAGAGAAGTTTTGAACTCTATAAAATGAAAGTCTACGATAGGGCTTATGGGGAAGCTCTAATAGCCTACTCCATAATTTATCGAGCTTATAGTATGGAGGTAATGCCGCTCGTGGAGGATTCATCTATGAGCGCATTATTTTTCTTTTCGGTCTTCATAATAGGTGCGTTAGCCGTAGAAAGATTATTCTTTAACTTAGAGAAAGGAAGGTTGAGACTTTTCGCCACAATTGTAATTACCTCAATTTTTGTTGCCTTATTTAATATCATTCATCCAGCTTTAGCAATCATGCAGAACTCATCTATGGGATTAATAGGTATAACTATACTAATGATTCTATTAATTGTAGTCTTCGTTATTAGCTCCGAAAGCGAGAAGATAATTAAGAGAATAGCAGTTGAAAGGTTGGGACGACATGAGGTTCGAATATCCCCTCTTGAATTAGTCACTTCTGTAGCTCCCTCGGTCGCAATTCATCATATGAGAAAGAGGAGACTGCGTACAGCCTTAGGTCTAATAATTTTGATAGCTGCGGTTGTAGCGATGACATCTCTCTCTTCAACATCATCTTATACTGTGACAAGGTTTTCTATAATGCAAACCCCATCAGATTTTTCAGGGTTAATAATAAAAAATGGTTATGGTTCCCCAAGTTGGGGTGGGCACTTCGATTATCAAATTGTATATGCTCTTAAAGTATTGGCTGGAGAAAATTACTCGGTTTGCCCAAGAATATGGTATTACCCCCAGGCGATTGCTCCTATGGGGAATGTTTTGACACTTAGATCAAAGAATTCGTCAGTGAACGTTGTTGCCGCTCTTGGATTGACAGTGGAGGAATTGAATCTCTTTCTGCAAAAGTATCTCTATAAGGGTAGACCGTTCTTGGAAGAAGAAACAAATGCGGTAATTCTTCCTAAGTCTCTTGCTGAAGTTCTTGGTGTGGATGTAGGTCAATATATAGAGATGTTTGGATATAGGCTAGTGGTTGTTGGCACGCTACATGATCAAGTGGCTGAGGGAATCATGTATCCGGATGGATTCAAGATCACTCCTTTTGATCCGCTTGGAGACTCTTTGCTAACAAGAGGAGTAATAAGCATTCCTCAATTCTCACCGCAGTCTTTATCTTGGCGATCTTGCATAATAGTCCCACACAAATTAGCAAAGGATTTAGGTGGATATATAGGAGCAATAGCCATTTTGCCTAAAATTTCGGGTAACATTGAAGAATTAAGTGAGATTAGTAGGAGCATTAGTGAATCCTTCATATCCTCGGTTTACATCGGATGGGAAGGTAAATCCTATGTATCATCTACGTTTAAGTCTTTTATTACATTGGGTTGGAGCGAAGTCATGCTCTTATTAATAGTTGTTTGTTTGAGCATCTTTACCCATATTATTGGCAGCATAAATGAAAGATTAAGAGAAATCGACATATTCTCAGTCATAGGCTTATCTCCAATAGGAGTTTCAACAATCTTTCTTGTGGAATCAGCGATTTACGCCCTAATCGGCATAATGTTTGGATATTTTTTGGGGTTATTTATGAACGTGACATTTTTAAATATGGGTCTCCTACCTAAAGATTTTGTCTTTAATTTTTCATCTACATCTATGTTGCTATCGTTAGCGTCTATAATGTTAGCCGCGCTTGCAGGAACGATTTATCCGTCTCTTGTGGTTGCTGGAAAACGTGTTACTCCATCCTTAATGCGCCGATGGAAAATGGCATTGAGACCTAGCGGGGATTTATGGGAAATACCTCTAATGATAAGGCTGAGTGCAAGAGAAGAGGTATTTGGGATATTAGCGTTCCTCGAAGAATATTATAGGGGGATGGGGGCGGAATCAAAATTCTTTACTGTTAGTTACGTGGAACCGGTAGACTCAAAGGAGATGATCTTAAAGATGAAAGTTCACCTCGCTCCATACGAGCTTGGCATAATACAAGAAGTAAAAGTGATTGGAATTGAGCTTCAGAAAAATTATACCTTGAATGCCCTTATAACGCGGCTATCTGGTTCTCCAGAAATATGGGAAAAAAGAAACTATCAGTTCATAGATTCATTAAGGAAGCAAGCGCTTCTTTGGAGGGTTTTACCTTTACAGGAAAGAGAGAAGTACATGAAAAAATTTACGAGATAATCAATACTACTTAATTACAAATTTAATTAGATATGAGTAAAAGTAAATATTGTGAGGTTGAAGCCGTAATATATCGTGGTGATCACTATACATGAAAAGAAAAGACTTGGAAGGCGAACTTAGCATAAAACGTTCACATCAAATAGTTATAATCAAAAAGGAGGAGGTAAATTATTGAGCTGGTATGAAAGATCATTTAGGAAGCTTTTCTTTGATTTTCATACTCATAGCTCCGCCGTTGAGGTTGCAAAGGACTTTGATGCTGAGACTTGGGCAGAACAACTTTTGAAGGCTCACGTGCAAGCTGTTTCCACAATTGTCCAATGCAGATATGGCTGGAGATATTATCAAAAGGGATCAATAGGATGGGTTCATCCTAGACTCCCGAAGGATATTGATATTGTAGGAGAAACTATTAGTGCTTGTCATGAACGAGGTATAAGAGTAATAGGCTATTATCATACTCTTGGAAGCGAGATGCTCGCAGCCATTAGACCAGAATGGCTGGAACGCGACCCTTTAGGGAGACCGCAAGATATATGGATTTGTCTCTTAAGTCCGGCGCTTAAGGAATATATTATTCCTCAGCTGGAAGAATTTAATCGAAATTATGATATAGACGGTATGTTCTTTGACTTTTCTTATGCAAAAGGACCATGTTTTTGTCAATCATGCAGGAGAAGTTTCAAAGAGGACACAGGGCTCGAATTACCACTTGATAGAGAGAGCCCATATTGGAAAAAATTTATGGAGTGGAAGCTTGAAAAGTTTAAAGAGATCCGCCAAGAGATAAGTGACGCTGTTCACAGAGGAAATCCTGATGTATTAGTTGCCTTCAATTGGTGCTACTCGACACGTATGCCTGAGAAACCCCCGAAAGACGTGGGATTTCTTTCACTCGACATATGTCCGGACAATCAAGTATTTAATGCGAGTATGCAGGCACGTTTTTGGGCAACAATGAGTAAACCGTTCGATATAATGAATACGGCTTTTCTACAGTGGTGGGGGGATTGGGGCATTAAACCCGCAATCGCATTAAAGCAGGAATGCGCAACTATTATCGCTAATGGCGGTCGAACATGGATCGGATATCAAATGTATCCTCAGTTCAGGGTTGAAGCCGCTGTTATGTCTCAGCTAGCTGAGGCTCTTGCCTTTGTCAAAGAGCGAGAGCATTTTTGCGTAAACCAAAAAATACAGCCTTATATTGCCATATCTCATTCAACCCGCTCTAACCTTATTCAAGTCTCATTTCATGTAGATGAAAAATCAATAAAAGGTGCTCATAAAATCCTACTTGAATCAGGATTCCATTACAATATAGTGTTAGACGAAATCCTAGAAAACGAGATAGGGAAATATAAGGCCATAATTTTGCCAGATCAACGTTATATAAGCGATAGATTCGCTGAAGCCTTAAGGGATTTTGTTAATAATGGAGGAGGTTTAATAGCTACGTGTCTCACCGGAACACTAGATGAGGATCTTAACTTCACAGGCAAATTTAAATTGGAGGATCTTTTCGGGGTATCGTTAGACGGGAAATATCCCTATGACCACGCCTACATGGAGATACTGGATGAGAGACTTAAGACGAACGTTTTAGAGATGCCAATATTGGTTTGGGGTGAACTCATATACGTTAAGCCCAAAAGCGCAGAGATATTGGCCCATCTTCGAGGCATTTATCTCAGATCTGATGGAAAACCTCTTTTAGCATCGTCTCCTCCAGGAGCATATACAGGTTATCCAATGATCACGTTAAATAAGTTTGGCAAAGGTAAGGTAGCATATGTTGCTTGTGATGTCTTTTCCAGTTATCTGCTTAAAAACCAGTGGGTCATAAAACATGTTATTAAGAACATTTTAAATCTTATTCTTCCCGAGAAACTTGTGGAAGTAAATGCTCCAGCTGGAGTAGAAGTTGTATTGGCGGAACAAGAGGGTAGGAGACTAATCCATCTTGTAAACCATTATGGAGAGAGACCTCTCTCACCGTGGCCCTTTGGGGATAATAATGCGTTAACGGAGAATATAATCCCCATACACAATATAGTGGTAAGAGTGAAATGCAATGAAAAACCGACGAGAATAAAGTTAGAACCTGAAGGAGAGGAACTTAAGTGGAAGAAGGAAGGCGACATGATATCGATATTAGTTCCAAAGCTTGAGATTCATTCTTGCATCATTATAGAGTTATAGTAGGGGTTCAATATTGATACGTGCTCCATATATTCCCTTAGATAAAAATTTATATGACGAATTTTTGATCAAAATTTAAGGTGGAAGACTTGGTGGAAATAGAGAAAGATGTTTTTAAGCCCGGTTTTACTTGGAAAGTAATTTTGGCAATAATTATAGCTGCACTTTTTTTCCTTCCAGCCTCTATTTTCCTAAACCTGATAGCTGGAGCTACTGCTGCAGGCGCAGCAGTATATATCATAGCTATAATATTTATGGAGTTATCGAGAAGGTTCGGTTCAGAAATAACTCTCCAGGAACTTTTCATAATTTATATGACTGTTGGGGCAGCTGCCGGATCTATTCCTCCCTATTACTGGCTAATATATCGGTCTTTCTTCGTGCAATCACCATTCACTAGAGACTTTAATATACGTGGGATTCGATTAATTGATATGGTGCCAAACTGGATGTCACCGCCCGCATTTTCGCAAGCTCATCAGTTAAGAACCCTTTTCCATCCAGACTGGATACCAGCTCTTACCATTGTAACTCTAATGTCTTTTATTTCTCTTATCTGCGACCTAGCTCTTGCGATACTTTTCTCTAAAATATTTATTGAAAAAGAAAAGCTAATTTTTCCCTTCGCACATGTCAATGCATCTCTTGTGACAGTTTTATCAGAGAGAGAATCTGAAAGCTTTAGAATCTTTCTATACACCTTATTTGTCGGCGCTTTTCTTTCAGGAATTATTTACTTGCCTTATTTAACAGGTATTCCGGCCGTGCCTCTTCCATGGGTCGACCTCACGTATCTTACGCAGACAGTTCTACCAGGAGCTGCAATAGGAGTAGCTACAGACCCAAGCATAGTCATAGGTGCATTCGTATTGCCGCCATATGTGACAATATGTTCGCTAATATCTTCCCTAGCCATATGGGTTTTCGGGAATTCTCTATTTTTAACGTCTTTTCCAACGGCTTTTCCTGAGTGGGTAAATGAGTATTACTATGGGATGTCAATCAGCCTAATATATCAGCGTTCAAATGTTAGGGTGTGGATACCTATACAAATCGGATTACTTTTTGGATATGCTTTAATTCTCATTTTTCTTATTCGGAAGAGTATATTTCCCGCATTTAAAGCAATATTTCAGAAAAAGGCAGATTATGAGACCGAGGTACGGTATCCCTCCACTAGGCTTTTACTATGTATCTTTACTATCGGTTCACTATCTTCTGTTTTACTTTTTCATTATCTAGTTCCAGAATATCCCATATATGTGCCTATACTCATATCGCTTGGCTATAGTTTCTTCTTCTCTCTGGTAGCAGTTCAAGCAATTGGGGTTATCGGACAATATCCGGCAATACCGTGGCCTTGGATGCTAATGACTTATTTCACCCCTTATGAAGGTTACGCCGGATTTACTTTTTCCCCCTATATATCCCTTGGTGGACCTGCTGGTTTAGTGCAAGCAACAAAAACAGCCTATCTAACAAAGACAAAGCCATTAGATTATTACAAAGCTTATATTTTAGCATGGGTTTTGGCTCTAATATGTGGTCTCATTTTCATGGATTTCTTCTGGCGATTAGCCCCTATTCCATCAAACGTATACCCATACACGATCGTATACTGGCCGTCTTACGCAATTAGCGATGCAATGTACATAACTCGCCAAATTAAAATTAACCCGACTACAATATTGAGCGGAGTGGGCGTATCTGTAGCAATCGGAGTTATTGAATACCTATTTAGAAAGGTGGGCGTACCTTTCTCAGGGATATCTTTCATTACTGGAGCCTTTATATTGCCTCCTTTCGCCATCATGATGTCTGTTGGATCATTAATAAGCAGGTATGTTATTCCAAGGTTCATAGGTAAGGAAAGATGGGATGTTATCAGAAATATATTTGTTGCTGGATATTTCGCTGGAACAGGTATAAGTGTCGGGTTTGGTTTTGCATTAACTCTAATTTCAAGAGCTACATGGATTTGGCCATGGTAAACTGTTGCTCAGATATAGGGCATATTGAAAACAATTTTTAGAATTTTCTTTGCTCATGGAAAGATTTTTATAATTATAGCCGTAAAATATTGGATTTGAGGGGAGAGAATGAAAGAAAAACTAGAAATGTTGGCGCCAGCATTGACCCTGAGAAGCGTAATAATCGTTGTCTTAGAGGCAATAATTTTTTCAGTGCTTAGTGAGATCATGTATCTACATACAGCGAAACCTGCAACATTTAGTGCCTTTATTATACCATGGTTCTGGATGATAGTCTTAAATGAAGCTCTAGGAAAAATATCGCCGAAGCTTAGGTTAAAAAGAGGCGAGATGATTCTAGTACTCTATGCTATGGCTATTATAGGCGGTCACTACTATATAGTTAAAGGTAGCGCTTCAACTGCAAACCTACAAGCTATAATGTCTGGTCATACAGGATTAATTACAAGTGCGCAATCTTGGACTGTCTTAGAGGCTGTGCGTGACCACTGGTCAAGATTAACCCCTGGTTTTATGTTCCCATTGGAAGGTAGAGATTTAATAGCGTTTCAGATATGGAATGGGAAAAAACCCGGCGATATTTTCCCTTGGAGCCTTTTAACTATTCCAATAATCTACTGGGAAACAATAACGATATTGATTTTTATTATGTGTATCTCTTGGACTTTTCTAGTGATAGGAAGTTCATGGATAGAGATCGAACGCTTACCATTTCCTTGGGCCGTCCCATTAACATATACTATTGGATTGCTCAAGGAATCAGAAGAAATTACTAGTCAAGGTGAACAAGGATCTTACAAACCTAAAATTTTTGACTTTAAGGATCCGTTGATTAGGGCATTTTACATTGGGTTACTTATTGGTTTTGCAGGCTCTATAATGCCAGTTTTAGCTGAAGCGTTACCGCCACTAGCTTGGGCAGGGGCAGTTCAATGGGGTTATATGGACGTCAATTTATATTCACTGGCAGCAATGTTTCCAGGGGCAAACTGGACTTTAAGGATACATCTAGAGTATTTGGCTCTTTGGCTAATAATGCCCAACGACGTCCTGTGGACTTTTATAATAGTTCAGGTTGTGTTAAATTGGATATGGCTCTACACAGCGGTGCGTTTAGGCATAATTCCATACGAGCCAGGAATGGAATTCTACGTTTATGGCGGGGCGCCAGGAGGTTGGGAACCCTTCTCTTACATGATAATGGGCACGGTGGGGGTTCCATTCTTCATAGGTGTAATTACATGGTGGAAAGGGAGAGAAAGGATCCGTAGAGTTTGGAATGCAATTAGAGGGAAAGAGACGTATGTTGAGGCAGGGTTACCATTAAAGCCGGTAGGAATACTTAGTATTATAAGCACGCTCGCGTTCATCGTCTTGGGATTAGCATCAGGAGCAGCTATACTGCCATTCCTATTCTATGTCTTTTGGCTTTACTTCATTTTCTGGCCTTCAGCGGCAAGAGGCTGGGCAGAGGTTTGCGAAGCTGGCGAGGGTGACTTTGACGTGACTCGTGCTTGGGTTTACCCATATAGTGTTGGAATAGCTACGGGTAGCTGGAGCTCAGAGCTTCCGAACAATAATCCATCTTGGTTTGTACAGTTGAATATAATGTATCACGCAAACGCCGGAGGGCCTTGGCAATCCTACTACTGGCCTTTAAATGCTTCACAGCTGATTTCTTGGTATAAAATCGCGTATGACAATAAAGTTAACATGAAGCACATATTTATAGGAATGATTATCGCGGTCATCGTAACCACTATAACTGGTTTTTACGTATCGATGTACCTGATAACCCATGGTGGAGGAATCGTTAATACAAGCGCTGAAACTTGGCGCCCTTGGATGATATATGGAGGAGGATGGCAAGATGCATGGCTATGGAGAGGTGGAACAATAACTACAGCATGGCAGTGGTTAATAGCAGGTTTCTTCGTAGGTCTTCTAATATATGGAGCTAAAATATATATACCCGCTTTACCGCTCAATGTTGCAGCCTTCTATGTAGCTTGCTACTGTGCTAATCTCTTCTGGTTTGATGCATTGGTGGCCTTAATAGTTAAAACTATTGCCGTGAGGGCTCTAGGAGTTAAGCAATGGGTGAGAATAGCTGTACCAGTAGTTGCTGGAATATGTGCTGGATTAGGCGCAAGCTATATCTTTGCTATGCCAATAGAATTCTTTACAAGAAGCTGGCCTAAATTCGCTTCTCTCTACACTCCCTAAACCTTTTTTCCTTTAAGATAGAAATAAAAAAAGTTTGTTTGTTCTTTAGGTTGCAGGCGATATTTTGCGCATCAAGGTTTTCAGCAAATAAAATGCAATGAGGGCTTTTAGTGAAAATCGAAAGTGAAGTTTGCGGAGAATAAAAATCAAAGGTAAGGCTGTTGGGGGAAACTTATAGATGCGCATATTGAGAAATAGGATAAGGGATTTCTGTCTCGGTTAGATCTCCAAACTTATAAAAAGATATTGAAGATGCAGAGTAAAATTTGCTCTCAACTTCAGTCTCTAAACTCACCAAACCTGACTTATTCATCCTCTCACCCTAGAAATGTTAAACTTTAACTTTGCGCTCTCGTAAAAATTGAACTTAGCCTTACACTCTCACACTTAAAACACTTATAAGACGAGCACAATATTTCTCCAAGTTATTCTTTAAAGCCGCGGTATTACGGCAAGTCCGGGGAAATTTTTAAGAATAGAACGTGAATAAATATGCTGGGAAAGTCTTAAGTAATTATTTAACTTACTTGTTGTTATCCAGAATTTGAAATGTGGGCAAATTATGGCGCTGTATAGGGGAAAATTCGCTGAGGAAAAGCCGGGCTTTATAATGACTTCTGAGCCTGGATCCTTTGCCCAGAAGACTATACTGTATCGGAAACCAAAGATTATAGATTCTGTTATCGCTGAAAACAATTATCCATCACATATAACGTCTAGGCTGATTGATTTTAAGAGGGAGATTTTAAATGGAAGGATTCAGCCTTTAACTGAAGACGCTCCGGACGTGAAAGAGTGGAACGCTCTATGGATGAAATTTAATGGGAGAGGGTGGTTGGAGCTCCCCTGGTATTTCGCGGAATCATACTTTTACCGCCGCTTACTTGAGATTGTTGAGTACTTTAAGCTTGGGCCGCTGGAAGGCTTAGATCCATTCCGCGCTTCGAAGGAAAGGCAGATTGCTGAAAGTATAAATGTCTTGAGCGCTGCACTTGAGAACGTAAGCAAGGTTGATGATCTTGAGCTCTGTTTTGAGAATCTCTTACATGCTAGTCTCTGGGGTAATCGAATCGATTTAAGTAACTTAACGGTTCCAGATGATGTTAGGCGGAGGCAGGCGATGATTGAAAGAGAGAACCTTTTAATCAATGATTTCTCAAGGGTTGCAGAGGTCTTTATGGAAGGCTCTCTGTCGCATGTAGCTTTCATAAATGATAATGTTGGGGCTGAACTAGGTTTCGACATTATATTAGCTGACTTCATATTGAGGAATGGGTGGGCAGATAAGGCAACCTTTTATCTCAAGCCATACCCGTTCTTTGTCTCAGACGCTATGTTGCAAGATTTCATGAGGACGCTCCAAGCCTTTATCAGTTCCCCATATCCAAATCTAATCCGCTTAGGGAAAAGCGTCCTGAGGGAATTAGTTAACGGAACCATAGAGCTTTCAGCCGACTGGTTTTGGGCATCACCCTACCATTTCTCCCAGATGCCTGAAGCCTTACGGGATGAGATTTCCCTTTCAGACATCGTTATACTTAAGGGGGATGTTAATTATAGGAGGCTGCTTGAGGACAGACATTGGCCCTATATCACTCCAATAACTAGAATAGTTGACTATTTTCCAACATCTATATTGATTCTGAGAACTTTAAAGGGGGGATCATTGTAGGGCTTAGAGAGGGTCAGGCGGAGAAGATGCAAATGCTGGATCCGGAGTGGCTAATAAATGGTAAACGTGGGATCATTCAGTATGTGGAGAAAAGGAGAAGCGTTCTCTAAAATCATTTAATTGTGGACCCAAAAGTAGGATGAAAAGGATTCAGTTCTTTCTATCTTTCTAAGATCCCGCCCAAGTTTCTTAGTCGGCAACTGATTATTGAATGTGGCTGGGCATGCGAGAAATGAATTAAGAATTTTAAGCTAAAGGATAGAAACTTATAGAAATGGGGTATAAGTGTTCGTTGTGTGGAGAGGTTTAAGATTGAGATACGAGGTTAAGCTGATTTCTATCGGAGAGAAGGATATTTTGATGGAGAAGTACAGCGACCGTTTTCTTTACGAGGAAAGGGCTGACATATATGGGTGCTGCATTAAGCTCCTAACGGACATAAAATATGTGAAGGAGCGCTGGGAAGAGAGCTTTTACCCTATGTCGGCGAACATCCGTTCCCATGGAAGATTGGTTGTCACAAACGAAGCCGGTGGGGGGCAGCAGTTTCTCTATGATCCGCTCTCCAAGACAGCTTTCCTAATTAATGTAGACTATTATGGCTGGATTAAATCCATAGCCTTAAGCGTTGCGGGAGACATATTGGAGGATGAGCATGGCATAAACTCTGTTCACGGCGCCTGCGTGGACATAGATGGGCGGGGTGTATGTTTAATCGCGCCCTCCGGGACCGGCAAGACTACACATACGTATGGGCTCCTTAGGCTTGAAGGCGTAAGGGTTGTCTCAGACGACTGGTTCTTTGTTCGCCTGATGGGTAATAGGGCCGTGGCATTCGCCTCAGAGAAGAACTTCTATATTCAGGCCGACATAGCTGATGTTTGGGGTGAATATCAGAGGCTTATAGATAAGGTGGAGTTCGATTCTATGGGTAGGGCTGTCGTAAACATAAGATGGATTGTGGGTAAGGGAAGGGTTCTGCCGATGACAACGCTGAAGAAGGCTATACTGCTTAAGCGGGATCCAGAGGACAGGTCGGTGATCAATGGGATTTCACCCAGTGAAGCATTAAGATACGTGGAGTCCTCTGGCTTTTGCAATCCGCATCTGCTTGTAAAAGACAAGCGTAAAACGGACATAAGGAGAAAATTCTTCGGAGAATTCTTCCGCTCAGTAGAGGAAATCTACATTGTGAACACAGCCGCGCCAATAATGGAAAGCCATAGAGCCATTAGAGAAGCGATTCTAAAATAAAGCGAATTTACAGTTAATTCACGTATAGCATATCCATGTGACTTAATCAGCGGCACTGTCAACTTCAACCTTACATGTTTCTCTCAGATCCTCTTTAAGGTAGCCTTTCAAAGCCTATGAGTCTGATGGAGATAATACCCTAAAATATCTTAACTCTCAACCAATAGTTGGGGTAGGGAGGAAAAATTTTAGGGATTGGAACAAAATATTTTTCCATAAGTGTGGGAGCGCTTTGAGCTGCTTAAGGAGCAGCATGGTCTCGAGAATAACCTTATCTCCCAGCGCTTAAATTGGACTTTACTATAGAAGAGCTATTATTATAGCGTGTCCTCAACAACCATGAAGTCTGATGGTTTAGCGCCTAAAACCATCCGATAATATTCGCTTCCGTCCTTCTCAACAACCTTTTCAACCTTGCCCTGCGCAATAATGTGTTCACCCCTTCTAGCATGGTCGCAGAATCTCCCCCTAAAGGAAACTATCTCCCTCAGTAGTCGCGTATCGCATTCGCCTTCAAGCAGCTTAACCTCAGAGACCCTATAGAGGCATGGCGTAAATATCGCGTCTGAGTCATCCTCTATGAGCGCTTTAATCTTAGCGTAGCCAACATTCCTATAAACTCTGTCGCCATATTTTTCACCGATCTCGTTCCAATCGAGCACAAACCTAACAAAGAAGTCTCTGCCAAGGAATTTTCCTTGAAAAGCTTTCCTCGACTCAACCCTGCAGAACTCGTTGAACGAAATCCAAGTATCTGTAGACCTGAAATCGTATAGCTTTTTGAGGTCGCTGAGGTCATAAGGCGAGAAGCCGTTTCTTTTCTCGCTTAAAAGCACTTTTAAACTGTCATACACGGCTATGGACGCCCTCCTACCATAAACTACAACATCAATATCTGAGCTGGAGGCATAGAGCCCCACTAGGATTGAGCCTGAAATACCAACGTTATTTATAGGGATGCTTGCGTGATCACAGATCTCCTGAATAAACCTGACTGCTTGCGTCTCAATAGCGCTTAGATCCCGCCTCCCAATTAGGCTTAAAGCCTTATGTATTGGCTGATAATGCTCTATAATTAGGCTGTTAGGTACACCCTCAAGCCACTCGCCGAAAATATTATCATAGTAAATGTAGTGCGGATACTTCCGCCTTAAAATAGCATCCCTATCGCTTAGCGAGTAAACCTTCATATATCTTTTAGAGCCCCTAACCCTATCACCCTCAGGGCTCTCAAAATATCTTAGGTAGGCTATCGTCTTATCAGGTGGGTGAACAAGCCCCTTAACATCAAAGATTAAACCCTCGAAAGTTTCTATGAAGTCGCCCTCACGAGCCCTAATAGATCGACTAAATCCCAACATCAAGCACCGTTGACGCTAAAACTTCAGGCCAGTTAATAGGGCAATCATCGTAGATGAAGCTGTCAGATCCGCCGTTGTTCCGGGACTGAAATCCTTGCCGAGCGTCTGGAGTTTTTCATCTAGCTCCCATAAGGCAGCTCTACCATCATTGGTCATCAATCCGCCTAGCTTAAGGACTCTCCCTGCGGCTTCAGATATCCACCTAATCTCCTTAACGCCCAGGTCAACAGCCCTTCTAATGTCGCGTTCTCTCTTGAGACCTATTTTTCTAGCTATGAAGGTGTCCGGAAACTCTGATAGTATTCTCAGGAAGGTGTGAACTATGGCTGCATTTATATCCCTAGTGATGCTAAAGGTCTCTGTTAGCTCCCTAAAACCTATGTTGAAGGAGATCTCCATACCCGTTACAAGCTCCCTCGCAACCGTATCGTAGGATGAAGCCTCCATCATAGCGTCGAAGAGAGTTATCCCCGAACCTAGAATCTTCCTCTTGAAGTTAGTCTCATATATGTCTGGAGCCTTCCCCCCGCTAACGTTACCTAACTCGTTTGGGGAGCTTGCCATGGCTATAGCCTCATAAACCCTAACCGCATCCATTGGGGTTGTTGAACGCATAACTGCATCAAAATTTCTTCTTAAAGGCTCCAGCAAAAAACCGTTTTCCTCAATATAGGTTTTCGCGGCGGCAATTGAGAGAGGAACAAATAGTAGGCAGACGCCCAGATGAGTGTTCCCACCATTATGTGAAGACAGCATGCCGCGCACAGCCGACTTTATAAGCTGGCCCACGCCAACCTTTGACAGACTTATTTTACCTTTAGCCGCCATAATCCCCCTTAAAGCCGCGGCCGCGGTGGAAGGTCCCAGAGCTATCGAGCCAGCTAAAAAATGTTCAAACCTAGCGTCAGCATGATCTCTAGTCCTGTGAACATTGCCAGGCTTAGGCC
>JAWCEH010000057.1:0-14516 GCA_038859955.1 Bathyarchaeia archaeon | reverse complement strand
AGGGCGGGATTTAAGCCTAAGTTTACTAACAAGAACATTTTAACTAGAAGAATGACTCTAATTGTCTGCTCAATACTGCCTCTAAAACATTCATCAAATATGCTTCGTTAAAGCTCGGATGATATTTTAGAACAGTTTTAAGAAATTTACGCTTAAAGTTGCTGAGGATCCCATTTTTTCGCTTAAATATTTCAGTTTTAAGATAGATCGAAGCTTTTGCTATATTCTCACGGCTCATCTTATTAGTTTCATGGGTAATAGCTTCGGGGTAAAACGATACCCTCTTTCTAGTTAAGTTTGAAAAAATCATAAAGTCTTTAAAGGACTTAAATTTCGGTTTAACCCCAAATTCCTCCGCTTTTTCAAAGAGCTCCGTGTGAGGGAGGAGGATTAAAGGTGTAATCCACTTGGGTATTGCACCAAGATAACTTGTCTTCATAATTAGCTTTAATGTTTCTTTTATTTCTTCTTTCCCTTCGTTGGGAAGCCCCGTCATCCACCAAGTAAAAGGAATTATTCCCGCTTGAATTGTATCCTTTATGGAGTCGATGATTTTGTTGATGCTGGTGGGCCTCCTAACCAACTTCAATACATGTTCAGAGCCGGATTCTACGCCATAATCAATATTTGTGCACCCGGCTTTAGATAATTCCTCCAACGTTTCACTATCCAGAAAACCTGGTACAGAGATCATATTAAAACCATTAATTTTATCGCTAATTTTCTCTCTAATCAGCGTTTTCGATAATTCTCTAAGATATTTCTTTCCACTAAGATATAAGTTATCCTGAAAAGCGAACTCATAGCATCCTTCCTCTAAAAGCAAGTTTATCTGATTCACTATCCATTCCGGCGAGTGAACAGCATATTCTCTTCTCCCAGAAAGAATACTTATGTTTCGATCAATGCAATATAAACATTCATATGGGCATGGCCCCCTACAAGTATTTACAGCACTTCCAGCAAACAGCCGTCGTGATTCACCACCATCTTTAACGCGCCTTACAACGCGATATGTAAAAGGAGGGATTTCATCGATATTTTCGAATATGTCTTCCTTTTTAAGCGGTCTCTCTATTACTCGTCCGTCTTTAAAAGTGACTAAACCTCCAACGTCTACATCGCTTAAGGAATCTTTCTCCTCAAATTTCCTTGCAAGTTGAAGAAAAGTTTTTTCTGCTTCACCCTTTAAAACAGCATCTATAATCTTATGATATCCTCTGACTATTTGATCCGCGAATAATGTTGCATGAGTTCCTCCAACGATAATCGTTATATCTGGGCGAATTTTCTTAATGATCTTGGCCGTTTGAATCGCACCCTTACTAAAGTGCAGCCAATTTAGCTCGATCCCTACTATTTTGCAATCTACTCCCTCAATTATTTCGCTAAATTTCCTGGAGGTTATGCCATCTAGGTGGAAGGCTTCCTCAAGGTTCCAGACAGATACTTTAAAGCCGCTCGCTAATAAGGTTGAGGCAATATGCAACATTCCGTAACCTATATGATAGGAAGGAAGCGCGGAAATGGCTTCTCTCGGCATACTAAAATTTGTTGGCGGATGTATAAGGATTACATCTAATTTCATTGATCATAAAATGGAGTCAAATCTATTAAATTTTGCTCTAGGACAAAGCAATATGGAGGGGTATTCGTCTCAAATTTAACTATCCAAAAGGCTTAAATATTATGCTAAAATCCTATTATCTTAGGCACTATGAAGAAACAAATAATGTTCCTTTTATGTTTCCTTCTCTTTCCCCTTCTTTTACTTAGCTATTTTGATACTACGATGATTTCTGTAAGGCATGATTTTACATCGATGGATACAAAAGGTTTGGTAAACCTAATACGTGAGAATATAAACTTTTCCCAAATAAGGGGTCATGTCGAAGCTCTATCTTCCTTTGGTACTCGTGTAACAGGTTATGCCGGATGCATTAAAGCCTCTGACTATATTGAGGGTGTTTTGAAAGAGATCGGGTTACATGTTGAGAGGCATCAATACCCCGTTACCATTCCAATTGATCAGATGACTGAAGTAAAAATCTTCCCTCAGAACATATCGCTTGAGGCTTATACACTTTGGCCCAATGGTATTCAAACATGTCTAACTCCTCCAGAGGGAATAGAAGGAAAAATTCTTTACGTTAAAGATGGGCGGTTAAAGGAGTTTGATGGATTAAATGTTACTGGTTCAATTGTCTTAATGGATTTTGATTCTCAAGATAATTGGATTAATGCAGCAAAGCTTGGAGCAAAGGCCGTCGTATTTATAGAGTCTGAGAAGACTTCTAGAGCCGAAGCAGAGCAAAAGTTTACTTTAACACCTATTCATTTTCCGAGAATTTATCTGCGAGAAAAAGAGGGGTTACTTCTTAAAGAAATGGTTCAGAGAGGTGAGGTCTCAAGTGTTCATATAAAATCGAGAATGATTTGGCAGCAAATAATTGCCGATAATTTGGTGGCAATTATTCCTGGTGAGGAACTGTCGGATGAAATAGTAATAATAGGCGCATACTATGACTCTTGGTCGATTGTTCCAAAGATCTCGCCTGGGGCTGAGGAAGCTATTTCGCCAGCTTTACTTTTGGAGATAGCAAGATTACTGAAGAAGATACCTCCAAAAAGAACTACGTGGTTAGTCTTTTATTCTGGTCATTGGCAAGCGTTGGCAGGAGCACGTAATTTCGTTGAAGACTTCTTTTTCAAAAACGAGACTTATTATACTGGAAAAAATAAAATCCTAATCCAAATAGGGATACTATTATCTTCAGATAGCGATACTTTAGCACCTGTTATGCCTGGCGACCTTTATTGTCAAGATCTCTATTCAAAGCCTTATGGGGCAGATTATATATATCGATTGATTTTTCGTGAATGGATACCCCTTTTAAACGCGGAGTTCAACTATAATTTCTCTCGTCATGTCCAAAATTTACAGTCATTGATTATTGCTAAATCTGAGTTTTTCGAGTCTGAAGCTTCATCAATAGCAGGAATATTAAGTTTTACTTTCTTGACGACAAATTCTCTTAGATCTCGAGTTGGTACACCATTTGATACTCCTGACAAAATCTCGTGGGATAATTTAAAGCCACAGATAATTTTCACTTCTTTCGCAACGATTGGCTTGATTAATCAAGATTATAGAGGAAGTGAAGTGTACAGGTATTGGCAGCCCCCGCAGAGAAGGATATGGAAAGGAACTGGCGGATTTGTAGGTCCGGGTCAAGCAGGTTTTAACAACTTGATTGGAAGGGTTGAAGAATATAACATAAGTATTGGATTCTATCAAAAGGTCCCAAATGCTGTGGTCGAAGTTATACGTTTAAATCCTAGAACGAATCGTTTTAATCCATTTACTAGAATCATAACTCTAGCCGATGAGAATGGAGAGTTTAGGGTTCCTGGTCTCCTCACGGACCTCTTAGGAGGATATTATAGTGTATTTGCTTACGTATTGGATCCAAATAATGGGTCAATAATTTATGCGCCTGATCTCGGAATTTATGGTGCTGGCGGCAAAGTCTATGCTGGCTACAATTTCATTAATGTTAGGATTGATAGAGAACCAACATTTATTAAAACAATCGTGTTTAAATGTAAGAGCGTCACTTTATTTGATGTTATTAACCCCCTACTTATTAGGAAGAGCCGACGGGCAGTAAACTTCTACTCAACTGATGTCGAGATGCCACCAATCTCATTAATTGTAAATGATTTTATATCACATAGCGCTCCACCTCAATACGGTTTGATTTCTTCATACGATACAGGAGAAAGCTTAGCAATTATTTTTTTAAGTCCAGAGATCAGCAGGTTTGAAGTTATATTAACAACAACGACTCCCGAAAACCCACGCGTACCGCTCGCTGTTGGACTATTGATTAATGCCTCCGATATTAATCCAGAAGGATTCGGTTATTCGCCTGACATAAACCTTATTCCGATGACAGGTTTCAAATTTCTCGGAGACCTAATAAAAATAAATGATTTGAGATCTGAGAAGATAATTGAATATAGAATGCTCACTTTATCTGCAAGGGAATATTTCAATTTGTCACGCCATTATTATGGTAAGGCCATTAAAGCTCTCTCCGACCTCAAGTATTCGGAAGCCTATGATTATCTGATAATTGCTTGGAATTTTGAGGCAAATGTTTACAGGGAAATAAGAGGGCTTCAGCAGGATTTGATAAATACCTCAGTCTTATTCAGCTTAATCGTAATTCCCTTTGCCCTAATTTTTGAAAGACTGATATTCCCTGTAATGGGGCTGAATCGTTTTCTAAAAGTTATTTGTATATTGGCTCTCTCGATTTTTGTGGCGTATCTTTTGCATCCGGGTTTTGCTCTTGCCTCAAATATTTTAGCAAGCATGTTAGGGCTCTCGGCTCTAGCCATAAGCATCCTAGTCATCTCGTTAATTGCTACTAATATGTCAAGATACGCTAAGCTCATTCGTAGCAAAATTTTAGGCGCGCATTTTGCTGAAATATCACGGACAGAAGCTTTCCTAAGCGCTGTTTCCACCGGAATATCAAATCTTAGAAAAAGACCGTTCAGAACTTTTTTGAACATGATTACAGTAAGTATAATTATTTTCGCATTAGTTTCCTTTACTTCAGCATCGGTCTTTACATCAGTAAGAAGTTTCAAGATGGAATATAAAGCTCCATACAGAGGCATGGTGTTGAGACAGAACTTTGGAATGATTCCATTTTCTCAGGAAATGGTTTCCCTTCTGTCCTCAGCTTTAGGTTCCGAAAGTGTAATATCGCTTAGATCATGGGTTTATCCACCAGCGCCCGGAGAAGATGGCGTTTATAGCGGTTCATGGACTGGTGGTTTAGGGTCTCTTGGCTGGGAGACTGTAGTAACTCCGCGTAGGGCAATTGTCTTCGGACCTAATGGAACAAAAACATATGTGAAAGCCCTGCTAGGATTATCTCACAATGAGCAATATTTAACTAAAATCCATAGATTTTTGACGCCGGAGAGCCGTTGGTTTATTGAAGGAAATAAATTTGTATGTATGTTAACTCAGGAAATGCAATCTGAACTCAATATTAAAATTGGGGATGAAATAAGCATAATGGGTGTAAGACTTAAAGTAATAGGTGTTATGGATAACGTTTTGCTTAAAAATCTCTTAGATCTGGACGGCACAACCTTAGCGCCTCTCGATCCACAGAAAGCTCCACTCGCTGGAGCACAAACATTCGTCCCATTGACATGGGATCACGTAATCATTATACCATTCGAACTCGCATATATTGTTTTTAATGGAAGAATAAACACTATAGGTGTATTAACGGAGAATTCTGAGAGCCTAAAGAAAGTTGTACATGAACTTGTTATGGGAGTTTATGAGAACCTTGAAATTTTTGTGAGTTTTGATGGCGAATCCGTCGAAGTATACCGCCGTGGAAGGGGTTTCGTTTTTGAGGGGTTTCAAGTTTTACTATTCCCCATGGTTATAGGCGGGCTAACGATACTGACGACTTTGATCGGATCTATCTTTGAAAGGAGGAAAGAAATAACAATTTATAGTACAGTCGGATTATCTCCACTCCATATAACTGGAATGTTTCTTGCAGAGGCATTGGCTTACGCTGTAGTGGGCGCGTTCTTCGGTTACTTAGCTGGCCTGTTTAGCATAAGACTGCTAATATCTTTTAATTTAATATCTGAACTTATGACCGTCAATTTTTCATCATCTTTTGTTCTTATATCTTTAGGCTTCTCCATTCTTTTAGTTATTTTATCTTCCTTATGGCCTTCTCAAAAAGCTGGTCTTATGGCCACACCTTCACTAAGAAGAAAATGGGAAGTCCCAACAAAACCCGTAGACAATGATTGGGTTATTCCCTTACCTTTCGTTAGCGTAAGGGAGGAAGTGGACGGCATATTGCGGTATATTTACGAATTTTTAGACATATATACTACTCGTGATGCTGGCTTCTTCTTCGTCAGGAACAAGGAAATTAAAGAAAGAATAATTGACGGAAAACTATGCAAAGAATTAGAAGCAGACATTTCGCTTGCACCATGGGATTCCGGTCTGATACAAAAAGTATTTATTCGCGCCATTCAAGAGGAGGAAAAAGATTGGTTATTCCAAATTCACATAAAATATCTGGAGGGAGATAGAAAAATCTGGATTACGAGAAATCCAAAGCTCTTAGACGTTTTAAGAAAACAATTTCTGATTTGGAGAGGATTAAAGAAAGAGGAAAAAGAAAAGTATTTGAAGGTGTGAAAATAATGAAGAGCGAAACCTCCACTAAATATCAGTCAGGAATTACTTGGAGAAGTATTCTCGCAATAATATTTTCGGCGATTTTTCTTACCCCGGTCATAATTTTCTCAAATTTAATTGGTGCCGGCGGCGGGATAGATATAGCAATATATGCAACACTTATATTCTTTACAGAAATCTTTCTTTTCTTTCATAAACCACTCACTCAACATGAAATAACACTGATATATTGTACTGCATGGTTACCAATAGGAACCATGGCTGGATCAATGATATTCTTAAACTATCTCTACAACGGTTATTTTGTTCAAAGTCCAATCACCGCTATGTTTAGGGATCCCTTTATTGGAAAATCCCTTAGGGATGTTGTGCCCTGGTGGTATGCCCCTCCCTATAATTCAGAAGTTTATTTAGTTAGGACTTTTCTTCACAGCGATTGGCTTGCCCCCATAGTTATAAACATATCCTCACTAATATTATCTCTACTAATGATAGTTGCTTTAGCCATGATAATTATAAATCTCTACATAGAGATTGAACCTCTTCCATTTCCGTTGGCTGAAGTTGATGCGTCCATATGCAGAACACTTGGAGACAGGGAACCCGTTAGAATGAGGGCGCTAATGATTGGGGCGCTTATCGGTCTAATTTATGGCACCATATTATTTGTGGTGCCCTTAATTTCCTACGGTGTTTTTGGTATAGAGGCCACTATTTTACCTATTCCATGGGTCGACCTAAACTTTCATATAGAGAAGATATTTCCAGGAGCTTCTTTTGGGATAGCTACTGACTTAATTCCTTACGCATGGGGGCTAGTATTTCCTTTCGACGTATTGATATCCCTGTTTTTAGGCTCCTTCACAGTATGGTTTTTTGGAAATCATGTAGCTCTAAAAATTCCCTATTTTGTGGAGTGGCAAAAGGAGTGGACGCCCGGTATGTCAATCTCATTGATTTTTCAGAGGGCAACACTATGGGTTTGGGCAGGCCCTCAAATCGGCTTCACCATGGCAGTTGCCGCATTCAATATAATTAAATTCAGAAAATCTCTTTTAAAGGCCTTTAAAAGCATGGCTCGAATAGCCTCAGCCATGAAGACCGCAGGCTACTTCTCTCTAAAAACAGCGTTGTTAATGTATTTTTCCGGTTCATTAGGCTCAGTGCTTCTCTTCTTATACCTCATACCGGATTTTCCAGTATGGATTCTCATCCTGATGTTTGTTGCCTACCCATTTCTCACAGCTATTGTTGCTGGAAGAATAATGGGTGAAACATGTCTCCAAATATCGGTTCCATACGTGTGGCAGGGAATTTTACTCGCAAGCGGTTTTCCAAGAACTGAGGCATGGTTTGCGCCAGCCCCAATAACAGCTGGCGAACAAGCCGCTGGTCAAATGTTCATTGTAAAAATTATGACGCTCACTAACACTAGGCCTGGAGACTTCTTCAAGTTTTTGCTTTTAATATTGCCCCTTTCAATAATCGCTAGCTTTATTTATACGTCTCTTTTCTGGAGCGTTGCCCCAATTCCCTCTGTTTTCTATCCAGCGACCGTAATTAACTGGCCTGTTTCCGCAGCAATACAAGCCTTATGGTGTTCTCGTCAACTAAATATTTTTAAGCCGGAAATGATTATAGGTGGCTTTTTCACAATTTTATCTCTTGCATTTGTCACAAGCCATTTACCTTCTTTACCGTTCTCTATAGCAGCGTTTGTTGGCGGAACATTTACACAGACTCCTTTTCCTCTAGCTATGTTGATGGGTTATTTGATAGGAAAATATATTATTGGTAAGCGTGTACCTAACTGGGAGAATATAAGGACAAGCCTTGTTGGTGGAATAATACTTGGCGAGGGGATTTCAGTAGTTTTTGCGTCCTCAGCGGTAATAGTTGCAAAATCTTTGTGGTCGTTGCCATATTAAATTTTTGGAGCAAGCAAATAAATATGAGTCTTTAGAGGATATTATGATGAAAATGTTTAGTGAGGGGTGCTCACATATATGCCGCAAGGGCTTATCACTTGTTAATCTTATTCCTTTAATCTTTGTGTTTTTTCTATTACCTTTAGTGATGCAAATAACTTTTTGCGAAGAAATAGAATCTCCTACCGCAAAAATCAGTGGGTACGTAATGGATGCTCTCTCCGGCAAACCTATTACAAACGCATCGATAATTGTTGGCTCAAATCATTTAAAAACTGATGAAAATGGTTTTTTCACCTTAGATATAACCTCGGATGGATGGTATGAAATCTACATTTTTTGCGATCTTCCAGAAACGGAGGGCGTGGATTACGTACCATCTTTATGGAAAGTATATGTCGGAAAAGGGGTAAGCATGCATAAAATTATTTCACTTTGGCCTGGTGCTTCACTTGAGGTTATGGGGAAAATAAGGTTTGTGGAAGAGGCTTTACCTATCTCATGGGTTAAATTTACCATACACCCCTCGAAAGGAATTATCTGGGGGGATGAATACAGCATAGATGAATATGGAACAATCGACACATCTAGGAAACTTGGTTTAGACTCGAACCTCATAATAGTACCAGCCAATATCCCCGTATCGATAAAAGTAGAAGCACGCACGTCTGGAAAGACACGTAAATCTTTCGTCCTCACTCCAAGTGAAGCAATAAATTTTGTTTTAAAGCAGGGAAGCAAAGAGATATTAGACGTTGAAAAAATCTGTCTGGAATATGATTTTCAGAGTGTTCGGGACTCTTTAGGTCGGGCTTTAGGTCTTGTTTATGAGGCTAAAAATTCCGGTTTTTTGGTCGAAAGAGAAAAAATTAGCATTGAAAAAGCCTTTCTATCGCTGGACTACTTTGAGACTCTTATTTCAAAGAGGTCTTACGATGAAGCATTCGCCCTTTTACGAAACATATATCTTCTAACCGCGAATGTAAGGCAGGAAATTGCGGATCTACTCACAAAAAGTTCACAAACACCTTTCTTATCCATATTTTTAATCTCATTAATGTCATTAATTTTATCCCATCTCTTTGCAGATAAAAGAACCAGCCTGAAATTTTCATCGTTTAGAAAATGGGCTTTTCTTCTTCCATTAAGACCCGTTATTGCTTTGCTCTTCTACTTTTTGTTTCTTCTCTTATTTATCCTATGTTTTCCGGGTTGCCGTTTTCTCTCACCTACTTTATTAACCTCGTTTTCTCTTCTTTCCCCCTGCTTTGCTCTAATATTGGTAAGAGGGTCACAGAAGATTCTTGAAGGAAAACGGCGTAAAGAGAAATCCATCTCAATTGGTGGTCTAATTATCGCAGCTTTCTCCATTGCTTTGGGAAACCTAAAAAGAAGAAAACTTCGTTCTTGGCTAAATATTATTTGTATCACAATGGTAATTTTTTGCTTCATAGTCTTCACATCAATATCTCCAGGATACGGCTTCATTTCAAAACCGCTTGGTTCATCAAAACTGAACTTAAACATTATGATGATAGCTGGTGTGGAAGACGCTATAGGGTATGGTTTTTCTACATTAAATGAGGACTTATTAGAGGAACTTGAGAAAAATACTGATATAGTAATAATTGCACCTAAAGCGGAAAACCTCCCATCGTCTTCTCCCATCGGTTACCTATACTCTTTTTCTGGAAAGAGTAAGGCGTTGTATGGTCTTTTAGGAATATTGCCTAAGAGCGAAGCAATTGTTAGCCGTTTAAACGAATCTCTTGTTGAAGGGAATTATCTTGATGATGAAGACGAAGATGGTTTGCTTATAAGTAGATCACTTGCTGAATATTTAGGGGTAAAAACTCAAGATAAGGTGTCTTTCCTAGAAAAAACGTTTACCATAGTAGGCATATTTAATGATGAAAAAATCGATAGATCTATGGAGATGAATGGCAGATCTTTTTTGCCATACCGCCTTCAACCTACTCCCGGTGGAATATATGTTACACAATGCTGGAGTGATGAAATAGTAATTATGAATTTCAGGGCCGCGTTAAAGTTGCCAAATGTCGGCATATCGCGAGTTTATGTTCAACTAAAAAACTCTAGCAATTTACTTAAAATGGCTGACACCACTGTTTTAGCAAGAGATTGCGTAGCTTGGGTGTCCTTTGAAGGGCAACTTTATAAGAAGTACATAGGAAGCTACATTGAAGAGAAAGGCTTAAGTCTAATACCCTTTGTTATGTTCCTCGTAATCCTAATAATAGGTTCAATGATGTTCAGATCCGTAGAAGAAAGAAAGCGAGACATTTTTATTCTTTCCTCAGTCGGACTTAACCCCACCCATATAGTTTCCCTATTTTTGGCGGAGGCGTTATTGATCGGTTTTACTGCTGGGATCTTAGGTTACCTTCTCGGCGTTAGTGGTTACCGTTTTGTTTCTCTAATTAGTCCCTTAGAAGTGAAGGAGAAGGCTTCGATAGAATGGAGTCTTATCTCTCTTTTCCTTTCTCTCTTAACTTCTATTATAGCGACACTTCCACCAGCTGTTAAGGCTTCAACAATTGTTACCCCATCACGTTTGAGAAAACTAAGACTTATTGAGAAAGAAAGACCTAAAAGAGAAGGCGAACCATGGATCATTGAGCTACCAGCAAAAGTGAAACCCGGGGAAATAAACTTCTTCTGTAAACATGTTGAAAGAAAGCTGAAAGAATTAACAAGTAGCTTAATTGAGAGAATTGAGAAAATAGAGTTTTCTAAAGAAGAGGAGCAAGGCGAATATTTAAGAAGAAAGATATCCTTTGAATATGTTGGTGGAGAAACTAAAAGGCAGCTTCGAAGCTTCAATGAAATCATAATTGAAAGAAAAACTTCGGAGGATTTTTATAGGGTATATTTGCTCAGCTTTCCCGAAAGAAATCTTGAGGAAACCGTGATTAAGACAGCTGCCCTTATCCGACGCATTATTTTAGAATGGAATGTTTTAAAGCCTGTACTAATAGTTCCTGAACCTACCATAGTTCAATTATACTCTTTAACTCGGTTCTTCAATCCTAAACTAATATATGTTATCTCTTCCGAAAAGGATTTTTCAGGTAAGATCAAAGAATTAGAGAGACTGTTGGAAAAAGATGGTATAAGTCTTCCACAAATGTCGCTCATATACATAGATTTGTCAGAGCCAATCAACGATAGTATTAAGAAACTTGAAAAAATAGTGCCTGAAACTGATATAGTTTGCATTTCCGGTACATCAGCAATGGCCTGCGCTGCTTTAACAATTGTTGCTATGAAATCGAAGAAACCAATTTGCTATATTATTCCAAAATTTAACCTTGAGCTTCAAGAGATAGTGTTTCTGGATTGACTGGAACCAAGATACATCTAAAAACTTAAAAATCTTTTAAACTTTAAAAATAAATATTTATATTTAGATAAATTTAGATAAAAATATGAATCTCTTTGGAGGAAGAATATGTCTAAAAATTTATCGGAGAAACTTGAGGGAGCCGGATTAACGCCAAGAATATTGATATTTTCGATCCTTTGGTGCATTATTAATACGGTAGTTTTCGGCGCGCTTCTAGTAGCTACGAACACTAACCTAATGATCCCAATGTTTATCTTACTTGCCGCAGAAGCCGTATTAACGAGAATTGTGAATCCAAAGTATCAATTCACCCCCCAAGAATGGGCCGTCTTCTTTTCTATTGCCATGTCAGGTCTAATGACAACCCCCGCTTGGGAAACGGGAGATATGTGGCATTCAGCCACAAATATCGCTTTTCTACGAGCCTTTATACGAGTTTACTCGGTTAACTTTGAAACCTGGCATACCTTAGAGGCTCCAGTACCAGATCTATGGATTGTTAAGGATCCCGAAGCTATAGATGCATATTTATATGGTGGCTCTGTACCCTGGTCATCATATTTACCGCCAATATTGTTCTACATTGTAAACTGGGCTAGTCTATATCTTGCCTTCCATTTTCTCGCAATAATCTTTAGAAAACCATGGGTGGAAACTGAAAGATTACCATTTCCATGGCAACGCCCGCTATATGAATCTCTGAAGAGTGCAAAGGGTCTTGAAGGTAGGCCAAGTCTTTGGAATATAAGGCAAAATGCTTGGTTCTGGGCTGGCTTCCTTTTAGGCGCTATTTCAGCATCAATAGATGTGCTTGCAATATGGTTTGGGATTTATATACCTACGATGACGGAATTTCAGAAATACGAAATTAATCTATCGCCATATTTAGGCGAAATCTTTCCATCAAACCTATGGGTGTTAGGATGGGAGAGTTGGGCTGTAGCTGCGACAATTTTGATGCCTATGGACGTGTTAAATACAGCGATAATTTTCTGGATTTTACTTGAAGGTATATGTGTATGGATAAACTTTGTTACTGGAAGCACGCCTGCTGGTGACTACTGGACTAATGGTGTTGAAACAGGTATAATAAAGCATAGACTTATGTTTGTTGGTAGACCGCCTGGAGCGGTGGGCCCGGTCTTAATTGCTTTGCCACTAATATTTATCTGGAGAGCTAGAAGACAAATAGCTCGCTCGATTAAGGCAGCTATTTCAGGGACGCCCAGAGAAGAA
Organism: Bathyarchaeia archaeon; assembly: GCA_038859955.1. Lineage (GTDB taxonomy): Archaea > Thermoproteota > Bathyarchaeia > Bathyarchaeales > DTEX01 > DTEX01. The sequence continues at coordinate 1,720 of JAWCEH010000057.1, read as the reverse complement.
GGGGAGCCGCATTCATGGAGAACAGTGTGGATTGGTTTTATTTCATGCTTCATAATTTGGTATATTTCTATGGTAGCTAGTGGAGCGCCTCCCTACATAGTTTGGACATTTATCATGTTGGCCTTCTTCTTCATTTTCTCAGCGAGATGGTGCGCTGAAACTGGCGGAGTCCTATTCCCAACCCATAATCTAGATCAGCACTATAACATCTTTTATGATACAATACCTTTACAGCTAGCTGGCAAATTAGGCTTAAACACCGAGAGCATTGCAACAACAATTTATGCTGGAAACTGGTATCACTGGTGGGTTCCATTAATACCAATGGAACCAACTCTCGTAGGCTTCAAATTTGCACAAGAAACTAAGACTAGTACAAGGGATATAAGCATAGCCATAATTATCGCTACATTGATCGGCGTGGTTGTAGCTGTACCGCTAGGTATATGGATGTTCCATTATTGGGGTGCTTCAGTCTTATATGAACGTATGCTGGAGCTCGGAGGTGTCGCTACAACTTACGAGGGATGGCCGCCTTTAGTTCCCTTCCTTTCATCAGGCCAGTCGTGGCTTGATTTCTACACGATACCTGATATGCCAATATGGTGGATAGCCGGATTCGTAGTAGTAATAATCATAGAGGTTCTAAGGTCTAAGTTCGCGTGGTTCTTCTTAAACCCAATAGGAATAGTTGTTGGCTCGGGAGCAATGTGTGAATGGTTCTACGATGGAAACTTGGTAATAGCATGGATAATTAAACAAGTATCTCTCAGAGTTTTAGGCGGGAAAGGTTATGAGCGGATAATAGTTCCAATAGCCTGCGGCCTAATGATTGGTTATGGTGTCTTCTTTATGCTCCTTCAGATACCGCCAACTTTCATGGCCATCATGTAGAAAACCTTGAAGGCTCATAATACACTCCCTTTTTTATAGAATTTCTTTAACACTAAAGTTAATGAAAAAGAGAGATAGCGGTACGATTTTACAAGTTGGTGAACAGCATTTAACATCAACACAACTTATACTCCTATGCTTTCAGATGGATCTCGAACGACTTGCAAGAATATGAGAGTTTTGCTAGATTATATTAAATTCTTTAATAGTGAAATATTTGCGTGGGAAAAGTAGTATTCTCTTTTTAGGGCGTTATTACAGCTTTTATAAGTCCCTTAATTTTTGTTTCAACATCCGTAAATGCTCTATTTATCTGTTCAAGCGGATATGTATGTGTGATTAATGGTTTTATCTTTATTTTGCCTTTTGATAGAAGATTGATGCCTATCCGCATTCCCTCCATGTATACCTCGGTTTCTCTTTCATGAGCGTTTATCACATCTAATCCCTTCCAATTCCATCTCTCCATGTCAATTATGCGTGGTTCACCTACATGGTATCCAAATATCACTAATGTGCCTCTAATTTTGGCAATCTTAGTTGCCACATCTAACGATGACTGTTCTCCAACAGCCTCTATAACCACATCTGCCCCTCTTCCACCCGTGGCATCCATAATATATTTGATTGGGTCGACTCTATATGGGTTAAGAGACACTTCCGCCCCGAATTCCTCAGCAATTTTCAACCGCTCATCATTTATGTCAATAGCTATTAATTCTGAGGGGCCTCGCAGGGCAGCAAGCTGAATTAGCAGCAGACCCATGAAGCCGCAGCCTATCACCACCACGACATCTCCAAGATGAATATTGGATCTTTGTATGCC
>JAWCEH010000056.1:0-14674 GCA_038859955.1 Bathyarchaeia archaeon | reverse complement strand
AGCTGAAGCCACTTGTAGAGCATCCGCCCGATATATGTGATATCTCTCAATTAGTCTCCATGAATCCCTTAATATTGATCTTCGCATACTAACTATGTGTAGTATGCCTAACCTCACAAGCCTTATTGTCTCGGCTAGGAATCTTCTCTTGGTAATTACATAATCCTCCTCGCGAATCCTTCCCAGCACTCTTGCTCTATCAATTACCCCCAATACTTCGCCTATATTCCATAGGCTAAATGAAATCTTCAATTCCCCAAAATAACACCTCTTATAGAGAGTTCTCACAACATCACTGCCAGGCTCATCCACATACCTTTTTACTATCGCGCTAGTGTCTAAGTAAGCTATTTTCCCGCTCATCCCTCAGATCCCTTGTCAAAGTGCTAACTAACCCCTTTATGGGCTTTACTGGTTCAAAGTCTATTTCTACATCGTTTAGATCACCGCCTATCTCTGACAATTCTTCTTCAATGCCGATCATAAGATTATCTTTAATTGACTCTTCCAGTACACTACCAATTTCTAGATCCATCTCCACAGCCCGTCTCTTAAGCTCCCTCCACAGCCCTTCATCAATATAAATGCTACTCTTAATTTTACCCATAAGTTCCTCAAGTCGTATTTATGGAAAACATTATATAAGTATTTCGGTAAAGACTTAATTAAACATTACTTCTCGAACCCCTTAACTACAGGTATAAGATTTGAATATTAATTGAGTCATCCTTCAGCAGACTGTTCAGCGCATTCATCTGCATCTAATTAAACCAAGCTACTAAATGGATAAAGGTTAGATACTTAGATCTCCCCCTTAATTTATTTAATCTAGTCTGGTTTAATTAGAGTCTGGAAGAAAATAATTGTATGCAGGTGTTGAAATGGCGGCAACGATGGAGAGAGCGCTCTATTGGAGGAGGCTTAATAGACATCTTGTGACGACCTTAAACCAGCGGAACATAATCCCTATAGTGGAGCCAAATTTAAGCCTTGTTTTTCAAATAGGTAAATTTCTTTGGTGCGGCCGCCGGGATTTGAACCCGGGTTGTCGGCGCGGGGGGCCGATGTCCTAGACCAGACTAGACGACGGCCGCATTAATTTTTTGTTAATTCTCGAGTCTTATTTAATTTGCTGTTTACGGGCATTAATGTTTTAAGTATGTGGTGTCTATTAGTTTTTTGGAGTTAAGGGAGGAGCCGGTTTGTCCGAAGATAGTTGGGAGAAGCTTATTCGTGATCTAGTTAGGTGTGGTATACTTAGATCTCCCCATGTTATTAGGGCTATGAGGCTTGTTCCCAGGAGCCTATTCCTACCTGAGAGCCAGAAGCCTTATGCCGCGATTGATACGCCGTTGCCTATAGGTGAGGGGCAGACTGTTTCGGCGCCACAGGGCTAACCCTTCTAAGCGGTTGCCCGGTGAGACATGGTATCAATAATGAATGAAGCCCTGGAATTAGATGTTGGGCATAAAGTTCTTGAGGTTGGCGCTGGCTCTGGTTGGCATGCCTCTACAGTCGCTGAGATAGTTGCGCCTAGTGGTGCTCCGAGGGATATTTGGGGTCATGTCTATACGGTAGAGATTATTCCAAGGCTGGCGGATCTTGCTAGAGAAAATATTGCTAGAGCTGGTTACAGTGATAGGGTTACAGTTATATGTGGTGATGGATCTGAGGGATACCCAGAGAAAGCCCCTTATGATAGAATACTTGTTACAGCTGCCGCGCCTTTTATTCCAAATCCACTTAAGGAGCAGCTTAAGCCAGGTGGTATCATGATTATACCGGTTGGAGAAGTCGGATTCTACCAAACTCTCATGCGCCTCAGGAAGATGGAGAATGGCAAAGTAATTGAGGAAGATCTTGGTGGAGTAGCCTTTGTTCCACTAGTCGGGAAATATGGCCATAAAGTTGGTCGCTATTGGTAGATGCATGGTTATTTGCTCGATTGATTTCCAGCTTAATACCGCTCGGGAATAGAAAATTATATTTTGTGAATAGTAGAGCATATATTGTTGTATAGTAAGGGGCTAAAAGAGATTGCCTGAGGAAATATGGCTTTATCTAACTCTGATTCTAGGGATTACTGCAGTAGCATCAATAGTGCTCTTCTTAACTGAGCGTGAAAGGAGAAAAACCAGCCAAAAAAGTAAAGAGCCTGTCTCAAAAGTCGATTTAGTCGAGAAGCCGCTACCAGTAACCGTTACTAAAACTGTTCCAGACGATGTTGTAAAGGAAGCCAGGGACAAACTGAGAGTACTTGATCTTGAAAGAGAAATTTTAAGCTACGCTATTAGAAGACTCTATGAGGCCCACGCTGAAGGTAAGATAACTTTAGAAGAGCGCGATAGTCTAGCGCTTAAATACAGAGAGGATCTTGAGAGGATAAAGCAGGAGATCGCTCGCGGTGAATCTATCATAGCTTTAAGCGAGCTTGAGAGAATGCAAGAGGAATTTATTAAAATGTTCTCTGAAAGATTTGAGACATTAAATAGGAGGATTGAGGAGTTGAGGGCCATAGCTGGTCTAATGCCACCGGAAAGAATTGTTGGGCCAAGAGAAGAGAGGAGAGAGGAGGAGCGGATTGAGGCATCATCTGCTACAATAACGGAGCAAGTTGAAAAGCCAGCTACGCCTAAGAGACGACGAGAAACAGTTAAGCCTAAAGCTGTCACCGAGAAGGTTGAAGCCGGAGTTGAGGGAGAGCGAGAAGAGAAGAGTGAAGCAGATAAGAAGCTTGAACAGATAATGGCTGAGGTTGAGAAGGTTCTTAGTAAGCTTAGTCAGATGGAAGTTGAGGGTTAATATGTGCTCAGATTGGGTTGAAGATGCTAAGAGGAGAGCCGCCATAGAAGCTACTAAGAATGTTAAAGATAATCTAATTATTGGACTTGGTTCCGGTTCAACTGCCGCCTATGCCATAGAAGAGATTGGGCGAAAAGTTAGGGAGGAAGGATTGCGCATTTTAGGCGTGCCAACATCCTACCAATCGCTTCTCTTAGCCATTAAATTTGGCATTCCAACAACCTCACTCTATGAGCACCCGTCAATAGATCTAACTATAGACGGAGCCGACCAAATTGACCCAGAGCTGAATTTAATAAAAGGTATGGGTGGAGCCTTAACAAGGGAAAAGATTATCGCGGCAGCATCCAAAAAACTGATAATTGTTGCCGATGAAAGAAAACTTACAGATAAGCTTGGTAAAGGTCAGCTTCTACCAGTTGAGATAATACCATTCGCCGAACCCATAGTGGTTAAGAGGGTAAAAGAGCTTGGTGGGAAACCATATTTACGCGAAGTTAGGAAGGATATACCATACATAACTGATAATGGAAACTTCATATTAGACGTCGACTTCGGAGCAATTGAAGACCCAGAATGCCTTAATAGAAAACTTAAGATGATCCCGGGAGTTGTGGAAACAGGACTGTTCATAAACATGGCACACACAGCATATATAGGCACAAAGAAAACTGTAGAGAAGATAACCAAATAACCCCAATCAATACTCATCTAATCTAACATAAAGTTGTTTCTTTAAAAATAAAAAATTGTTAAATTAATTCTTCGGGGTTCAAGTCTTTTGATCCAGTTTACTGAGTCAAAATCTTCATCGTGCGAAACTATTATTTCAGCAGAGAGTTCTCTAAGAGCTTGAACTGCAAGTGCATCATCGTAATCTAAGCCATAATCTCTCATAATGAAAGCCGCCTTTATGCGGCCGCTTAAACCCGTCGGAAAAATTTTCAGTCCTTTATGGCGAAGAAGGGAAACTAAAAATAAAAGTTATATTTCTCCAACCCCTTCCCATAATTTTCCATCACAGCTACAATGGAGTCTACGTGAAAGTCTGTAATTACGGCCTTAATAAAACCATCTCTCACTTTCCTCAGAAATTGTTTGCATGCTTCTCCGCCAACTCCACCTCTAGAAAAATGTTTGGTCAATCAATATTATGCTGTTTGAGAGTCTTTTCTGCCCATATCTCTCGGACTTCATGCTGCAACTCAACTCCTCAACTTCTTAACATAGGATAACATACCATAAGATGGCTTCAACGAGATCTTCAACTGTTTCTACCACATCGAGAACCTCGGAGATCTGAGATAACCACATACTTATTGCCTTCTCAGATGCAATACTCAATGATCCTTTGCCGTAGCCATAAAGTTTCATCGCCCAACTCATCAGGAATAAAAGTCTGGAGTTTTAATTATCTAGCGTTTTATTTAAGTATAAGATCTTGCGATCATTTTTGCTGTGGAGGTGCGTTAAACTCGGGAAGGTTTTAGTTACGGCTGCTTGGCCGTATATTAATCATGTGCCTCACTTAGGGAACCTTCTACCAATTCTCTCAGCTGACGTTATCGCTCGCTATTATAGACTTAAGGGTGAAGATGTTCTCTTTGTTAGCGGCTCTGATGAACATGGCACGCCTATAGAGATTGAGGCTATTAGGCAAAATATTTCACCAAGGGAGTTAACCGACAGAAATCATAAAATTGTCTCAGCACTATTTGAGAAGTGGGCAATATCATTTGATAATTACACTAGAACTGAAAGCCCGGTTCATAAAGAGTTTGTTAGAGAATTAATGCTCAAAATAGAGCGAAATGGCTACGTCTTCACGAGAGAGGATGAACTCCCATACTGTGCAAAATGCCGGCGCTTCCTACCAGACAGATTCGTCGAGGGAAAATGTCCATACTGCGGTTATGAGCGGGCTCGCGGAGATCAATGTGAGCAATGTGGACGCCTTTTAGAGCCAACTAGACTTCTGGAGATGCATTGCACCATATGCGGTGCAACGCCGACAATAAAAACAGTTAAGCATTGGTATTTCGATATGCCGAAATTTACGGATAAACTTCTAGCATATATTGAGGGCAACAGGCAGCTACCAGACAACGCGAGAAACTTCAGCATAAACCTTCTTAAGGAGGGCTTGAAACCAAGGCCCATAACTAGAGATAATAAATGGGGTATACCGGCACCCTTCAAGGGTGCTGAGGATAAGACAATATACGTTTGGTTTGATGCTGTTTTAGGATATGTTTCGGCGACAATAGAGTACTTTAAGAGAAGCGGAGACGGCGATAAGTGGAGGGAATTCTGGTTCAATAAGGATGCTAAAACCTTATATTTTATTGGTAAGGATAACATACCATTCCACACACTAATTTTCCCAGCGCTGCTAATGGCGACCCACGAAGATTATAATCTACCATGGAATGTCTGTACAAATGAATGGCTAATATTTGGTGGGCAGAAATCGTCAAAAAGCCGGAGAATAGGCGTATGGATAGATGAAGCCCTAGAAATGTTCCCAGTAGATTACTGGAGATATACGCTTATATCAATACGTCCAGAGACAAAGGATTCGGATTTTACCTGGAAGACATTCATAGAGAGGGTGAACTCGGACCTTAATGATACGCTGGGAAACTTTGTGCATAGGGCACTAAAATTTATAAACACTTATTTCAACAGCGAAGTCCCTAAGCCGACAAACCTAGATGAATTAGATGAGAGAACACTGAACACTGTGAGGGAGAAAATTAAATCTGTTGATGAAGCCTTGTTCAACTTCCAGTTGCAATTAGCATTAAGGGAAGCAGTGGAGATAAGCCGCATTGGGAATAGGTACTTTAATGAGAAGAAACCTTGGGAAACAGTTAAAACGAACCTTGATATCACAGCGAATACGCTTTATATTTCAGCTCAAATAGTTAAAGCCCTATCTATTGCACTTGAGCCGTTCACACCTATAACAGCACAAAAAATTCGAAGATTATTAAATTTGCCAGAGAAGGTTTCTTGGGATGAAGCATATAAACCCTTGCCCGCAGGCCACAAAATTAGAGAGGCTGAGCCCCTATTCAGTAAAATTAATTCTTCAGAGGAGGAGCTACAGAATATGCTCGATAAAATTAGATCTACCGCTGAGAAGATATCATTTGAGGAGTTTTCAAGAGTAGATATGCGCATCGGAAAAATAGTTAAGGCTGAAAGCGTGCCAAAGTCTCAGAACCTACTTAAACTATTAATTGATGTGGGTGGAGGAAACATTAAGACCGCTGTCGCCGGGATAGCTAAGTACTATAAACCAGAGGATCTTGAAGGCCGATATATCGTTGTTGTAATGAATCTAGAGCCTAGAAAAATATTTGGCATAGAATCCGAGGTAATGATTTTGGCAGCGCAGGATGAAAGTAGCGTAGTTTTCATAGGGCCTGAGAAACCTCTGACCCCTGGGAGTAAAGTTAGATAGTGGATGAGCTGTTTGCCGCTAAAAATCGACTTACATGTACATACCTGTTACTCAAAAGACAGCCAAATAACCCTTGAAGACATATTAACCCAGGCTAAAAAGAAAGGGTTAGACGGAATCGCCGTGACCGACCATGATACAGTAGAAGGTGCCATAAAAATAGCAAACATCATTGAAAGAAATCAGAAACATGGCAGACTGATAATAATACCGGGAATAGAAGTCTCAACAGTAAAGGGACATATACTAGGCATTAATGTACTAACACGGATCCCAAAGGGGCTAAGTGTTGAGGAAACCACTGAGAGAATCCATGAGGCTGGTGGCTTAGCCATAGCAGCCCACCCAAAGGCGCCCTTTAAAAACGGATTAGGTTTAAATCCCAAAATACTCTCCTTTGGCCTTGACGCTATAGAGGTTATAAACTCCTCTTCATTTCCATTTCAACTGCTAACCCGCTCATGTAAAAAGTTCGCTGAAAGGTATAATTTGCCGCAGACCGCTGGAAGTGACTCCCATATACCTGAGGCAATCGGCTTAGCCTACACGCTTATAGAAAGCGATGAATCGAGCTTAGACAACCTGATTGAATCCATAAGGAAGGGGCTAACGAGACCCTTCGGTAGAAGCATGCCAATAAAATTGAGGGTAAAAAAGGCTCTGGGAGTTAAAGCTTAAAAGAGAGCATTTAGCTCTCTAGAACGGGTATCTTCTGAAGACCTAATTCGACGTCTAATAACCCTATTTTCTCAGATTTCTCCGTCTTTTTCTGGGTTTGTGGTTCTAGGTCATATAGCTCAACAGCTTTTGAGCCGAAGCCGCTAAGCAGATAAGGTGACTTAACGCCAGTCATGACTAATGTGACTCTCAGGGAACCCTTTAGATTTGGATCAATCCTAGCGCCCCAGATCACTAGAGCATCATCGCTCATCATCTGGGTTATGATCTCGCCAACCATATTTGCTTCCTCAATCGTCAGGCTTTCATCGCCTGATACGTGAATTAGCGCTCCGTTTGCACCACTATAATCTATGTCGAGTAAAGGCATCCTTAGGGCTTTCTGGACAGCATCTTCGGCCCTATTGGGCGCATTAGACTCGCCGATACCGGCTATGGCCACTCCTCCACGCTTCATTATCGTTCTGAAGTCAGCGAAGTCTAGGTTTATTAGGCTGGGCATTGATATTACTTCGGTTATGCCCTTGATCATATTGGCTAAAACTTGGTCCCCAACTCTGAAAGCTTCATTTATCGGTAGCTGTGGAACAAGCCACATCAGCTTGTTATTGTCGATAACTATAACTGTGTCGCATTCCCTACGCATCTCAGTTAACCCTTTAAGAGCATAGTTGATTCGGCCCCTCTCAATCTTAAATGGCATAGTGACGACGCCGACAACTATAGCTCCCTTCTCACGAGCCAACTTAGCAACGATTGGTGCTGCGCCAGTACCTGTTCCGCCACCCATCCCCGCAGTCACAAACACGATGTCAACATCAGTTAAGACCTTATCAACATGCTCAATAGACTCCTCAATAGCTGCCCTGCCAATATTTGGATCTCCGCCGGAGCCTAGTCCACGAGTAAGCTTCTCTCCTATTAGGACCTTCTGATGGGCGTGTACAGCATTTAAATGCTGTAGATCAGTGTTGATCGCTATACATTCGGCGCCAACTATACCTGACTCCATAAGCCTATTGACCGTGTTGTTCCCTGCGCCGCCTACTCCGATGACCGCTATGCGACAGTATCCTGGATCCCTCAAACCCATCTGCAAGTTCTCACTCCACATATACTGGAGTGCTCTATCGGCTAGCTTTGCCATGGTGCTTCCGTCTCCATAATTCAACTTCAATTAAATCGCGTATAGCTGCCCTAATAGCCTCAGCCCTATGCGGGTAATATCGCTTATTAACTAACTCATCCAGGGCCTCTAAATACGGTTCTGGAAGATAGATTGTTATGAGCTTCATATCTTTATCACCATAGCAAAGAGGTGAGCAAATCAACATAAATGGCTGCATAATAATACTAAAATATGATTCAAACATGTCCGTTCCTTTACTTTATAAAATTATCTATTCGAACAAACGAACTTATACCAAAGATTATGAGCAAAATAGTATGCATCTACTTTAATTGCTTAAAATTTTCATCTAAAAAGAGGGATGAAAAGTTCGAAGGATAATAATATTATGGATTAGAGTACTTCGCAGTGGTAGCGTTATCCCTTAAGTTTTCAGCTTCTTTAATTTCCTTGTAATTTCTCATTATTGGGAAAGGTCTCTTAAGGGAATATACGTATGGTATCGCTATGTCGACTTTGTCGCTTTCTTGTATCGCCTTAATTATTCTCTTTGTTAGCTCATACATTATTCTTGGCCTCTCGGTTGCCAGGGTCATAAACCTAAGTCTCATGAATACGCCATACCAGTCTGAGACGTCGGCGCGAATGTACGGTTCCTGACCGGTTGCTTTTATTATGTCCGCGGTAACCTCTCTAGCCGCGTTCAAGAGTATTCTTTCCGCCTCATCCCAATCTGAGTCAAATGTTATTCTGAGAACAAACTCGTCAAGTATGTACGCTGGCCCAGACTCTACTCCGCTCTTTTCAAACCTTTTGCGAAACTGCTCGATGAGCTTTTCCTGCTCCTTAGGTGTGTAATTAATGATTAAGGTGCCAAAAAGCATCGCATTCGGTATAAGGATGGTTCTATTTACTGGCTCCTCGCTTCCAACTGAACCGCCCACCTGATTTAAAATAGTATACAGCGGAGTAACCGCAACAACATCGCCAACCAAACCGTAGGATGGTAGCTGAACGCGGTCTCCAACACTAAAAGGTCTAATCACTGATATGAGAAGCCAGCCGGCTATTCCAGTTATAGGTGCCTGCAGAGACCAGCCGAGAAACATCCCTCCGAAAGCCGCAAAGACCGATCCTAATGCCCCTAAGGAGAACCAGTCACTTAAAACAGCTATTATACCAACAAGTGCAAAAAAAGCCTTAATGACATTATTAATCATAACCACCTCGCCTTCCTTAGCGCCAGCCCTTAGCATAGCCGACTTAATCAGCAATGAAATGAGCATGTAACCTATAGTTATAGCGGCAAACAAAATGAGAGCAGAGATAAACCTGGCAGCATAATATTCACTCGTAAATCTAATTAGCATAGATGAACCGCCAAGCAAATAATACCATGCTACGAGAGCTATAGCTAAACCAATTAGGATAAAAGTAATCTTCCCAGACATTCCAACCACCAGTCTATAAACAAGGTGAATTATACGAATATTTGACCTTTACCCTTTTTAAATTCCACATATTAAATGAATTTTTCCTTCAAAGTTTTAATTCAAAATATCAATGTCATATTAAACTCAAGTTTTCCCATTATAAAAAAGAGGGGGGAGGCGAATGTTTTATGTTTTTCTTCTTGAACCTATTATCCATCCTACTGCCACACCAACTATAAGCGCAACAATCCCGGCACCAGCAACACTAGCAACATCCATAGTTGGTGCAGTGACCGTTGAAGTAACCGTACTTGTAACAGTTTCAGCTGCCACCGTACTTGTAACCGTTACTGTACTTGTTTTAGTTATAGTGACAGTTGTAACCCCTGGAGCTTCGACGGTTGGTTCAATCCTTGCAAGTAGGAAGAAGAATGTAGGCCACCAATTGAAGGGCACCATATACATGTTCTCTTGTGATGGCCATCCTTTCCAGTATTTTGTGCTAAATGTTTGCACGAATGTCTTTTCAACCGCTGGAACAGTTATACAGTCTCTTTGAATAATATAGAATGCCTCCTCAAGTAGCGAGGGAACTTTCGGATCATCAAGAGAAACTGTCCAGAGCACATCAATAATGGGATCCAGTTCCGGATTTACATATCTTGGATTTGCACCCTGAATCCCAGGCGTACCACTTGTGTTACCAATTGGAGCATACCACTTGCTATGGAATACATCTATGCTTGGAACCGGATCGCCCATTATCCAACCTGGCGTACAATGAGTGCATATTCTTATATCGTAATTTCCACGTGCAGATAGGTCACCTGTTAATGCTCCACCTATTCTTGTCGTGGCATCTATACCGATTGCTCTAAGTTCATCGAGTAAGTCATAGCCTATATAGTGCGCCGCATCTTCACCTAGGAGAAGCTCCACTGTAAAGTCGGTTCCATCGGGCAGTTCTCTCCATCCATCTCCATCGACATCTTTAAATCCAGCTGAGTCAAGAAGTTCTTTCGCTTTTTCAGGATTGTATTCAAGCAGATTAACACCATATTCGGCTTCTATTTTCTGCAATGCTCTTTGAGCTAATGGTTTGTATTTCTCAAAAACGCCCCATGAGTATGGCATTGGTAAGAGCCAATCTGTTGTCGGCGTACCATTAGATAACGCGTACATCCGAGCCAGTTTCTCCCTATCTACAAGCAATGCTATTGCCCATCTGAACTCACGCACGCTGAAGGGGTATTTAGCAACATTAAATGAGTTAATTCCGTATGGGCATGGATCAGGGTAAGGTGCTATAACAACCTTTCCAGGCATTCTTGCCATTGCTGTTTTAACAGCTTCCCAAGTAAAGGAATGAGGAAGAACTACATCAACATCGCCCCTTACGAAATCTTCAATATCAATGTCTAGTGGAGGAATCCCACGCCAGACAACATACTTAGGCTTAGGAAAGATTCCTAGGGTTTTGCCCCAATAATCTTCTCTTCGTTCCCATATCCACATACCTAGTTCTGGATAAACAGCGTAGAGTTTGTATGGTCCGGTGTCTACTGGTGGCCAATTCTTAAATGTTTTTGGATCAACATTCTTCCATACATGCTCCGCACATATATAGGGTAGATAGCTCCACATCCTAAAAACGTGGTGGAATCTTGGATTAGGTTTCTTCAGATATATTACCAAGGTATAGTCGTCAACGAGCTCTACCTTATCAACCCATTCCCTGAGGTATGCTGAACCTCCAAAATCCGGATTGGCCATCACCATATTTATAGTGAAGACGTGGTCTCTAGCTGTGAAGGGATGCCCATCGTTCCATGTTACTCCTCTTCTGATGTGATAAATCATTTTTGTATAGTTATTCTCGTACTCCCATCCGGTTGTCCTCCAATATATTATCTCTCCAGTAGCATAATTAATATACCAGTCATACTCTTGCACCATCTGATGCCAACCGGACCCCCATTGAGTCCCTTGGGGAATATACGGATTGGCAGAATCAAACACCGTAAAATATTGTGGGCTCATGATCTCCGTGATAAGCGTCTGCTCTCTTGGAACAGGTAAAGTTATTTGCGCATCTGTGGATTTTGGCAATAACGCTGCTATAGTAGTCAGTATTAGAAGAGATACCAAAGCAAAATTTAAGAAGGCGTTCTTTGCTGTATTCATTTAAAATCCTCCGAATAAAAAGTATGATCATAAATATTTATAAGACTTGCGTATAAAATCAAGATTGCTTGAGACAGAGACTAGCATACAAATTAGCAATACTGAAAGCAAGCAACTCTTCTATCACGCCCCACCTCAAAGAGTGTCGGTGCCTCACACCCACATATCTCTTTAAAAAGAGGGCATCTTTCTGAAAAAATACATTTCTTCAAATCAGGCTCCTTAAAAGACTCTATGGATCTTAGTTCAACTTTTTCCACCCACCTATGTTTAGGATCAGGTATAGGTATTGAATTTACCAAAAGCCTAGTGTAGGGATGCAAAGGCTCTTTAATCAAATCTTCTTTCGGTCCGTCCTCCACGATTCTCCCTCGACACAAAACGATTATTCTATCAGATATATAACTCGCAGTATTGAGATCGTGAGTTATGTAGAGGCATGAGGTATTAAGATTATTTTTAAATGACGCCAGATGATCCAAAAATATTGCTCTTAAGGAAACATCTATCATCGATACAGGTTCATCTGCAACTATAAGTTTTGGTTTGATTAGTAGTAATCTTACGAGCATAAGCCTTTGCCGCTCACCCCCACTAAGCTGATGCGGGTATCTTCCAAGTATATCCTCGGGTCTAAGACCCATTTCTTCCATAGCTTTTAAAATTATTTTCCGTCTTTCAGCTTTTGTTGATGCTAATTTAAACTTTTTTACCGCAACTTCTAACACTCGTTCAACTCTATAAAACGGATTATAGGTGCTATAGGGATCCTGAAATACAGGTTGAACTTCTTTAAGGTAATCAAATCTATTCTTTTTAAGCCAGTCGGATAATTTCTTTCCTTTGTACAGCACTTCTCCTGAAGACGGCTTCAGAAGACCTAAAATTATTTTAGCTAAAGTGGTTTTTCCACTTCCACTTTCGCCTACTAATGCTATAATTACAGGTTTATCTGAAGGAATTGCGAAAGAAATGGAATCTAAAGCCTTTATTGTCCTCTTTGACACTAAATATCCGCCTACGCTAAATATCTTGGTCACATTTTTTAGTTCAAGTAATGATTGGGACATATTCTTCACCTATAAAGATGACATGCAACCCATTTTCCCTGGCTGATTTCTTCCATATCAGGCTCCACTTTCATACATATATCCATAGCATTCGGGCATCTCGGATGAAAGCGGCATCCTTGCGGCCAATTTAAGGGGCTGGGGGCCATTCCAGCTATACCCCTTACGTAAGTTTTTCCTATCGAGGGAATTGCTGAAAGTAGCCCTTTTGTGTATGGATGTGCTGGTTTCTCAAATAAGTTGAGAGTAAAATCCGTCTCTACAATTTTTCCAGCATACATTATAGCAATTTTATCAGATACTTGTGCATGACAAGCCATATCATGCGATATAAACACTACAGTTATACCATACTCATCTTTTAATCTTCTAAGTAATTGTAATATTCCCCTCTGTGCAACAACATCCAATGCTGTAGTAGGTTCGTCAGCTATTATAAGCCGGGGTTTCAAAGATATAGCCATAGCTATAATGACTCTTTGTTTCATCCCCCCACTAAGCTGATGAGGATACATATTAGCGACTTCTGTCGGAAGCCCAACTTCTTTAAGCGATGATGTAGCTATTTTTGCAGCACTCTTCTTATCTATATCATCATGGTCAAGTATTACATCTATCATCTGCTCTTCAATCTTGATCACAGGATTTAGGGAATTCATAGCCCCCTGAGGAATATACGCTATTTTAACTCCTCTTATTTTACGAAGTTCTTCCTCTTGCAATGCAAGTAAATTTTTTCCTTCAAAAATCACTTCACCAGTGGGGATATAACCTGGTGGCTTAACTAACTTTAAAATGCCGTCTACCAACGTAGATTTGCCGCATCCGGATTCGCCCGCTATACTGAAGAAATCACCCTCCTCTACATGAAAAGACACGCCATCAACAGACTTATAATCCCCCCAAATGCTCTTGTAGTAAACTCTTAAATCGATAATTTTGAGAATCTTTTCAACCAGGACCTTGAACCTCCTCATCTGGAGCATTAAGTTCCTAAACTATCTCATGTTATAAATATAAACTTTTTTTCTTTTCAAAGTTTCGCCTTTTTATTCAATTTGACTACCACAAGTTACCTAAATTCCCGTTATCTTCTTAAGTCTTGGGTTGAAAATTTCCTCCAATCCTATGTTAATAAGACTTAATGACGTGAATAATAGAATTAATGTTATTGCTGGAGACAATAGTATATGGTAGTGACCTAAGGAGAGGGCCCCAAACGCGAGAGCCCAATTTATCATAAGCCCAAGTGACGGAATTTCTCCGGGGCCTAAACCTAACAACCTTATTCCTGTCTCAGCAAATATTGCCCCTATGATCGCATTTGTGAGGCCCATCCCTATAAATGGAGCAATATTTGGAAGAATTTCTTTAAACATTATTTCAAAACTATTAAATCCTGTTACTTTAGCCAATTCAATATAAGGTCTCTCCTTCAAACTTAATATTTGCGCTCTTATCGTGCGAGCGCTTGCTGGCCAACTAAATATTGCCAAAACAATACACATGAGAATTAAGTTCAACCTCGTGTAGGCTGCAACAGCTATTAGAATTGGCAAGCTTGGTATAACAAGCATAGTATTTGTTACACCACTAAGTATGTCGTCAACTTTGCCACCTATATAACCAGCTGTCATAGATATAATAATCCCAATTAAAGTGGCAATTCCCCCTGAGATAGCCCCTATAAGCAAGGAGTTCTTCAAACTCGCAAGTAATAAGGCAAGTACATCCCTTCCATAATGATCCGTTCCTAAAGGATGTTCAAAAGAAGGCGGCAAGTACTTATCAAAGATACCAGACTTGAGAACGCCTTGACCTTTAAGTATATAATTGTTTATTACAGGTTCCATAAGAGATAATATCACAAATAAAACAATTATGCTAAAACCTACATCGAAAATTATTG
>JAWCEH010000055.1:0-14744 GCA_038859955.1 Bathyarchaeia archaeon | reverse complement strand
AGGAGTGTTCCAACCCCGCCAGGCGCGACGACAACAGCATTCGCTATATTCATGAACTCATCTAGGCGGTGGGAGAACCTATCGAACTCCTTCTTAATGTCTAGGTGGCTTGACTCAACCTCTTTAAAGGGCAACTTAATTCTTAAGCCTATAGTCTTGGCCTCGCTGCTTCTCCGCCCAGCCCTATGACCCTCACTGGCAGCGTTCATCAATCCCGGTCCGCCTCCAGTAATTATGTTCATTCCAGCCTCGCCTATCATCCTAGCCAACTCGTATATCTCCCAGTAGATTCTGCTGCCCCGTTCTATCCTAGCCGAACCGAATATGGCCACGGTGAAACCTTTAAGGGTAGCCCCTTCTGAATTAGCCATTTCACAAACCCTCATGAACACAAGAGTGTAGGATGCCTAAAAAACTATCTCTCTTTCCATCTCAAAGCCTAACGATGTTAAACATAAGATTGCTGATGTTCTGCGCTCAGAGAGTAAGCTCCTAAGTCTGGTTAGTGGGAGCCGGATTATATTGGGCTGGCCGCTTGGCGACTGGTGAAGCTTCCATGCATAACAATACGGATGTATATAGGTATTAGGGGGGCTCTGGGTTTTGACCAGAGACTGGAGGTGCACTGTACTATTCTGCAGTTTGACGTATGGGCTGATAACGAAGTCCTCCGTAAGCATTGCTTAGTAAGATGCTTGTTGCTAGTGGTTTTGATGAGCATTGAAATAGTTGGCTCCGCTGAGCTGGCGGCTAAACTGGAGAATTTCTCCAGTAGGCTGAGTGAGCTAAGTGATGAAGCCTTAGAGAAGTTAGCTAAACGCATCGTTGAGGATGCTAGGTCTCTTTGTCCGGTTGATACTGAAAGTCTAGGAGGAGCATTAGGTTAGGTAATGTTATTATTGCTGGGATAGCGAAATCATTAATCTGAAGACTAAGCATGAAGTGGGTTACGCAGCTTAGTTGAGTTGGAACAAACAGGGCGCTAGTCCAGCCATTTGTAACAGCCATAGAGCAGAACATTAGTGCCCTTGAGGAGGTTCTCGCTAAGAAGTTTGAGGGGGCTGTTAGGGGATAAGATGCTTGAAGATGTGTTCAGCGTATTGGAAAAGATTACAAGATGCACGACAGAATATTATTGGACTTCTAAGCGCACAAATATGCTTGAATCTGACAGTTTAGATTGACGCGTTAAAGAACGAATTGTACTTGTCATGATTCTTCATTAATCATCATGTTGCTTATACGATGTATACTTTTGTGCTTGGTGCGTATGGCAAGCGCCGCTATAAACAAAGCAACTAGAGAGGTTGCTAAAATCATAATTATCTGCGAGAGTAACCCAAGAAAAGCGATCCCAAAAGTTTCAGAAGACATTCTTATGGCTACACTTAGAGATGTGAAACCTATGCATAAACTAAACGTTGTCTTAAAGCTGGCTTCTTTTATATATTTTGTTGTCGAGACCCCGATTTGTAAACCCATAAAAGACCCAGTAAACATTAGAGCCGCCAATAAAAAGTCAACATTCCCCTTGAGAGTATGCGATAAGGATGCATATAAACAATTTAGCAGTATTGCGAAGGTGCACGTTCCAGCGGCAATAGGTGGTTTGTAACCAACAACATAAATTAGTAAGGGAACTTGCACGAAACCGCCGCCAGCACCTAAGAAACCAGAAAATAAGCCACCAGTTAAACCGATTAAAATTATTATCCAGATAGATATGGGCTCGGAATCCGTCTGCGATAGAGTAATCATTGGTGGCGTTTTAATTTTACGAATCCTAGCTTGCGCGAAACCTTTTTTTTCCCGGAACTTTAACTCCGCGCTTTCATAAAACATGTAAATTGATATTAAACCCAAAATTAAAACATACACTACGCCAACTATAAAATTCAGATATTGAACACCGCTTTTCTTGAGGTACTCAATTATTTGCGCTCCAAGTTCCGTTCCAAGAACTGATGCAAAAGCAATAATTAAACCCAGTCTTATATCTACATTGCCTAAACGTTTATGCCTTATTGACGCAATAGCAGAAGACATAAACAACTGCGTAACGCTTGATCCAACAGCTATATTGGCCGGGATCCCAATATTAATGAGAAAAGGTGTTAAAATAAATCCCCCTCCAAAACCAAAGAAGCTGGATAAAATTCCAACAACAAAACCCATAAAAACTAAGCAGAAAGTAAGAGTTAAATCTAGCATTAGCTATCACCTAATGAATGAAGCTGGAGGAAATTATTTAAATTTTTTTAAATAGAAGGCACCCATCCTCGTGGTATGTGTTCTTATTTATCAGATTTGACCCTAAATTCTAATTATTTTATTTTTACTTAGAAGTGCATATACGTCAAATATGAACGTCCATGTTTCAACGATGTCTATTGGTTACTAATACTAATAATAATAGCGGTTTTAGTTTCTTCCCATTTTTCTCTATCCAGAATCATTAGTGAAAAAGTTTTGGCAAATATTTTTCTTGAAAGGATTAACAGGATGTTAAAGATATATATGGGGAGCAATAGTAGCGCGAACTTAATCGCCCATTAATGTAAGTTGCTCTATCAAAGCATGAAGGAAGCGTCTCTGTAGACTTATGGGTTTTCCTAAAATACTGCCTCGATATCGGGGCCTTAAATAGGGGTGTTCAATCAAATCTCAGAGATGGAATTTTTAATAGAGCCTTACCCCAACCTTTGAGTTAATTTTGGTCCTAAGATCTCTACGTCTTATCTAAGTGCAGAGCCAAAGTTTGATGGAAAAAGTCAATAAGCATGGTTTAAGGAAGCCATGAATTTAGATGACGTATTGGAGGCTAAGTATGTCCCAGAAAATAATTATTTTAGTTAGGTCGTTATATGGAGCAATAAGAGTTATTCGTTCTATAATGTGGCATGGCATTTTAGATAGACCATTAGAATTGAAGTATTCTTTAGATCGTTTTCAAAATTAAGCAAACCCTTAAACCTAAAGTAATAATCGAAAAATTTTTATTTAACCTCTTTTTCAATCTCTTAACTAAAAGGAAAATATGTTGGTCACCGCAATGAAAACTTATAAGATCAGTCTTTCAAATACAAATAATGCCTTCCCGGCGATAGCTTTAGATAAAAAGAATCGAATATGGGTTGCTTGGTCATCATGTAAAAGGCGAGCAGACGATATCTACGCTCGTTTTATCGAAAATGATGCTCTTTCTAATCTTTTCAAAGTAAGTGATGAGTCAGGAATCAACTTTAAGCCGACTATGGCAACTGACGTTAATGGCAGATTATGGATCTGCTGGGCTTCGCGAAGAGAGGGAAACTGGAGCATATATGGGCGATATACAGATGGAATAGAATGGTCAAATGAAATAAAAATCACTTCTTCAATAACATCAGATTCGATGCCAATATTAGCGGCGGATAACGATGGTAAATTATGGCTAGCTTATGAATCTTTCTCTAATGGGCGCCAAAATATATGCGTTAAAGTATATGATGGAAAAAAATGGTTGCCGAGTATTCAAGTGAGCGATAAAGGAATTTTTCCAGAATATAATTACCGACCATCAATATGTGTTGACCCATATAATAGAGTTTTCATCGCATGGGACGCGTATAGAAGTGGAAGGTACACTATACTTATGAGATTTTATGATGGAAAGAGTTGGTCTGAGATTATAGAAGTGCCAGGAGATAATGGATTAAACCGTTATCATCCACATTTAGCTGCAGATAGATTTGGTAACATATGGATAAGCTATGTAGAACAAGGAGAGATGCCTGATTACGAAGTTTTTAGTGAAAGAAGGATTCGAGAAATGGGGCCTAAAAGTAAGATTTACTTGATTTGTTGGACTAATATGGGTTGGTGTCAAACTTTGGGAGATCTTCCACAAGGCATGATATCTAAGCACGGTCATTTTCCCTTTACCATTATAGATAGACACGATAGACCTTGGATATTTTGGCAACAATTACCTACACATATGGATTGGTTTTTCGTCAGTAGATTTTACCAAGGTAAATGGTGGTCTGATATAATGAGATATGAATATATAGAATTTCCAGATCGGGATTTTGAGACTCATGGAATGGATTTTAGAGGAAACGCGGTTTTAGACTCTGAAGGAAATATATGGCTTGTTCATGAAGAAGGTCCTCCGTTTGATGATCGCCATATTTATGTTAGACGGATAGAAGACACCCAGAAGGAACCAATTTCATTTTTACCACATTTAGTTAGATTGGAGTTTAGGTCTCCTAGCAACATACAGAAAGCAGAAAGATGGTGGGGAAAATTTACAATCAAAGTAAGAGATGAAGTGTACATTATTTGTAAAGGGAATTTACATGTTCAGACATTACTTTCTGATGGGCATTCAGGGACTCCTGACCAATTTTACACGTTAGGTAAAGAATTTTATGGGTGGGATTTCGCTGCAATAACAGATCATTGCGACAGCTATAAATGGATCCAATCTGAATTTGCAGATATCCAACGTATTGCCTCAATTTTTAATTATCCAGGCACCTTTGTTGGGATATCTGGATATGAATGGACTCAGGGCGATTTTGCGGAAGAGATAGGTAGGACTAGACAAGGTCATAGGTGCATTTTATATGAGACTGATGATCAACCATTCTTTAGCCCTGCCGATAGATCAGCTAGAGATATTTTTGAGTTAAGTGAAGCTCTAAAAAGGACAAGCGGATTGATGTTTGCCCATCATCTTACTCGAATACATTCGGGTGGAACGGATTTCTCCTATTATATCCCAGAGGTAGAACCAGTCATTGAGATATGTTCGGAGTGGGGCATATTTGAATATTTAGGGAATCCTGGGAAAATAATGGCTCATGGTGGTAAAGAGGTAACAGGCTGTTCAGTTCAAGATGCCTTAGTCATGGGTCTCAAGTTGGGTTTTATAGCTGGTAGTGACTCTCATGATTTTTGTCATCTACCAAATATTGGTTTAACATTTGCGCTCGTAAAAGAACTATCGCGTAAGGAAATATTTGCTGCGCTAAGGAACAGAAGGACTTATGCATCTACTGGTCAGGAGATTTTCATTAATTTTCAATTGAATGATCATATTATGGGTGAAGAAATAAAAATAAACGGTAAAGAAGAAAATAAGCCTAGAAAGGTATACTGTGAAGTTATGGCTCCTGATAAAATAGCTAGAATTGACATTATACGTAATAATGAAGTAGTATACTCTCAAAAAATAGGTAACAATCATGTAATCTTTGATTGGATTGATTACGAAAATCTTTCGAAGATAGCGTTCACAAGCCGTTATTCTCCTCAGCCAACAGTATTCTATTATGTACGAGTTCAGCAGGAAGGCGCTCTAGGGCGCTTTCCAAAAATAGCATGGGCTTCACCAATCTGGATAACTTTAACTTCTTCGCCTTCTTTAAGATATTAATCCACTAAAGCTAATATTGTAACTTCATTTTAGCAATTAGTATAAAGTCTGATGAATACTTTTATGTTTCTCTACTTTTCATTTTACACTTATATTATTGACAAGAAAGAGAATCTCTTAAATATATTTTAGCAAAAAATTTATATTTATAAAAATACTATTGTTACTATTCAGGTGAGGGCTATTATGGGAGAACTAAAGAAGATAGGGCTCTCACTAAAATCATTGTTACTTGGCATATTACTGAGTTTAGCAATAATCTTTTGGATGCAGTTCGGAGAATTTATGTCAATCTCTGATAGAGTTAGACCTATAACACATGAAATAAGATGGCCGGGAGGCCCACTTTTTGGCTATCCAATATATAATGGACGTTGGTCATCACGACAATGCATAATGAATGTGCTTTGTTTCATGGTTGTCTCGGTTCTCCTATCGAGGGTTATTAGACTTAGTAGGGCTGAGCTCGCTTTTGTCTTTTCTATGATAGCACCCGCCTCTCTTTATACTGGAATGTTAAATGGGATGACTGGAGAACTTCAAATGACTTATCTCGCTTTAAGAAATGTAGCTACTGCTGATGTTACGAAGAAATTTCTCTCACCTCTTTTTGGACCATTAGACATGAGTGTACTCGAACCCATGCAATTTGGTAGTGCCTTAGTACCTTGGAGTGCGTGGTTTCCTACATTACTTTATCTTATATTGCTTAATTTATCAATGTTTTTCTTTGGAATATTCAGCGCAAGCATTGTTAGAGCGCAATTCATTGAAATAGAATCCCTACCGTTTCCCTATGCCAACATTATAAACGAGACGATTGGAAAAAATGAGAAACAAAAATATTGGAAGGTGCCGCTTTTTTGGATAGGGTTTCTTGTAAGTCTTATATATGAAATCTATGAAATAATTGGACATTTCTATCCGCCTATAGAATATCCGCAGTTACAAATAGACTTAACGTTATACGCATGGTACACGGGGGTTCTAGGCTTTACTTGTCATCCTCCTATAATAGGTCTTGGTCTCTTTGCTCCAATCGATGCTATAGTATCTATGCTTCTGGCGTATGTGCTCTTCTTTAATATTCTACCACCGGTTTTTGTAGCTATGGGGCAGTTAGAACCATTACCGCCTGGACGAATGACCTACTTAGTATGGAACCGATGGATCGGCAAGTTTGAATGGTCTCCTTATACGTGGTTCAGACAAGGATATATTCCATTCTTCTCAGGAATGATATTTGCTATAGGAATATGGCCATTTATCGTCCACAGAAGATATTTAATTGGATCGCTTAAACGCGCTTTATTCGGAGAAAAGGTTGATAGAAAAGAAATCAGTTCTCGATATTTATGGCTTTTCTGGTTTCTTTCAGGACTTGCTTGGCTAATATTGGCGATGACCGTGGGCGTTCCGCTATATATGGCAATTCTCATCATGATATTGATCGGAGTTACGTGGATGAGTTCAGCAAGGACAGCTGCCGAAACAGGCGGTTATTTTGGGGCTACAGCCTTCTTGGGAGGTGACGGATATCCAATGAATCTAGCTATGTTAATACAGGCAACAAGTGGTAGAGACCCCGCGATTACTCTTAACTCATATTTAATAGGTGACTATTTTGTTGGAGCCCCAGGCTATTGGGGTGTGCGTCCGATTAATTCAACATGGTTATCTTTAGAGTCCTATAAAACAGGATCATTAGCTGAATGTAGCAATAAACATATACTTTACGCTCAAATTCTTGGAACGATAATAACGGTAGTGGTAGCGTTTCCTTTCGCCCTATGGTTAATATACACTTATGGTCTGTCTGGTAGAGCAACTTTTGAGAATACAATTATTTATGCAAATACTATTATAAATACGGGAAATATACAAGGTCCCGCAGCTTGGCAACCAAATGAATCTGTACCAATCATGATGGCTTTTGGCTTCATAATAACAGTCGTTATTTATGCACTTAGAGCACGTTTTGGTCCTCCATTTACGATTCTTTCTCCTACTGGAATGCTATTAGCTCAGTATTACGGAATATATCTCTTCGTTCCCTTTATTATAGCGCTAATATTAAAGGTGCTCGTGCTTAAAATAGGAGGCACTCCACTTTTCGAATCTAAAGTAGTGCCATTAGCACTTGGATTAATTATTGGAACTGCTGTGCTTTGGCTTCCAGCAAGCATAGCTCTAGCTCTCAGAGGAATGGGTTACGTATGGTGGTAAGACGTATTACTATAATATTTCTTTTCTTTTTTTTGCTGATTAATTCTGCCCAGCCTTGTTTAATGTCTAATAGACGTAATTCTTTCTTTCAGACAAACGTTAATTCTATAGATTATAACGTTGTCATTAAGTCTTTAAGTGTTGAGAACGTTCAGAATCATATTACTTTTCTCTCAAATTTAAACTCTAGAATTTCAGGTTGTTCAGGATGTCATGCTGCAGGAGAATATATCTATGAATATTTTAGAAATTTAAATATGTCAAAAGTCTTCTATCATAATTTTAATGTTACTGTTCCAGTAGATTATGGTGCAACTATAAAAATCGCGAGCTTCCCAGATCTTCATCTCAATATATACCCTATGATACCTAACCTGATCATTCCGGTAACTACAAAGGACTTATCAGGTCCACTAGTATATATATCTAATGGTGAACTTAAAGACTTAAATGGAAAAAAGATCGATGGTAGTATTGTGCTTATGAATTATAATACTGGACGAAACTGGATTAACGCTGCGAAATTTGGGGCTAAAGCGGTCATATTTATTGAGCCAGAAGATACATCATTCTTTGAAAATATACAGAAATCAGTAGATCTTCCATTTAACTTCCCGAGATTTTATATGCCGAGGAAAGATGCTGAAACTTTATTAACGCTTCTAACTAATTCTGAAACTTTATATGTAAATATATCATCAAAAGTTGTCTGGGAGGAAAAGATTAGCAAAAATGTAATAGCGTTGCTGGAAGGCACAGAGTATAATGATATCATCATTCTATCCGCTCACTATGACTCCTACTCTACGGTTTTATCACTTGCTCCTGGCGCTAATGACGCCTTGGGAGTAGCAACTTTAATGGAAATTGCAAGGCTACTTACATTGTATAAACCTAAGTATACCCTACTTTTTGTTGCTTTCTCAGGTCATTATCAAGGATTATCCGGTTCTAGATGGTTTATAGAGGACTTTTTCTTTAAGGACAAAAATAAGATAGCGGATATAGGAAGTAAAGTTATTTTACAAATTAACTTGCAATTTTCATCGCTTACGGATAAACTTGTAACAGCTAATGTTGGACCAACTTATTGGGTGCGTCAGAATTCTGGTTTCGCCTTTGGACCAGAACGTTTTGCTAACCTCGAAGATTATGTACTCAATTTAATTTCTGAAATTAATTTACAGATCGGGAGGAATTATAAACTTTTTTCAGGGGCTTATGTGTCTAACCTAAAGAACTTACAATCTTTCTTTCCACTTGGTTTAGTTCCAAATGATTGTGAGCCGTTATCATTAAATTTGGGGCCAGGATATTCTATTATGACTGCTGACTGCGGAGACTATCGCTGGTCACCAATTGATACTTTCGAAAAATTAAATCTCAATAATCTGAAAAATAATGTGGAAGCAGTGTCTTGTTTAGTTTTTGGCATCTCTCAAAGTCATGTTCTCTTAGAAGTTACGAGAAGCTTAAGTTATGGGCAAATGCGGCGTTTGGGCTATAGTATTTCTGGGATAATTGCCTCATATAACGAAAGTTCTGCAAGCTACAATCCAGTTCCCGGAGCTTTAGTCCATGTAAGATTTGTAACATGGACCGCTATTTACTCTTATATGGGTTGGGTTGTAAAAGCAAATGAACAAGGCAGAATTTATATACCGCAAATCACCAGTGGGACATCTGGGGGTGGAGACCCTTATTACTTACTTGCATTCGTCATTGATGATGAAACGGGGAATCCAATATACTGTCCAACTTTAGGTCAATATCAATGGACGCCATGGGGTATAATTGCTTATGGTAAGGACGTAGACTTTGGCTACTACACTATTTTTGAAGGAGGAACAATAGTATTATTTGATCTTTTCTATCCGCCAACTTTAACTACTATTAGAAAACCTATATTTCTAGGTATATTTGAAAGCCCCACTCATACTTCTCCCTCCTCATTTGGGTACTCCCTATTTATAGACAATAACTATGGTTTCTCTATGGGCGTCGCATATGTGCCTTCTAATACTCCAGTTGAAATAGTAATTAACACTCCTCATCTCGGTTCTATTCCACTTGCCTTCCTTTTAAATACGAGTTCAAAAAATCGAGAAGGTTTAGGTTTTAAAGTTGACGTTGGAGAACAAAATATTATAACATTTACACCATTACACTTTGCTGAGGATTTATATTATTTAAGTACCGTGTACTTAGACAAGCTAGAGAGATTTGGCATAGCTACAGATTTGCCTGAAAGATTAAAGAAAGTAAAAGACTCAATTGAAAGCATTAAAATCATGCTAGCCAATACGAAATATGATGAAGCTTGGTCTCTATCTATTGAAACTTGGAGAAAAGCGCATGCAATTTATCAGGATCTCCGTAATCTAATCGTAGACACCAGCAATTCAATAGTATTTTTTGGTTTAGTTATTATACCCTTCACGTTTCTTATAGAATCCATTATATTCGAAACTAGAGGCAGGAAGAAAATCTTATCGCTTTCACTCTTGTACTCTTTTATATTAATAATTTTCTATCTTGTGCATCCAAGTTTTTATGTAGCGGCAAATCCTATGATGGTAATAATCGGTTTTACCGCGTTATTTCTTGCCTCTCCCCTAATTGGAATACTATTTAACAATTTCCTTTCCTTCGTGCAAAAAGTTACAATTAAAAAGAAAGGAAAACATTTTATTATTACTGAACGGGGTTCGAAGGTTCTTCTTTCCTTTTCCGTAGCTGTTGCAAATTTAAAGAAAAGAAAATTGCGAACATCTCTCACTTTAATAACAATTTCACTTATCATCTTTTCATTAGTTAGTTTTTCGTCAATTTACGGATTGGAGATTTTGAGACCGGGCGTCACTCAAATTTCTTCTCCCTATCATGGAGTATATGTCAGAACCGTGGAATGGGATAGTGTAGGAGTAAACATAATAAATATATTGGAAACAAAATATTTAAACCAAGGAATAATTCTTCCAAGAGCTTGGAAGTGGACTACTTTTCCAGATGATTCGGAACACAAAGTTTGGTTTAAGGCATGGCATGATGGCGCGTCATATGCTTTCTATGGTATTTTAGGCCTTACACCATACGAGATTTATCTTGACTGGCCTAGAATAGCTATTATCGAGGGCATGTGGTTTAATAGATCAACTGAGAAAAACGTCTGCATATTACCTGAGATAGCGGCTAAAAAATTAGGTATAAAATTGTTTGATAAAATTGACTTTCTAGGAAAAGAGTGGACGATCATTGGAATTATCAACTCCACTTTTATTGATTTAATGGTTAGGGATATGGATGCGGAAGGAATCACTTTATGGGATCAAACAATTCCAAATCAAAATCATATACATGTATCGTGCAAAGCTACTATAATTGTTCCATTCGCCACTCTTCTTCACTATAATCCTACATTTTCTTCCGTATCAATTGTTACAAATAGCTCTTATGTTGCGCACAAAATTGCGAGTGAAATATTTGAAACGTTTAATGAATTGTATCTATTCTTTAGTTTTGACGATAAAGTAGCCCTCTATACCTATAAAAGAATTTTTTCTCTTCTAGGTTGGCAAATGCAAGTAGTACCTATGCTTCTAGGCAGTATTATAATACTTAACCTGATGATATCTGCTGTCTACGAGAGAAGAAAAGAAATCTTTACTTACGCAACCATAGGGCTATCTCCTCGAGATATCGGGTACATGTTTCTGGTAGAATCTATGGTATACGCAATAATTGGCTCCACACTTGGTTATTTAATAGCAACAGTTGTATGCCGTGTCTTTACATATGTGAGTCCGGCTATGTTTTCATTCAATTATTCTTCAAACTGGGTCTTTATATCCATGTCCCTATCCATATTAATGACTTTTCTTTCCACCCTTTATCCTCTTTATTTAACTGGTAAAATAGTTACTCCGTCTCTAGAAAGAGCGTGGAGAATTCCTACAAAACCAATTGAAGACGAATGGGATATTCCATTTCCATTCACATTATCTGATGAAAAGGAAGCTGAAGGAGTATGTTTATTTATTATGGAATATTTGAGATCGCACGGAATGGGAGCCGAAATCTTTTCCGTGTTAAATGTATCCTATCATTCAGAGCCTGAAAGAAAAATTATAAAATTTATTGTTCAATTACAACCCTATGAACAGGGTATAAAACAAGAGGTATATATATTTATGGTGATGGATCCCGATACAAAGAAGTGGACTTTTAGTCTTCACATCAAAAGAATTAGTGGACCGATAGAAAGATGGGTTAGGTTAAATCGGCGCTTCATTGATGAGTTTAGAAAACAACTCTTAATCTGGAGTTTCTTAAGTTTAAAAGAGAAATTTAAATATTATGGTAGCACTCTAAAAGAGGAGGCGAATTAATTTTGGGTGACAAAAACTGCATAACTGATGATACAATGATGTTCGATTTTAGATCTGGTTTTACATGGAGAAGTATTTTAGCAGTTCTTTACTCTGCCGTAGTTTTCACTCCAGCTGTAATATGGATATCACTTGTAACAGTAGGCGTTCAATTGGGTGTGGCTATTGAATTCTGCACTCTATTTTTATTTATTGAAATTGCGAGATTAACGGGTAGCTCTATCAGCAAACAAGAAGCCGCTGTAATATTTGGTATGACATCACTTGCAGGAAGCACGATTTTTCTGAATTTAATATATCGCGTATATTATAGACAAAGTCCACTATTGCATATTATGGGCATAGATCCAAAATTAATTCCTACATGGTGGGCTCCAGTTATCGAAACAGGCATATGGGAAGCGCGTTCTTTCTTCCATCCAGCATGGATCCTGCCAATGACTGTTTTTCTTATCACTTGGCTTTTTTATCCTTTTCTTGCTATTTTTTTGGGATTAATTGGAAGAGAATTATTTATAGAGACTGAACGATTGCCATTTCCAATCCAGCAGATAAATGTGGAAGTTATAACTACGCTCATTGAAAGACGTGAAGATAGACTGAACTTATTTACTTGCTCGGCTATCTTATCATTCATCTACGCTATATTGCTTTATGCTATTCCCATTGCATCAAGAGCAGCAGGATACCCCATACAAATGTTTGCTATTCCTTGGTACGATTTCTGGTACTATATACAAGATTATTTTCCGGGCGCAAGCTTCGGAATATCTACTGACGCTATGATATTTGCTATGGGCATTATGCTTCCCTCGATCACCGTTTTAAGCATGTTTATAGGATCATTCGTCAGGTTTTTTATACTGAATTGGCTTTTCGTAAAATATAATTTTTCTGAATGGGCTGCTAGGTGGGCTCCTGGTATGGATATTGTGAAAATATTTCAGGAATCAACCCTTTACTTCTGGGCTTGCCCAATAATAGGGATGACTTTTGCCATAGGATTATCTCCAATGATTTTACAAACTGGAACACTTAAGAGTGCGCTGAAGACGATTTTTTCATTCAAGAGAAATAAGTATATTAGAATTGGCGGAAAGCGTTTTTCCCTTCCTCTCATGATCACATTTTTCACTCTGGGTCAAATACCCACAGTACTGTTTAAAATTCTTGTTCCAGATTTTCCCTTATGGGGTTTAATTCTCTATAACGTGATTTTGCCGTTCATTGGTCTACTAGCTTTTGGAAGAATGATTGGTGAAACAGGCCAAGAGCCTTCGTTACCATATCTACAAAATCTAGTAATATTAATAACGGGCTACAATAAGATTGATGCATGGTTCCTTCCATTGCAGTTTAGACCGGGATCCGCGTGGCTTGCTCATTTCAAAATTTGCCAGTTAACGCAAACTTCTGTAGAAAGTTGGATTAAAATGTATCTATTTACATATCCAATAACTATTCTACTAGGATTTATATATACTCAATTATTTTGGCTATTGGCGCCAATTCCTTCGGCGGTTTTTCCCGCTCCAGCTATCACATGGCCAGTAGAAATTATATATCATACCATATGGATTACTCGGCCAGTTCGATTTTTTAAACCAGATTTAATTTTACTGTCTTTCTTAAACACGTCAGCTTTAGTTATCTTACTTAGATTTCTTAAGATTCCGTTTTCAATGGTGGGCGCGGTTGTTGGTATGAGCACTCCAATTCCCTCAGTCTTCACGATGTTTATTGGCTTCATTTTTGGAAAATTTATGGAATATAGGTTGGGAAAGAAATGGTTTATGGAATATCGAAGCACGATCGCGGCGGGAATAGTAACCGGAGAAGGACTAGCAATAATCATCGGGGTGACTCTAGCATTAATAATAAAATCTATATGGGCCCGTCCATTTTGATTAAATGGTTATCAAAGTTCAATTAGATAAAAAAGAATCATTTTCTAAGCCCACTAAGCATGGCCACGCTATAGAAGCACCTCTTTTCTTCTAGCGTTTTGAATGATCCTTCTATGTGGGTTCTCTCTAGTTTAGTTCCGACTCTTTTTATGGTCTCTCTTAAGTGCATATTCGGTGGTCATATTGAACTACTGACAACTCAACTTCATATTATCCATAACTAGGTAGCGTCTACTTTTATTTTGAGAGGCCAATTTTTTCAGTTCTTGGTGGTGAGAGGTTATATTCCGCGGAAATCCTTAACGAATATCCGCTTTTCCAGAGATATTAAGAAATCTTATTAAGAAATTATAAGTTGAGGGTTTCCTCACTAAATAATTACTAGTAGAGACTGATGTGGGAAGATTATTATTGGCAGTCGCTTATTTTGGCTTTAACTAATGTTATCTCCCATCTTAATAGATCCTCCTATTCAAGAAGCGCTCTAAGGAAACCCTCAACTTATTTTTATAGGCTGGGTATCTTTCAGCATTAGTTTAGCACTTAACATTTAAAATCTCTCTAGCCTTATCGATGCACTGGCGCTTTTTACGCTGGTGCTCTCTAACGAACTCCGTAACTATCTTTGTTAGGCGCGCCTTATCTTCACCGCACAGAATATCGCCGCACTTACAGTCATTGTAGAGTTCGATAACATCTTTATCATCTTCGAAGAAATGGAATAGATATAGGTCGAATATTGGGCATATATCTGGATTGCCGCCGAGCCTACGCTGCTCCTCAGCCGTTGGCTGACCG
>JAWCEH010000054.1:0-14993 GCA_038859955.1 Bathyarchaeia archaeon | reverse complement strand
AAAAACCACGAAGAAAGCAGGAAATTTCCGGTGAACTTATAATCAAAACTTTTGATAGAATTGCAAGAGAGAAAAATGTGGAAATACTATTTAACCACAGAGCAACAAGGTTGATCACTATACCTGAAACTAGACGGGTCATAGGCGTTAAGGTGCAAACTGGTGATAAGGAAATTATCTTCAAAGCTAAGAAAGCCGTGATTTTGGCGACTGGAGGATTTGGACGTAATGAGGAGCTCATAAAAGAATTTGGTCCACAATGGATCGGGTGCATTCCAATAGTTCCTCCTGGACACTTGGGTGACGGTTTAAAAATGGCTTTGGACGTTGGAGCTGCAACGAAGTATATTGCTGGGGCTGTCGTGCCTTCTAGGGCAGTTTGCGTAGATAATAAGCAATTGACACACATGGACACTGCAGGATCTATTGCTGTGGACCCACGTGGAAAAAGATTTGCTAACGAATCGGAAAGTTTCTATGGTCTTATGACCAAACGATGCTTAGAATTAATTCCTGAAAAGTACTTTTATGTGGTTTATGACGAAAAAATAAGGCAAGACGCAAAACTAGACTATGAAAAACCCGTAATATACAAGGGAAATACAATAGAGGAGCTTGCAAAAAATGCAGGGATAGATCCAGAGGGACTTAAAGCAACAATAGAAAAGTATAACAATGATCTAGACACGTACGGATACGATACAGTATTCGGAAGGCGATATATATGGGAAGGGCATGACAATAGGCCTCCGCCAAAGATCGATACTCCGCCGTTTTACGCCATTAAAGTTACGGGCTCATTTACTTCATTCAAGGCAGGCGTTCGTATTAACAGTAAAGCCCAAGTGTTAAATTGGTTCAACGAAGTAATACCCGGTCTGTATGCCGCAGGCGAGGTTACAGGCGGCCTTTTCTATAAAGGGCTATATCATCCGAACCCATCTATGGTAACAAGTTCAATGATTTTCGGATGCATTGCTGCTGAAAATGCTGTTAAAGAACCACCTACGGACTGATGCCCTATCTCCTTTATTCTTTTTAGTATATTAAGATAATTAGTTAAACAATATCTCGAAAGATTTATTAAAATTATGATGAGATTGAACAACTAGCTGGAGGGAAATTTTGGTGATAATAGATTCAGAGACTCATCCTATAGGTGTGGATAATAGAGGTGAAGTTAAAGATTTTTGTGCAAAGCTTCTAACGTATATGGATCAGCATGGTATAGATGCCGCTTGTGTACTGCCAGCACCAGTATTAAGTTGTAACGTGGCGGGTCGGATAATTGAGCAAGCTGTGAAAGTAAATTCTCAGCGACTTATCCCATGGTGTCGACTTTTTTACAAGGAGCCTGTTCTACCTAACCCTTGGACTTCATATCCGTATTGGGAGGAGGAGAAAGAAAGAGCCCTGAAAGAATTAGAAGATATGTTAAAAAGTGGAGTGTTTAAGGGAATAGGTGAACTCGATTTTGCAGAAACTGGTTGCAGTGACCCTCTAGAGTCTGTCAAAATGTTTTATCCATTTATGGACGTAGCAGCCAAGTTTAGGACACCGGTCCAGTTTCACACGGGATTTGGAAAAGGTCCTTGGAGATTCAACGATCCTATGTTATTTGACATATTAGCTGACAGATATCCCGAGATTCCGTTCATTCTAGATCACAGCGGTGGGATGCTACCACACTTCGGCGAGGCATCTCTAGCGTTGGCTATAAGATATGACAACGTTTTTTTGCAGCTTGCAAACGTGGACCTTATGGTGAATAATTCCGGAAGACGACTGTTTAAAAAATTCGTTAAAAAAGCTTTGAAAACTTTTAGAGTTGGTGCTGAAAAGCTAGTTTTTGGATCTGACGTTAGACCCAGCGAATTGGTAGGGGATACGTCTCATGCACGTAAATGGGAAGGGCTGGCCAGTATAACAATTGAAGTCTTAAGGGACGTTGAAATGAGTGAACGTGAACTTTCATTTATATTGGGCGACAACCTTAAGAAACTTTTAAAAATCTAGCTCTACATTCAAGCATAAATCAAAATTTATATCACTTAATTCTTCACTCCCGTCGATCCTCAAAATTTTAAAGTTGTACTAGGCTGACGTCTTCATACTTATAAATTTTGCATAATACTCCGCGTAAGGGTTCACCTCCTGTATGAGGGTCGTATGGTCCATTACCAAGTAAAATGTTCACATTAGAATCTCTAAATCCATACTCCGGCGGTTTTTTCTGGGAACCACCATCCATATTGAGCTCCCACAATTTTGGGGTGAATCCTATCGGTTAGATGTGCTTTTTGCTTATTTTTTCCTTTCTGGGTTTCTATCCAAACCCAATCTCCGTCTTTTATTCCAAGCTCTACCGCGGTTAATGGGTTTATTTCTACAAGCGGGTCTGGATTAATTTTTCTTAATGATCAGATTTGTCTTCCTTCGGATGCAAAGAAAGGTTCAACTCTTAGCCCTGTAATCAGTATTAATGGATATTCCTTCGCAAGTTTCGGATCTAGATACTTAGAGGGTATTTTTGCGTGGGGGTAATGGGTCAAAACCTAATGATTTAAGTATGTTGCTGTAAAATTCAAATTTTTTGGAGGGCGTATTGAATCCTGTATGTTCATATTTCCTATATCGCATTTCACCTTTTAAAATGCCTAAATCCCTAAACTGGTCGAAATTTATTCCTACATCCTACAGCAACCAGTTCAAGTAATCTTTAACGTCTTCCCAAGGGAAGTCTTTTTCCAATCCAAGTTTCTTAGCAAGTTTAATTATGATCTCCTTGTCATCCTAGCATTCTCCAATTTGAACGGCTTTTTGGCGAATAGAATAGTATAACACCAAAAGAAATGAAGGTCAGCGATGTCGTCCGTCTCTAGCCAACTTGCCCTGGAAGTACAATGTCTGCTTGCTGTGCAGTCAGTGTCATAAATAAGTCAACGACAACTGAAAACTCAACATTTTCAAAGCATGCATAATTTTTTCAGGATTCGATTGAGTTATTAATGGGTTGCTTCCCATAATAAATAAAGCTTTAATTGGATATGGTTTTCCGCTCAGTACCGCATCCCAAAACAAGTATGGTGGTATGTTGATTCCGAGTTTATACATGTCCCCCTTTATACTTTTGCCTTTAATTTCTAATGGAAGCATTTCTGGTAATAAGATGCTGGGATTCACAATTGCTCCGCCTTTTACGCCTTTAGGCGGAACCCAAAACATTTCCACCTGGTACGTCCAGATTGCCTGTTATACCCATTAGACATAAGATGGCGCGGGCTGTTTGGAAGTTGTTTGCGCTTTGATCTATCCCTACTCCCCAAAGTATACATGCGAGTTTTGTCGAAGCGTATGTCCTGGCAATTTTTCGTGTAATTTCAGCTGGGATCCATGTTGTCTCCTCGACGTTTTCTGGAGAATAGGCTTTCACTCGTTCAGCTAACTCGTTAAAGCCGAAAGTCCATTTATCCACGAATTCCTTATCATAAAGTTTTTCTTCTATAATGACGTGAAGCATTGCAAGCGCAAGGAAAGCATCAGTTCCCAGTCTTATCGGAGCCCACACATCAGCTATGTCCATTATTCTTCGTGGGTCAATGATTATGAGCTTAGCTCCTCTATTAACAGTTTTAAGGAGTTGGATGCCGCACATACCGTCTGCTGCACCAGACCCTACAATGTTAGCTCCACACACTATAACACATCTGGGGGTAAACATTTCCAAAGCCGTAAAAGTCGCATATTGGAAGACTTTGAAGATCATCTGGCATACCGCATGTTATTTCAGAGGCTGTTACTCTGGGAAGATAACAACTATGACCTGGGCTGCAAATATTTGGTGTACCAAGGCAATTAGCAAATCTTTGTAAAAGTGTGAGAAATGGTCTTCCAGTGCCGTGGACTATTCCGATAGACTGAGCTCCGCATTTTTGTTTAAGCTCGAGAAACTTCTGTGCGATTGTATCTAAAAGCTTCACTCCAAGTTATCCTTTTCCATTTATTTTCTCCTCTTTCACCCACTCTTCGTATTGGATATTTGAGGCGTTGTGGGTGATACGAAAGCTCAACAGAAGCTCTACCCTTTGTACAAATATAACCGTTCGACAAAGGAGACCCTGGATCTCCATCCACCTTAACAACTTTTCCATTATCAACGGTTATCCTGACACCACAAACACCATGACACATTCTGCAAGTAGATTTTAGTGTTAATATCACCCATTTAACCCCTCCAAGAGTTAAGTAGTTAGACTTTTTTTGAATTTTAGGCATTTTACTTTGGGAAAACGCAGTTGTGGGCAAAAAGTGTCATGGTTTTAACAAAATTTATTTATATGGAATATGTGGATATAGTGTAGAAATAAACATCCATCATCAAGGAGAATAATTATGATGTTGAATCAAAAGGGCATTTCAATGAAGGTCGTTGCTATCGTTCTTGTCGCCGTAATCATTGTGGCGGCAGTTGTGGCATGGTATATGCTTCAACAGAAAGGACCAGAAACTATCAAAATAGGGCTTTTAGCGAACAAATCAGGAGGTTTAGCCGAGGAAGGTGTACGCAATGAAAAATTAGCAATGTTAACGGTAGATAAAATAAATGCCGAAGGCGGCATCTACGTTCAAGAATTGGGTCGCAAACTTCCTATAGAGCTAATAGTCTATGATTGTGAATCAAACCCTAGCAGAACAGTGGAACTTGCTACAAGAATGGTTACTGAGGTTAAGCCAACGTTTCTTTTAACGTCCAGCGCGCCTCCATATGTGCTTCCTGTTGTGAGCGTAGTGGAACAATATGGAGGAGTGATTTTCATTCAATGCGGTGGTGCTCCTGCGCAAGTATATAAGGCTGGTATGCCAGAGAACGCAACTTGGTCTTGGGTTTTGGGTTCATCTATAGCCTACGCTGTTATGGGCTATGAAAATCTTTATGGAACGGTTAAAAACCAAACTAACGGAGTTGTGGGCATATTTTGTTTGGACGACCCCGACGGTCGCAAATGGAATGAAACCATGGTGCCAATCCTAATGAAATTGGGGTACACAATTGTCCATCCAGGATTGTTTCCCACAACAACAACAGACTTTTCAGCCATGATAACAAAGTTTAAGCAAAACAATGTAGAACTACTTTGGGTGATTGCCGATCCTGGCCAATTTGCCGCTTTTTGGCGTCAATGTTCATCGATGGGTTTCTGGCCAAAGTTTGTAGCTGGCGGTAGGTACATCATCTATCAACGTTCAAGTGCAGAGTTGATTGGAGGGAATTTGGCGTTAGGCTTAATCGCTGAGTCCCAATGGCATCCAGACTGGCCATTCCCTGGCAATGATTGGGTGGAGCAGGCATGGAAGCAAATTGGTTTGGACTACCATCACAGTGCAGTGCATCTTAGTTCTGCAATCTTTTTCATTAAGACTCTGATTGAGAAGGTGGGCAAGCTAGATGTTTACGCTCTTAATGAGGCAATGACAACAGTTCAATATGATTCACCAGTTGGCAAAATCAAATTCGAGGCAAACTCGCATTTATCCTTACAATACATGTGCTTTGTGCAACAGGTGAAGACAAAAGAAGGAGAATGGGCGCTGAACATAGTCTGGTCTCCTCCAGGCTCTGGGATACCAACAAAAACAATGATGTTCCCGTTACCGAAACCATAACATAGTCCCCCCCATCTTTATTTATTTGTTGCGAAATATTTTAGATATACGAGGTGAAGTACCGCAGAAAAGGAGAATCACTTCATGGAAATAATAAAATCTGTTTGTGGACAATGTCATAGCCACTGTGGCATTCTCGTCTATGTAGACCAAGGTAAAGTTGTAAAAATTGAAGGCAACCCAGAAGACCCTGTGAACGAAGGAAAACTTTGCCCAAAGGGCTTAGCAACCACTAAATTGTTATATCATCCAGACCGTCTCAAATTCCCGTTAAAAAGGAAAGGCAAAAAAGGAGAGGGCAGATGGGAAAGAATTTCCTGGAATGAGGCGTTAGACACTATAGCTGAGAAATTCAAAGAAATTTTAGAGAAGTACGGACCTTTTGCCATAGCATTTGGTATTGGAGATGGTGACAGAGATAATCAAGCATGTAATTTAAATTTGCTTACAGCCATGGGGAGTCCCAATCTTCTCCATTTTGACGCACATTGGTGCCTGCC
Source organism: Bathyarchaeia archaeon (assembly GCA_038859955.1). GTDB lineage: Archaea > Thermoproteota > Bathyarchaeia > Bathyarchaeales > DTEX01 > DTEX01. The sequence continues at coordinate 8,829 of JAWCEH010000054.1, read as the reverse complement.
CCCACAGTTTACAGCTGAAAAAGTGACATATGGAGGTCACCTCACTCTTGACAATTATGTTGATTTTAAGCATAGCAAATGCATAATGATCTGGGGCGCCAATACTTTTAACACAGCGCCTGCCAAAGGAAGGCATATTCTAAACGCTTTAAAAAATGGCGCTAAACTAATTGTGGTGGATCCAAGATTTACTAATCTGGCGGCTAAGGCTGACATCTGGCTTCAGGTTAGACCTGCAAGTGACTGTGCGCTTGCGTTGGGCATGATTAATGTGATAATTAACGAGGGGCTTTATAATCGTGAATTCGTAGAAAGATGGTGTTACGGCTTTAATGAGCTTCGTAGGCATGTCCAAAAATATACGCCCCAGCGAGTTGAAGAAATTACATGGGTTCCAAAGGAAAAAATAATAGAAGCTGCTAGAACTTATGCTACAATCAAACCGGCTTCACTTCACACATTCTTAGGTGTTATGATGCATCCCAACGCTTTTCAAACACTCAGAGCTATTACAATGCTTCCAGCTCTTACGGGTAATGTGGATATCCCGGGTGGAAACATCTTAACACCCAAGGGTGTTTGGCTCGGAGATGGATACCGGATGTTTGATCTCATGGTTCCCCATCTAGGAAGAGAAGTAATAATGCAAAGACCTGGAGCTAAGGAATTTCCGCTGGAATGTGGTCCCGAGGCATTTGAATATGGATTTGGCTATGGCGGAGAAGCCCACTCACCCACAGCTTTTAACGAGTACATAGGTGATAAAATTAAAGCGATGTGGGTTTGTGACGATCCAGTAAACAGCTATGAAGATGTTAAACAAACCATAGATAAGTTAAAGCAGCTTGAGTTCTTTGTTGTTATAGACTTTTTCATGACGCCTACTGCTTCACTTGCCGACATTGTCCTTCCAGCAGCACACTGGCTTGAGAGAGATATCATCCGAGTTATGTATCTGCCTCAAGGGTTAGTTGTTCGCGCCGCTCCAAGAGTGGTTGCCCCTCTTGGAGAATGTAAGGATGAGCGGTGGATTGCTGGTGAGATAATTAAACGGATGGGTCTAAAGCCAATTATACCAATCGACGTTAAAGAATACAACGATTGGAGATTGAAACGCCTTGGCATAACATGGGATGAGTTGAAACAGAAGTACTGCTTCATCATGCCACATCAGTATAAGCGATATGAAAAAGAAGGATTTGACACTCCCACTGGAAAGATAGAGTTATACTCTACTTTTCTTGAGAAATTGGGTTATGAGCCTTTACCCGAACACAAAGAGCCTCCGGAAAGCCCTTACGCTACACCTGAACTAGCTAAAGAATACCCCTATATCCTTGTGTCAAGCAACAAACCAATAGTCTTCTATCTTCCGGCTCACCGACAGATAGGACATCTAAGAGAAATATGCCCTGATCCCATAGTTGAAATTCACCCGGAAACTGCTGCCGAACATGGTATAAAAGACGGCGATTGGGTGTGGATTGAAACAGCCATGAAAAAAGGTGAAAAAGTTAAGTTAAAAGCTAAACTCACATTAGGTGTACACCCGAAAGTTGTGAGTGCGCAGGCGTTCTGGTGGTTCCCAGAGAGAAGAGAAGACATAATTTCAAGCTGTTTAGAGTCTAACATCAACGTCCTATACTCGCGGAAGGGACCTTATGATCCAGTGACTGGTGCAACGCTGATTAATGGCGCCTTGTGTAGAATTAAAAAAGTTGGGTGAATGTAATGACCCGCTACTTCATTTATGTGGATATTAAACGTTGCATCGGATGTCATTCTTGCGAACTTGCGTGCAAGCAAGAAAACGGTATACCTGTTGGTCCCAAACGGATAGAAGTCATTGAGAAAGGACCATACAAAAAGGGTGGGCGTCTGGCAATTGATTATATTCCCGTTATGTGCAAACATTGCGGTGATCCGCCATGCGCTAAAATATGCCCTACGAACGCTATAACAAAACGTGAAGACGGAATTGTGCTCATCGATCCTGAACTATGCATCGGTTGCAAGGCATGCATCGAAAGATGCCCATTTGCAGCTATCTCGTTCAACCATGAAAGGAACATCGCTGAGAAGTGCACCCTTTGTGCACATAGAGTGGAAAAAGGTTTGCTTCCTGCATGTGTAATGCATTGTCCCGCAGACGCTTTGCATTTTGGCGATGTCCATAAAGTTACAAGTTACATTAAAACTCAAAAAGCCTTAATTTAACAAAAATACTTCAGGAATGATCCTTGTAGAAACTTTCCCTTCTTTACCAGATACCTAAAACTCTATGTCGTATTTTTTGGACATCTTCCTCCTTGTCGACATCTATCAAGACTTCATCTGAGTCTACTTCCACCTTTTTTATCAGATTTCTATATTTATTAACAATAGCCTTTAACCCCATTGTCTCTTCATTTATCTCCATTATCTCATCAAAGAGGACTTTATCCAAAAGTATTGGATGCCCCATACGCCCTTTATAACTTGCAACTACAATTGGGCTTCTATTTTTTTCATATTCCTCAATAACTTTATTAATGGACGTAGATGTAATCAGCGCAATATCCCCTGGAAGTATCATCACCGCATCCGCATATCCGATGACCAACTTAACTCCTGCCTTAACTGAGGAGCTTTGTCCTATCTCAAAATTTTCGTTGAATACAAACTTGCAGTTTGAATCCTTTAAAGACTCCTTAACTTTTCGTGATTGATATCCCAGTACAACAATAACCTCATTTGCCTTTGAGGAAATGGCGCTTTTAACAACCCTTTCAATTATGGTAGTGTTGCCAATCTTTTCGAGTAGCTTGTTTCTGCCGAACCTTGTTGATAAGCCTGCCGCCAATATTATAAGAGATATCCACAAGCTTCTCTCGCTCCATAATAAGGAAACGTGTACTGCCTTATTGAATCTATCTTAAGATTTCGATAGGCTTTTTCTTCTTTCGCGTATTATCTCAGCTAAAATACTCACCGCTATTTCCTCAGGAGTTTGAGCATTTATGTCCAGACCAACGGGGGCGTGTAACGGTTTGAGATCGTTTTTGTCTATTCCCGCTTCTCCGAGCCTTTTTAAAAGCGCCAATTTTTTCGCTTCGCTTCCAAGTAAGCCTACATAGGCGGGCTTCTTTTTGATAATTTTCTCAAGCGCCAAGTAATCATGTTCAGGTTCTCCGTGAGCGATGACAACAAAGTCTTCAGTGCTGATTTCTAGATTGTCAAGAATGTTATTGAAGTTTCCAGTGATTATTTTCTTAGCCATTGGAAATCGCTCTTTACTTGCAAGTTGAGCGTTGTCATCCACCACGATTATGTCAAAGCCTAGCATGTCCGCCATTTTTGCGAGAGAATGTGATACGTGACCTGCACCTATCAAAATTAACTTCAGATTAGGTTTAGTTACATCAATAAATATCGTTAATTCACCTCCACATATTAAACCAGTATTCATAGCTTCATTGTTTTTTGTTTTATTTGATAGCGACAAAACAACTTTTTTAGGCTTGTCTTGCTTTATGGCGTCTAATGATTCATTAATTATTATTCTTTCTAAGTTTCCCCCTCCAATTGTTCCAAAAGTTTGGCCGTCTTCGCTCACAACCATTTTCGCACCAGGTTCTCTCGGTCCGGAACCTTTTTTCTCTATGATTATAGATAATGCTGCCCTCTTTCCATTCTCTAAGAGTTGGAGCAGATTTCTAAGAATTTCTATATCGGTTGTCATCATTTATGACTGAAATTTTTCATATATTAAAATTTGTCGTCTAAACGATTTAGCAAATTTTTACTCCTTTCGGAAGCTATCAAAATTTTTTAGAGATTTAGCTGTTCTGAGCAATAGGGAAACTTTCAATTCCAGAAGACAGAACAGAAAATAAGTTGTCTTTCTGGGAGTAACCAGATTTTTATCCGGTATGGAAGGGTCATCTACATGCTAGTATCGCTCGTTTAACTAAAGTCTTAGCTATTTGGACTTTGTATGTTGTCATTGGTAGGGGATTTGCATCTTCAATTGCTTTTTTTGATGCTTCTTCGGCAATTGATTCATCTATTAATTTGCCTTTTAAGTATTCTTCCGCTTTGGTAGCCCTGTAGGGTATTGGGAAAACTCCGTTCAAGCATATTCTAGCTTCCTTAACTAAGTCTCCATCGGTACCTACAGCTACCGCACAATTAACAATCGAGAAATCAATTGACTTCCTAAGCGCAAACTTCATAAACTTGCTCTTAATGCTAAGTTTCGGCATTGGAACTTGGATCTCTATTACGATTTCGTCAGCGTCCAAAACTGTCGTTTTCATACATTCAACATCAAAGAACTCTTCTATGGGAATAACTCGCTTGTTTGTAATGACCTTGGCATTTAATACTATTAGGGCGGGAGCGACATCAGAAGGGTGAGAAGCTATACATCCACACTGTAAGCATCTACTTGCTTCATATTCAATCTTAGAAAAATCCAAACCTGCGACATCTTCAACATCAAGACTTTTAATTCTCTCAGATACTGAAAGCACCTGTGCTTTAATTCTTGGCTTTATAGTTAAACACTCTGGATCTATCCTATTAAGTCTTTCCCATACATTTTCTTTTTGTTTTTCCCCCTTTTTACCCAGTAAATAATGATCAATTGACAATGCCCCCTTCTTACCTGAAGATATTGCAGCAGCAACCGTTGATGGGCCCGTAATAAAATCCCCTGCAGCAAACAAGTTTCTTCCTAAATGCTGAGTTAAGATATCTACCTTTAGCGATTTATTATGATCAATAAATTCAGAGGGAACATAAGATATATCGGGTTTTTCACCGATGGCTTTAACCACTGCATCAAATTCAACGGTGAACTCTGAACCTTCTATTGGTACTGGTGTAGGCCTTCCAGTTTTATCCGGAGTTCCAAGTTTCATTCTAACGCATTTTAGGAGTATCTTTCCATTTTTCTCTCTTACTTCTACCGGTGATTTCAAGAAATCAAATTTAATTCCCTCACTTTTAGCAGCCTCAACAGCCTCCCTTAAAGCAGGCATCTCCATCGCACTGCGTCTATATATTATTGTAGGTTCAGCACCCATTCTTATTAAAACCCTGGAAACATCTATTGCCACATTACCTCCGCCTATTACAGCTACTTTCCGACCCGGGATTTTTCGAATTCCACTGTTGACTTTTTCCAAAAAATCAAGCCCTGATATCATCAACTCTTCCCCTGGGATCCTCATGTCAATTTCTTCCCATGCACCTGATGCCAAAAGGACAGCATCAAAATTGTTCATCAATTCTTCCAAGCCTATTTTTTCGCCTACTGCAATATTGAGCTTAAAGCGTATTCCCAAAACGTCATCAAAAATTTCTGTTACTTTTTTAACGATAGTTTTGGGAAGTCTAAATGGTGGTATGCCATACCGGAGTAGGCCTCCAGGTTCATTCATCCTTTCGAATACAGTCACATCATAACCGGACGTTCTTAAATAGTAGGCGGCTGAGAGTCCTGCCGGGCCGGAACCAACTATTGCCACGTTTTTACCGACTTTACTTTCTTGGACTGGAATAACTTCGGTTGCATTTTCAAGCGTGTAATCGCCTAAAAATCGCTCTAACAATTTAATTGATACTGCCTCGTCAAGTTTGCCTCTTGTACATCCTTCTTCACAAAAGTGAGAGCAGACTCTTCCTGTTATTGATGGGAGTGGATTATGCTTGAGCAGCAACCTGGCGGCTCCAAGCAGATCACCGCTTTTAAGTCTCTTTACATATAATGGAATTTCTATGTTAATTGGACATCTTTGGGAACATCCGGTAGATCCGGGTATGTATACGGATCCGAATATTGAATGGCTTCTGTGGTCACCGATTATAGCCCAAGCTATTCCCCCTCCTTTACGTAAGCAATTAAAAACTTTACCAACATATTTTGATGCTCTGTAGTACCAGCACTGTACATCTTGACATAAATTTCCCACAATTGTTCCCATGTATCGGATTTGAGGGGTTCCAACAGAGCGACAAGCCTCAGCGAGCACGCCATACTTGGTTTTTACATGAGCAGAGTTAGCTATCTCGTTTAATTTTGTAAGAGCCCCGATTTTTAAGGTTCCTTCTTCTTCTTTAATGTAGCTTAACCCGTCTATCGTTTTCAAATTTATGATAACCTTAGGGTATTTTGGCAACGCGTCGTCCTTTAAAATTCTGATAAGATCTGTTCCGCCGGCAATGAGTTTAGCTTCTCCATTATATTTTCTGAGTAATGAAACTGCTTCATCAATTGTCTTCGCGTTAAAGTGTTCGAATCTTTTCATTCATGTTACCCCTTTAGTTTGTGGAAACTGAGCTTTTCCCAAAGCCTTCAATATCTTTTCTGGTCGTAGCGGAAACTCCCTTATTTTCTTACCAATTGCATTATATACTGCCATATGAATTGAATGCCAAAGAGCGGCGAAAACTCCCTCTGCAACACCCTTCGCCCTGTAGGGAGTAAGCCTTGCATCATTTGGATCAACTATCGCAACACCAGTGATCTGCTCCTCAGTTATATCAAGGGCCGTGGGAATAGGATATTCAATGAAACTTGTGTTTAACGGTGTCCCTGTTTTCTCATCATAAACTATTCCTTCCCATAACATGCAACCCAAACCATGCACCGCTGAACCAATTACTTGACCGTAAACCATTAACGGATTTAATATCATGCCAGGCTGGATTGCAACTAGTAGTTTAATAATATCCACTTTCCCAGTTTCGATGTCTACTTCAACTTCAGCAAAAGAACAAAACATACCCTTCATACCAAGCCTTTTACCAGTAATCGGATCCATGTAAGATTCTGGTCCCCCGTAGTGGGAAGGACATGAACCTATTCCTATTAGCACGCCGCCATACAATTCTCCAATCTTTGAAAGTCTCACGTAATGTGCCGGGTTGTCCGCGACATATACACGCGTGCCTTTTAAATCCAATACAAGTTTGCTGGGATCCACATTGAGAACGGAGGCTGCCGCCGCAAGTATATTCCGTTTCAAGTTGTTGGCGGCATTATATGCCGCAAAAACTGTTGATTGAAGAGCTTTGCTTGCAAATGTCCACCCACCAATTGGCTGTCCAACCGAACAAGGTTGTGCGTGCACAACGTCTTTAACTTCAACGCCTAATGTTTCCGCGATTACTTGGCTAACCGCCGTGTCAAACCCTGATCCCATATCCCTGCCGTCAACAATCCATTCAACCGTGCCATCACTTACATTTACTTTCACTATTACTGTATCCTTTACCCTATCGGGTGATGGCACCCCCCACGCTGTATGAGTCGCAACGGCAACACCAATTCCTCTCATTTTGGAGCCTGAAACCTCTGTAGGTATACCCCATCCTTTCCATTTTTCCTTCCAACCAAATTGCTCTGCAGCCTTCCGCACCAGTTCGGGGAGGCTGCCCCCTGCAAGCTGAAAGTCGTTATGAAGATATTGTGTAACCATATCACCGTCCTGTAATCCATTCTTGACTATAAAGTCTACAGGGTCCATCCCTAAACTCTCTGCAATCTCGTTCATGGCTGCCTCTAGAGGCGGTACTCCTGCTTGCGAACCATAACCTCGCAAAGCCTCTGACATAGGCGTGTTTGTATAGTAGGGATACGCCTTAAACGACCTGTTTGGTATACGATAATTATTAAAAATAGTATCCCCGCAATACACTATTCCAAGATTGATTGTTCTTTCACCTTGGCCAGCCAAAACGGTGGCTTCAATCGCCTTAAGAGATCCTGTCTGGTCAGCTCCGACTTTGTATTTGAATGTAGCTATCCCAGGGTCTAACACCCCGCCTTCAACAAAATGCTCTCGCACGTTTGTTCGAATTTTCACAGGTCTGCCTGTTTTCCTAGCTAACATTGCAGCTAAGACAGCAATTCTCAACGGGGACTCACCCATTTTGCCTCCAAAACCGCCACCAATGAAGCATTGGTAAACTTGGACTTTGTTTGTGGGCATATTAAAGATCGATGCAAGCAGCATCGCAAAAGTTACAGCACCTATTTGCGGATGAGACCATAGATGAAGCTCGTCTCCTCTCCACTCAGCCACCGCTGCAAAATTCTCTAGGAACATATGCTTTATGTTTGGTTTCTTAAATTCTATCTCAACTATTATTTCAGATTCTTTAAATCCCTGTTCTACATCGCCGGTACATCTGTGATAGGGTGGCCATACTCCAATGGCGATATTATCATTAGCAACTTCAGGATGCATTGGAGGGGCAGATGATGCTTCCTCCGGGGTGAGCCAAAATGGAAGTGGTTCGTATTCGACTTTAATAAGGTCTAAAGCTTCTTCAGCTATAGCTTCGTCTTCTGCAGCTACCGCCGCCACAATATCTCCGACATAAAATACTCTATCCGCTAGAATGTACTTCGGTGGTGCTTGGACAATTCCCATGTCAGCAATATCCTTATAGGTTACTACGCAGGCAACGCCAGGCAATGCTTCTGCTTTGCTTGTATCAATTTCTATTATTTTTGCATGTGCAAATGGGCTGCGGAGAATCTTACCGTACAGCATTTTTGGCCGAAGTATGTCATCGGTAAACGTTGCTGCTCCAGTAACTTTCATATAACTATTAACGCAAGGTGTAGGTTTGCCTAAAACTTTCCACTCTTTATATTTTTGCTCTGCTTCATCGCTTTTTATAATTTTAAAACTCATGTTTTCCCCTCATCTTTTCAGCAGCTTTCATTACTGACCTGAATATGGGGATATAACCAGTACATCGGCATATGTTGCCGGACATTGCCTCCCTCACTTCTTCCAGTGTTGGATTCGGATTTTTCTGTAGTAATGCTTT
>JAWCEH010000053.1:0-15102 GCA_038859955.1 Bathyarchaeia archaeon | reverse complement strand
ATTGAGGTTGAAGGAGCTACCTTTAGGTATGAAGAGAGTTAGAGTGATAGGTGAAAGATGGGCTACTATTCTGAAGGTTACATGTATACTATTTTTGCTTTTCGCTATGGCATTACTTTACTCTAGATGGGTTCCTAATGATAGGGGAGGCGTGCCTTCCACCTCCTCCTTTGTCGATATGTCTAGGGCTGCCATTGTTGATGGTATAGGGTTTACTAGGCCTAATCCATCTTTTATTCAGGGTGTTAGAGAGATGCTGGAGGGGGCCGGCCTAAGGGTTGACGTCTATGAGGGCGGGAACGTGACTATAGATTTGCTTAGAAGGATTGGTGGATATGGACTCTTAATCCTTAGGCTTCACAGCGCAATAGACCCAAAATACGGCTTCCTATATCTCTTTAGCGCTGAGAGGTTTAATGAGACCGAGTATGAGACGAGGTTTAATGGGGAGCGTAGAACAGGCGCAGTTAGAGAGGGCATAACATTCGAGAACGAAACTTACTTTACGCTTAGGGCCGATCTACTCGGCTACATGAATCAAGGCGGGTTGAATGGCTCAACCATAATATTAATGGGCTGCAACGGAACAAACTCAGAACACGCAATAAACAGATTATTTGAGAGAGGCGTTAAAGCCATAATAGCCTGGGACGGATACGTAGACCTAAACTACACAGACAAAGTAACACTAAAACTCATAGAAGCCATCTACAAGAAAGGCATAAGCTTCGAGGAAGCAGTCAACAAAATCATGGAGGAAAGCGGCCCGGACCCGGCATACAAAAGCAAGCTCAAATGCTTAATTAAATCCGGCTAATTACGCTTTAATTAGACCTCCATATAGACTTCTATTTGGAGCTGTTTAGCTGTTTCTAAGGCATCCTCGTCGGCGTATGGCGTCACAATTATCGGTCTGAAGGGCTTTTTCCCTCAACAACTTTCTCGTAGAATTCGGCTTTGCACTTAAAGGCGTGGGCGTCCGCCCGGCTAACATGCGACTTAACCTCGATAAGAATTATTTTAGCGTCGCGTACCGCTACGTCTACGTCTAATTTAAGTTATCTCTTTAGCGCAGAAGCCTATAATGGGGGTCGGTACACCTATGAGCAGTCTCATGGCGCATATAAAGAAGCATACACCTTCGATAGTAGCGAGGGGCCCTATTTTGCCCTGCGTGCAGATCTTCCGGGAAGGGCGGACGGGCTTAAGGGGTTCAACTATAATATTGATGGGCTGCAACGGTACAGGCTCAGATCATGTTATAAAAAAGGCCTTTTTGAGAGGGGTATAAAAGCCATAATAGCCTGGGATGGCTAAGTAAGCCTAGAATACACGAATAAAGTCACGCTAACGCTGCTCAAATTGGTTTACACCGAGGGTTTGAGTTATTGTGAAGCTATCAAAAATTATGGATGTAATGGGCCCTGACCCTATATAGAAGTCGAGGCCGACATATTTAGCTAATCCGGAAGGATAAAGGCGCCAGTATAGACTTAAGAACAGGTAAGAGCAACCATGCAAACAGTTTAAGGTCTCCCGGATAGGCTTTCACTTTTTTCTTAATGCTCCAAATTTCTGAGGGAGACCGAAGTTTTCTTGCAGAGATTATCAACCACATTTAAAATTTTTCTCTCAAAAATAGATCTATTGAATTTTAAAGCGCGCAAGCGTACTTTTTCCATAGCTTCTCTCCTAAAAGACTTGTTATTTAAGAGCGTATTAATAATGTTGGCGGCTTCTACTTCATTGTGATATGAGAAACCATAAAGACCTTGCGTGCAGCCTAATATGTCAACCCATGGGCCGCCGCTTCTTGGGACGAGTGGGATACAGCCAGCCGCCATGGCTTCAACAACGCTGATACCAAACGCCTCAGAAGTTTGAGTGTGAAGATATAGGGCTGCTGATGACAATAAATCAACGTAGTCCTCAAATTCTTGATTTAATAATAATTTAACCCTGTCATTAACCTTAAAGTGTCTAATTAGAGCAGTGATCTCTTTTAATGTAGATTTTGATGCTTGATCAGCTATGCCCAGCAGAACAAATTCCGCTTCCCTAACCAAACTAGCTACCTTAGGTATAATACCTAATCCTTTTCCGGGTCTTAGGCGGGAAACCACTATTACCAAGTTTTCACGCTTGTTTCTGCTCTGTGACCTTTTCATGAATATGTCGACGTCCACCGGCGGGTGAATAACGATGGAGCTGCGCCCCAAACCCTTTAGCAGAATATACTGAATAAATTTAGAGTTAGATATGAGCAAGTTTCCATGAGAGGAGCCTACGGCTGAGAGATCGCTATAGATGCGTGCGCTGGCTCTCCAGATTAAAGAGTGTGAGAAACCGGAGCTAACTCTATGAGATAACCTTATGGGTATGGCGTTAACATAGTTTAAATCGGCCAAACCGTCTACCAAGTCCCCATATGTATTAACTAATGCTTCTCCTTTACGCTTTAAATGCAGAAGCATCAGTGGAAAAAGAGACGCCGTGGCTGCTGCCTGCGGCAACATGCTGAGATTAGAAATACTCTTCACGAGATAAATCTCGCTACTTGGCCTTGTAGTCTCACCAAACCTTTTTTCAAGCATTTTCCAATCGGTTCTCTCCAACGTGGCTAATCTAATACTGTAGCCTGCATCAACTAGAGCTTTTGTTAGCGATAGGCAGACTTTTTCAGCTCCTCCTCCTCTGTTGAGTGAGGGGTGAGCGATGATTATATCCGCCATCATCCTCAGCCCAATGCTTACGGCGAGATGCCATAAAGTACTTATTGAATTAAGGTGTTAAATAATATTATGCACATAAGAGTGAACCTAAAAGTTTCCGATTTAATTGTCATGTTTACAATTTTAATTCTATTTTTCTCGGGCTTAGCAATATATTTGATCAATAGTAGCTTTTTTCTTTCACCTGCAACTTGCTTGGAGCTGAAAGAAGTTGTATTCAACATGGGTGATGCGTATAGAAGTGTAGCGTTAACGGTTAAAGTTAGAGAGGGTTCTGTGGAAATTAATCAGGTTTTTATAAACGATAGCGTTATTTATGAATGGCAGACGGATAAAAAAGTGATTTTTAGAGGCGAAGAGAGCAAAATTATTTTGAGATACGCATGGGTTATGCGTGAAACATATGTCATAAAAATAGTTACTACCGATTATCAGGTGGCAGAGTTCAGAGTTAGGGCGCCGGAAGAAAAACCATTTATATTTATGGAAGTTAATAATGTGAATGTAATAGAAGACGGAGATAACTTGAGAGTTAGGGTGGGGTTTTCCGCTAAGGGTAAGGGAATAGATTCATTTCAATCTCTTCTTTTCACATATTTATCTTTCAACCAGACTAGCAGGGTAATATACGTGTTTTTCGATGAACGATATATGTCGGGTGAAAGCTTAAAGAGATCTAGAGCAATAATTGATTTACTTTCTTCTTATAACTTTTCGGTGGTTAAAGCAGATTACTATTTACTTGAGGAGCTAGCGAGAAATAAACCTGAATGTATACTGATTGTGGTTAATCCTTTAAAAGACTTTTCTGGGAGAAGGATTGAAGATGCTCTGCCAGCACCATTAATAGATCCTGATGGGGATGGTTTAATAAGAGATAATTCTAAATATGGGAAATCCCTGCTCTACGATTGGATGAGAGATGGCAACTTAATTTTAGTGACGGTAGGGTCTGTTGAACCGTACAAGAGAATAATTTACAGAGATGGCTCATATAGATACGCTAAAGATTCCTTTAGTCTTCTAGACGCTCATCTGATGCTAACCGACGCGGATGGCGTGGAGAGCATTTTAGGGGGCAGCATGTTTATAGGGGATTATAGCCCCACTAGAATAACTGGGACTCTAGGGATGAATTATAGGGAATCAAATATGGCATTCAATAAAAACTCGCTGGAAAACTATGGCTTAAATTATTATGGTTACGGGGACTATAAGATTGCAGCGGAAAACAAGGTTTTGAACTTAACATTACCAGTATTTATAAGGGTTGGTAGGGGCGGGTGGCTCTCCCTCGGTGATGAAGAAGATTGGCTTAAACCTGAAGAAATAGCGCATGATATATTGATGCTTATAGTTCACGCCGTCTGGGACTCAGATTGGATACCCTACGGGTGGTACTGGGATAGCGGGACAACGTATTATCGATCCGGCGGGATAATTAACATAAATGGGACTATTGAAACAGAGCTAATATCAAAGAACCTTATTAAGGATAGGATAGTTATAAGGCTGGTCGCCTTAGCCTTCTCTAAGGATTTAAGAATTGGAATTAGAATTGAAGAAATAATTGAGCATAACATAGTGACATAGCATGGTCTCCAGAAGGATAAAATCACTCGACTATATGATAAAAATCTTTCCTCCAAAATTTTTGAAAAAGAAAAGTTTTATTTTCTTTGCAGCATATCTTGCATCGATCCTAATAATTTATGTTTTTCCTGTAGGTTTAGATAGCGAATGGTACAGCTTTTATAGATACCTAGATGAACAAAAGATTCTTCCCTATATAGACGTTAGAGAAGGCTATCCCCCCATAGGCTTCCTAGTCTACATGCCCTTATACTGGCTATCTAATAGGAATCCCTATACCTTTAACCATTACTTTAGGCTCTTCAATGGACTGGCTCTCACATCCGTCCTAATAATCTTCTATGCCCTCTTGAGGGAGGAGGTTGGCGAGAGAAAAGCTCTAAAATACACGTTGGCCTATAGTGTGCTCCCATCAGTAATAATATCTAACACCTATTCGAATGATGTGGTCGCCCTCCTATTTGCAGCGTCAGCAATGTATATGATGGTTAAAGGAAGACCTAGGATCTGCGGTTTGCTGATAGGTTTAGCAACGCTCAGTAAAGGCTTCCCGGCGCTCTTGATGTTGCCTACATTAATTAGATTTGAGAATATTAAAGCTAAGATTGAAAGCATTGGCGTATTCATCCTTACCCTTCTCTTCGTGAGCTTACCTTTTCTGGCATTAAACCCGCTAGCATATATATCCACTTTCACCCATCATGGCTCCAGGGGCCCTTGGGAGACCATCTGGGCGATTATTGACGGATACTATAGCCATGGCGGCTTTCTTCACCCATACTTCGACAAATTCTTCTACCACGGGAACCTAGCAAGCATCTATACTCCTAACCGCTATGATCATGCTTTTTACCTATGGAAGTATGATTGGCTTCCAAATCTTCTCACTTTAGGCCAAGTTCTCATTATAACCGTGTTCATGTTAGCCTATGCAAAACGTCCCGATGAAGCAATGAAACTATGCGGCCTCATCTACCTAGCATATATGTTATTCTTTAAAGGCTATAGTACTCAATTTGCTGTTTCAACATCCTTCTACTTTCTTCTGGCAGGTGGTTATCTGGCGCTGCTGATCCCGCTCGAAATAAGCCACGCGATACAGATAATTTCCTGGACATATATTCCGCAGATAAACCTGAGAAATATGCATACGCACCTACTCCTATCATCAATTTTAATCAGAACAATTATTTTCACTTATGTGCTTATATCCTCGCTGAGAGGTCGTTTTTCAGACTTGAGAGAGACTCCTACCATCATTAAGAGGTTTCTAATTGTTGTTAAGCGCATTTTAAGTAATAGGCGCACTTTGATGCTGGCCGCGTTTACAATAATTTTAGGCTACATGTTCGTAATACAAGTGTTCAGTCACCTGCATCAGGAGAATATTTTTAGGTCGATTTCTGGAAGCATTGATCTTAGTGTGAATAAATGGGAGAACGTGACTTTAAGTGGTCTTGAGAGGGGCGATAAAATCATAGTTAAATTATACACGAATACTCGGGTAGAAACCTATGTAATTCCAGGCGTAGCTATTGAGCGAGGGGTAAGAAACCAATACAATTTAAGGGGCTCATTTAATGAAACAATACTGTTCTTTAGGGCTACAGCAGAGCAGCATACGTTATCCTTTAAGATGGCTCATCCGAAGCTGCCCTTCAGGATTACAGATGGATTCAATGGGGATTTAAAAGTCACGATTGAAGGTGATGGAACACTACTGAAAATTAGCCTGGTCGATGAAGGGCTAGATGGAAAAGATAGTTTCTTTAGGATAGCATACCCCTATGAGTCTTACGTTGAAGATAATTTTAGATTAAACATTAAATATGAAGTGGTCGCACCAAATAGCACTATGCCCACAATAATATTAGACTTGTTCGACGAAACCGACGAATGGCTCTATGCATTCAAAATAACGGAAGAAAACTTCACATTAACGCCAGAAACGCCTGACATAAACGGCTACACAAATCTGAAGGGAGATATGATGTCGTTAGTGGCTCTCTCCATAGTAGTCAAGGATAGTGAAAAAGCGTCTCTCACGCTAAGAAACTTGAGCATCAATGACCAAATGGTCGCGCTATCTACAGAAGATGCTGAGATAGTAAACTATGAAGTCTACATAGAGAAAGCATTTAAGATGCCTGCATACCTAACAATAGGCTTATTCCTCTTAGTTTCCTTAATCACATATACCATTTTATTAGTGATGAAATATGTTTGATGAGCATTTATTATCTAGGTGAGTGTGAAAAGGAAAAAGATTTTAAATGTCACCAGCAGTCTAATAATGACTTTTCCCACTCACCCTTCATCTTCCATATCCACTGTATATTTTATCAGAAAGTTCCTTCTTAAGAACCCTACAATCCCATGTTTCCTTCTATCCCTAAAAGTCTACATTTCGTTTAAGGTTTTTAACCTTTCCCCATTAGCGTTTGGTTAAAAAATTTTCGAGCGCCTTAAAGTACCTCATGAAATTATGTCTAAATCTTTTTTCATCAAATTTAATGGCTACATCTCTGAGGTTTATCTTCAGTTTAATATCATCAATTCCTATTTTGTCTAGAATTTTTTCTGCGGCTTCAGCTGGAGTAGTGAAGAGTAGTTTTTCGGGAAGATATTCTGGTATTCCTCCACTTTTAGGCGCAATTGGTATACAGCCAGAAGCCATAGCTTCAACGACAGTGATGCCAAATGTTTCGTTAAAACCTAAATGAAGATAATGAGAGTAGGTATGAAATATCTTTACTTTCTCTTGTTCACTTACATATCCTAAATAGTTGATGTTAAATCCACTTTTCCTTAAATGATGTATGATTCGTAAGCCCTCCTCATCTGCCCTTCCTATAATCATGAATGGAATATTTTTTGGCAATCTTTGAGCTATTTTCGGGAGAAGAGTTATACCACTTAATACTTCAGGTTTCGCTACTATTATGCCATGCTTCCTTCTCTCATCTAGATCCGCTCTAAGAAGAGGTTGAACATTTACTGGAGGGTATAAGACAAATGAATCTATGCCATAAAGCTCTTTAACTAAACGTTTAGTAAAATAGCTGTTACTTAAATGGAGAACATGACTTCTTGAGGCCAAATACCATAAAGGAGATAATTTTCCCTTTTCCACGATTATCCAACCAATTCTCCAATAGGGCTCTATATACCGCTTTATCACCTCTACCTTGATTCCAGACTTTGGTTGATGATATACTAGATGCCCAAATACTGGAAAAGCTGGATGAGCAGATGTAATTATAATGCCACAATTCGAATAACGTTTAAAAAATGAGTAAATTATACATTCAAGATGCAGTAATATTCTATAGATTTTCTCTTTTTGAGTGCTAGATTTTCGTTTAAGCAAACACTTGAGGATTATTGGCACCGAAATTTCATGCAATGTGTAGTTTCTCCTCAGTAATTCATCTTTTATAACTTTATAGACATATTCTCCACCAGTTCTTGGGCTCTGAGTATCATTAACGCTTATCATTAAGACCCTATGGCGTTTCTCATTCATTCTGGAACAACCTCAATATAATCTAACCAAATGGTCACTTCCCCCAATGCATCTACCCCTCTAAATTCTATATCTATAATCCTTGTTGGAAGACTAATTTTTATTGTAAAGGTATGCCATACTAACGCTTTACTAAAATCTCGACCATAAAGGTCTAGGTAAGCTATTCTTTTTTGCAAAGAATTTGACCACACATCCAACGTAATTATTTTCTCATCTACAGGTGTAGAATCAATCCTAACCTTAAATTTAATAGTGTAGTTTCCAGGCCTTAAGCATGTATAAGGTCCAAACCATGCAATGCTGCCGGATGTTTGAGATGGGATAAATTTAATTACTTTTCCGCTTTCCGAGGAGTAATCGTCAACAACTTCACTACTAAACGTGTACAACTCTTTATATGAAAAACGTAAACTGAACATTTTAGGTTTTTCTTCGTATCCTCTCCTGTATATCTCTAGCCCCGGGGCATAAATAAACAAGTTATATTCCCTATTACCTTCGACAAACATTTTATAGAGATGCTCAGCCTCATTTTTGTCCCAGAAGAGATAACTGATTATAACGTAATCAAATTTAATCTGCTTTAAATAATTGGTATGACTGACATAGAGTCTTCTAGAAGGAACATTTTCTGGCGGGATTACGTAGGTATTAAGGTTATCAATTGCCAAATGCGGGAACAACATAGATGTGGTAATTACTTTCGCATCGTTTGGTATTTCTGACAATATTTTTATGACATTTAGGTTAAGGCTAGAAGGATGTGATATGCCGTAGTCCCTGAAGTATGTGAAACGTTGAGCTTCATGCACTGGTGAGAGAGGGGACAAGAAGGAAGAAATAATTATATTGACAACTAACACTAAAATAGATATTCTTGCAATTATATCACCATGTTTTTGTTCATTTATATCGTGGCGAAATCTTTTTAGAGTTTCTATAGTTGCTACATATATGAAGGGTAACGTGAAGGCTGGGTAATGAAATCCCAGTTGATAGTATGGTGGCCAGTTGCTTACGCTTGCTATCACTAACCACAAAAGCGCTGGAAGTAATGCTATGGGAGATAGTATTGAAAGAAAACAGTTTGATGCAAGATTGACTATTATATAAAACACTTTGCTCATCATATCATACCTAAACGCCCTTAGAAGCGAACTTGGATCTGATACTATTTTAAGAGGTATTTCGTTTATGCTTTTTACTCCCAGAATTCTGAAGTTCCCAGTAGCAAGTAGTTCCTCTGGAATGCTGGGATTAATAATGCTTTTCACGCTTGAAGAAAAGTATGCCCAGAAAATCGTTATCGTAAATGTAGCTATAGGCACGAAAGAAAGCTTGGCTCTATTACCAGAGAATAAGTTCATAAGTTGCTTCTTTAAATCCCAGACGACATAGAATCCAAATAATAAAACGTAATACGATGATTGTTCCAGTGTTGTCAAACTCAGCATAAGAAATAGGAAGAAGAGCACAATTTTACACTCTTTCAGATAATATGTTGCAAATAGAATTAATGTCGGAAAGAAAACTTGTGGGGTAAAATCGTACCAGTTAATACTTTGAAGAGCTGGGTTAAACAAATAAGATATTGAAAGAATTAAAGATTGTGCTCGGTTATTTAAAAGTTTTTTAGCGAGTAGATATACAGGTATACATCCTAGTGCCAATGTAACCGTTTGAAAAATATATAAAGTTTCAATTTTCGGCATCAAATAAAAGAATGGCACAACTAGGAATAGAATTGGGGAGAAGTGTATCCCAAAGTAGCTTCCCGTTGGTGAATAATATAATTCCACATTATTTGTGAATAATCTTCCTCTAGATGCGCTAGCTATCGACTGGGCAACTATACCAAAGTCCCATGCGCCAACTCTAAATGAATAAAACTTCATTATACTGTAATACGAGAAAATTACAGAATAGGTTGTTATAGCAACCGTTATGATTAGCCAATCCGAGATCTCAAGATTTAACACGACATTTTTAAGCAGTTTTTTGGTTTTTTCTTTCCATAATTTAATTTTCTTGCCTTTTATCATACAATATTAACACTTATCTGCTATCTCTATATAGATTTTGTCGTATTCTTTTGCGGTTTTGCGCCAATCGTATTTTGTAATGGTTTTAAGGCCCCGCTCAATATATCTTCGTCTTATGTTTTCATCCTCAAGCGATAGTAGGGCCTCCCTAAGACTTTTTGTATCTCCGGGTTTGATGAGTATGCCGAATTCCTTGACTATATCTCTTACCCCTGGTAGGTCGGATGCTATTACTGCGCATCCCGCTGCTGCTGCCTCCAATGTTACTAGCCCAAAGGCCTCGTTTCTGCTTATGCTTGGTAAGACTAGAACATCGCTACTAAGGTACAAATTTCTTAAAGTTTCATCTGTTATAAATCCATGAAAGTATGCTTTTCTTAGTCCTAGTTTTTTAGCGTATTTCTCGTATTTGTGTCTGTCGGGGCCATCGCCAACTATGTTGAGTGTTAGGTTATCTATTCCCTTTACGGCTTTTAGGAGGATTTTTAGTCCCTTGTATGGTCTCATTTGCCCGACGAAGAGCACTCTGTAGTCATCGTGCGGTATCCTTGGCCCCATGAACTTTTCGCGGTCCACTCCCCATGGCACTACATACTTCCTTATATTGTTTGGTAGCATATCGTAATATGACTTCGATGTCACGACGATAGTATCAGCGTGTTTGAGTAGTGTTCTATTTAGGAGGAAATTATATATAGATGTTATCGGCTTAAGGGGGTAGTCTGCTAGGCAGTGCAGCGTATAGACTGTTTTCTTTCCTAGGAGCTTGGATTTAATGAGAAGTCTATCGGAGAATGTCGGCGTATGTCCATGCACGTTCACTATGTCATAATCTTTTTTGAGTTCTTTAACTATGCTATCTATGCCTAAGGTTATTTTAAGTTCTCCGATGATCTTTGTTTTGCAGTCACTGGCCGATAAGACTTTAATTTTATGCCCGTTTTCTCTAAGTTCCTCAGTTAGTCTACATATAACCCTTGAGAAGCCGCTTTTAATCGGCGGTTTTTCGCTGATCAAGTGTAATATTTTCATCTCCATCAGCTAAGTATTTTCATATGAAAGAACATATGAAACAGTTATTGATATTAAGCTTTTCCGTGAAAAATTTTTTGGCGAGCGGATATGGATCTGGCCGTTATATTGCCGACATATAATGAGTCTAGAAATATTAGGGATTTAATATTGGCAATTGAGAGGCTTAATGTGGCTTCCCTTATTCTTGTAATCGATGATTCTAGTCCTGATGGTACACAGGATGTTGTTAGAGGGCTTCAAAAGGGCTTTGGCAACGTAATGCTCGTTGTTAGGCCTTGCAAGATGGGGCTTGGCACGGCGATTAGAGATGGCTTTAAGATTCTTGCTTTACTAGTGGATAGGCCCGCATACGTTGTTACGATGGATGCTGATTTTTCCCATAATCCCGCTGATATACCAAGACTTCTTCAATACGCTGTGAAAGGTTTCGATGTGGTTGTTGGGAGCAGGTATGTTGAGGGCGGGAGGATTGTTGGGTGGTCTCCCCTACGCGTAATTGTAAGTGGGGTAGCGAATAGTTTGGCAAGAGTGCTTATAAGGCTTCCGGTAAAAGATTTTACAAGTGGTTTTAGGTGTTATTCGATGAGGTATGTTCTTTGGGCGTTGCCGAGGCTTAGGAGCCGTGGGTTTGAGATACAGGTGGAGACGTTGAGGCTGGCGCAGCTATTTGGTGCTAGGGTTGCTGAGATGCCCATAACTTTTGTGAATAGGCAGATGGGTAAATCGAAGCTAAATATGGGAGAAATAGTAGGGTTCCTTCATTACGTTATGAAGGCATCTTTTATACGCTGAAATATTTTAGGTGCTGCATTACGCCTACGTTAGCAGTTTCGGGGTAGATAGGTTTAAATAGAGATTGATTACTTATACTTCTCTGATGTCTAGAGATTATGAAGAACTGCTTAGACCGAAAGATGTGGCAAAGATATTTAATATTTCAGTTAAGACTCTCTGGGAGTGGCAGAAGAGGGGGATTATTAGGGCTGTTAGGCTTCCGACTGGTAAGCTCCGCTATCCTAAGAGTGAGGTTGAAAGACTATGGAGGCAATTAAGAGCTACAGAATCCCAACAGAGGTCCCGAAAGATTTAATCGAAGAGTACTTCAAGGTTAAGCAGAGAGCCTTGGAGCATATTTTCGCCCATGTAAGGTTTTCTAATAAAGCCCATCTAAGCCTCAGTAGAGAGGATAGGAAAAGGCTTAGAGATGAGCTGCTGAAAGACTGGAGGTTTTTAAAGCATTATGTCGATTCAGCAATAAACTCTATCATAGGGCTTGTTAAGGGCTGGATAACATTATATAATAGGGGGAAAGCGAAGGGACCTCCTAAGATAACTAAGAGGATAGTTTACATCAAGAGTGCGCTCTTCAGCTTCAGAAATGGCATATTGAGAATAAGTATTGAGCCGAATAAACGCTATCTCGAAGTTGACTTAAGAAAGTATAGCTGGGTTCCGAGCGATTTTGACAGGATCGGTGGACTAATCTTAACGGAGAAAGGACTGATAATCACGTTCAAGAAGGACGTTGAGCCTAAAGCGGATAAGTGGGCTTCTTTCGATGTGAACCTGACAAACGTAACGGCACTCATAGATGGCGAGATTAAGCGCTATGACTTAAGAGGACTCTATCACATCCACAGAGCCTATGAAATCAAGCGGCAAAGGATACAAAAGCTATCTAAGATCAAGCCCAATACATCAAGGATGCTCCTCAAGAAGTATTCTAAGCGTGAGAGAAATAGGGCGAGAGACTTCATGCATAAGCTAACCACAAGCATAGCGAAGGAGCTGAAAGAGAAGAACCGCGGGGCAATCATGGAGAGACTTAAGAACGTGAAGGACAGAATCCTAAACGGCTCAAAGAAAATGAACCGCAAGCTATCAAAGTGGAACGCAAGAACATTCCAGTTCATGCTTGAATACAAGCTTAAATGGCTTAGCCTAACAGTAAAATATGTTGATCCTAAAAACTCCTCTAAAGTCTGCCCAGTCTGCTCTGGAAGCATGGCTTCCTATCTGGGCAGACTTATGAAATGCGAAGAATGCGGCTTAGCAATGGATAGAGACGTTATAGCAGTATTAAACCTTCAGATGCGGGGAGAAGGGTTCCCCCAAAGAGCCCCCAATGAGTTAATCGAGAGGGAAGGGTCGAGTAGAGATAATGAAACACCATCTATCTCTACTTAACCCAGAACCCGGATGATTTTAGTAGATTTAGCCACTTATTGAAGTAGTTTTCTCTATCGAATTTCTCGGCGTTCTCAACACATCGTTTTCTGATCTCCTTCGGATAGCCATGCTTCCAGAGTTTTATGGCTTTCTGCATGAGATTTTCGTCGTCTTTTGCGAGCCATCCGTTTTCGCCATCAATTATGTATTCTCCCGGACCCTGCATGCTGTATGTTAGTGTTGGGGTTCCGCATGCCATGCTTTCGAGTGGTATATAACCGAAGGGTTCATGGGTGAATGGGAATAGCGTGTATAGGGCATTTGAGTACATGTTAACTAGTTCTGCTGTTGGCACTCTTCCTAGAAATTCTATGTTTGGGTTTTTTAGTAGGCTCTTGTCTATTGTTGAGGTTTTTGATCCGAAGGCTTTGATCTTTACTCCCATATCCGCTATCCTCTTTATTATGGAGAACTTTGTTTCTTTTCCGAAGTATGTTAATACGTAGTCTTCTGTTGGCTTCTTTGTTGTTTGACGGAATATTTTTCTGTCTAGTGGCGGATATACTATATCGTGTGCTTTTATTCCAAATTTAGTGTACATGCTGGCGCAGAACTTCGAGTTTGCTATGAAACATGTTGCTAAGCTTTTTGCTCTTTTTATGGTTTTTTTGTCCAGGTATTCTATTAGTGGTTTTGTGGCGTGGTACGCTAGTTTGAGTCTTTTTGGGAGTTGGCTGGATATGTCGCTTAGCGCTGTTGATGGCGGCCCCTGTAGGTACCAGAATGTTGTTGGCGCGAAGATTACATGTGAGAAGTTGATTGCTGCTGGGGGGTTCTTTTCGATGCGTTTTGAGTTCCTTTTGAAGAGGGCTTCGTAGAGCCATGTTTCAAGCCATAGGGTTGAGGAGTTGGATGCGTCTGAGAAGTGCTTTATGTTTAGGTTTATGGTTTTTATTCCTTTTCTATTTATTTCTTCCTCTGCTTCTGGCGTGATTATTGGCGAGATTATTGTTACCTCGCATCCAGCCTTAACTAAGTCCTCGGCCAGGTATGCGGCTGGCCTAACGGAACCCTCAAGCGAGGTTATTATGTCGCATAGTATCTGTAGGCTCAAGTCAGCAGCTCCAGTACATTTGGGAGATTATACTGTTTTCTATCTTTAGTTTAATTTAAAACTTACTTCCCGCTAGATTTTTGCCGAATCATTTTTTGGGTTTAGGGTTTATTCTTATAGATTTTTTAGACCTATTTTTTGGTTATTGACTGAAATTTGGTTAATTTTGATGTATGGGGGTACGAAAGTATACATGGTTTTTTCTTGGAGTATTGAGGGAGAGATGTGGACGGGAGCCTATTTGTTATGCAAAAAGCTTATAAATTGATTGCGATCATAAATGTGTATTGTACGGGGAAGATGCCTATGGATAAAGTTAAGAAATTAATCGGGTTATCTATAGCGGCAGTAATACTGTTATCGCTATTAGCTCCAATGCTGCTTATTCAGCCAGTCTCGGCTGCTGACCCGGCAGATTGGTATATGACTATTAACGGTGTTCTCGACACCGACTATTATACGCTGTATCCGTATAAGTCGGCTCTCCTAAAGGTTGGCCTTTCGAAGTTTGGAGAACTTATTGATGATACTACTAATGTGGGTTTAGAGTATGATAATGCACGTGATCCATTTGCACCGGTTGCGGGCACCACGATACCCCCTGAGCTCCAGAAGAATGTTTGGATAAACGGATGGTACATCGACATCCGCTATAAGCATCAAACTTGGGGCGACAGATGCGTCTGGGCTGGAGCCCTCTTTGCCGATATAACCGACTACGGCGGCCCATGGTTAAGGGTTGACAACGACTATGGTTCATGCACGTACGAGTGGGAGGAAGCTTTCAACCTTCCGGGGAAGGAGATCGATGTAACCGACCCTGTTAACGTTATAGGTCCGTTGAGGGCTGGTGGCAGGAAGACGAACGGCACAGTGTTAACTGATCCT
>JAWCEH010000052.1:0-15193 GCA_038859955.1 Bathyarchaeia archaeon | reverse complement strand
AGCCCATCCCTATAGTTAGTCAGCGGGGATAGAACGCTGCTGAGGGAGCCCCTGATCCGGGAGGCAATTAGGGCTTTTAGGTTGAGCGGTAGGCCTGGGTTGCCCCCTTCAGCCGCCCCAATACACCTGGAGAGAGCCGTCGAAACCTCAGTCAGGAGATCCGCTCCTCTAATTACTCTCCCACTCATGAGGTAAACTCCAATCGGCTCACTATATAGTGTTGTGCTGTCGTATAGCGCTTTCAGATTCACTAGCAGGAGCGTATCTTCGTGCTCTCCATATGAGATCACGGTAGCCATTCTCCCTTTAGCGTAGAGGATTCCGAAGAAGTCATCTAGCGTTGTTAGAGCCTTTGGCATTTCAAAGCCTTTAGCGGCCTTAAGAACGCCCTCCCCGCCCTCATCAACAGTTATGCCTAGGATCGGCGCCGCATTCTTCACCAGACTCTTAAATGATTCTATAAGCTTAGAGGGGCTGCTGAAGCCCAGCGCGCCGGGAGCCCTTTCGGCTTCCTCCCTTGTCTTCGGCATATAGAGGACGCTCTTGCTCCTCAGTTCTTTCTCGATCTCCCGCCTAGCCGCTAGGATTCTCTCGACAAGTCTCTCTAAGCCCCCTCTCCCCTCCCTGATGAAGGCTTGGATAGCCTTGTACTCAGTAACCCTCCTGAAGGCTTTCCTCTCCTTCTTCTCCTCGAGCACAACCTGAGGCGGGGCCTCAAAGATCTCTCTGCCCTCGCTATACCATAGTATCTCCTCGCCTGTGAATGTTAATTCTTAAAGAATGTTTTTAACAATTTCATTGCTGAAGGTGGATCCTTAGTGATTCTTTCTACAAGCTCATAGATGTGCTCTCTGAGCCACTTTCTAACAGCTATTTCAGCTTGCTTCCTCCTATCCGCCTCTTCGAGTCCCTCTTTAGAGGGGAAATAATCACTAAGATATAAAAATTTTTCTGAGAGCTTTCATTCTTAACATTTCATAATATCTTTTCGTTATTACCGCAATATAATGTTCATCTGAGAAAAACTTAAAAGAAAAATGAATAGATGTTCATGTAAATGGATTTTCAGGAAAGCTTTATAAAAGAAACTTCTCATAGGCGCATAACTGACAAATTAAGCTGTTTTATCATATTTTTGGCTTTAAGCTGGTTTTTATAGAGTGATACGCTCAACGCACCTATGGCGCTTAAGGTTAAAGTTAGTATAGGCTAAAAATACCGCATGTCACATGAATAAAGGTCACTCTTATTTTTAGCCGTTAAGACCTACGAGCTTTCTTAAATCTTTTCTCTTTATTTTACCTTCTGGGGTTTTAGGGAGTTCATCTATAAACTCTATTATACGCGGGTAGGCATATGCGCTTAACTTTCTTCTTGTGAAATTCTGGATATCCTTTTTTAACTCTTCATTTGGAGTGAAACCTGGTTTTAATTTTATGAAAGCCATGACCACTTGTCCTCTTTTTTCGTCTGTTACGCCTATAACAGCCGACTCTAAGACAGCTTCATGCATATTTAGCACCGACTCAACCTCTTCTGGCCCTATTCTGTACCCGGAAGATTTTATCACATCGTCCGCTCTTCCCTTATACCAGAAATAACCATCTTCGTCCATCATACCCAAATCACCAACTTTTATCCACTTTCCTTTTATTTTGATTGCTATTTCTCCTACCTGATTTGGGGGCAATACTTTGCCATTCTCGTCAAGTATGGCTACCTCTGTTCCAGGCATAGGTTTTCCTAAACTACCGGGCTTGAAAACAAAATCCTTAAATGCGGGGAAATTGTGGCAGATTGGACCGAATTCTGTGGACCCGTAACCGCCGTAGGGCCAAACCCCAAACTCCTCTTTAATCTTATATATTAATTCGGTTTCCATTGGTTCTCCTGTATAGGTGATTACTTCAAGCTTTATGTCGTACTCTTTAATTTTCTCTTTTACCTTGCCTGTTGCTATAAGTTTTCTATAGGCCGTTGCTACCCCGGTCATGTTATTTATTTTAAATTCTCCGAGAGCTTCGAGGGTCAATTCAGGGTCGAATTTACCTGACCGTGTGCTAATGAAGGCTCCAAGTGCTAATGGGCCAAGCGTGCCATGCCACATTCCGTGGCCCCATGCAGGAGATGATGAGCAGAAGAGTCGAGTGCCGTCTTTTACAGCCTGAAACCATTTTGAAACTGGGATAAACGTTACAAGGCTTTTATGATGGTATACAACTTGTTTGGGTAGTCCAGTTGTCCCGCTCGTAAACTGAATCATTGCTGGATCATTAGCGGATGTGCTAGTCTTATAATTTATTTTTTCACCTTTAATAAGACTCTTAAGGTCCTCACTATAAATTATATGTGGAACAGAAGATAAATTTATTATATTAGCTTGATCTTCGGGAATAATAATAGAGCTAGGATTTGCACTTTTTATCCTATATTCAATTGCTTCGGGACCGTATAATGGTGAGCATACAAATGGAATACAGCCAGCCTTTATAGACCCAAATAGACTTATATAGAATTCAAAGGATACATCTACCGCTATAGCAATTCTATCTCCCTTGTTGATGCCTAAGTCTTCCAGCATATTTGCGAATTGAGAACTAAATTTTGACAGTTCGTCAAAAGTGTATTCCTCTGAATGCCCATCTGAGAATTTTATGCCAACAGCCAAACCTTTGCCTTTATGCCGATCTATACATTCATAAGCAATGTTGAAGTTATCAGGAGTTCCATCGAATACTTTCCATCGTTCTTCCGGCCGATATTTTCGAACAGCTTCCTCGTAAGTCTCATAATCTAATGCGCCCATATGCGCCACCATCCATATAGAGAATTGAATCTTTACATAAAAATTTTTCCTTGTATTACTTATACTAGACGTCTTAAAAAGATTAATGCCATTACCACCTCCAACAACTTTAAACAGACCGATTTATGTTGGTCCGCTATGATACTTCAATTTCAACAACATAATATCCCCTTTATATAGTTATTTTCCATGCTTCACAAAATATACGTCTGGATCAGGACATTAAACCTGGGTATGAAAACCATGGCCGTTTTCGGTCTATATGCTTGAATAATAAAATTATATACAAATAACTTGTGCAATAGGTACAGACTTAATATAATTTCAGCTGATGTAACAATAGCCTTCGCTACAGAATACTACGAAAATAGCATATTAGCAAAAGAGGATACTGGCGAATTAGAACTGAAGTGAGACGACACTGCTATAAGAGAACTTCTCTCTTAAGAATATGTGTACGTAATGGGGTAGGCAGTGTGCACGGAGCTGATTGGCGGTTAAACATATTGGAAAAGTGTGCTGAACGTTTTTAATGGATTTGTGCGGAGAAGTATACTAAAAGAAAGAACTAAGGAACTAAGCTAGATAATGTCTTAACTCTGAACGTTAATCTTCGCCAGGCGTAAGGGATTTATTATGTATTTTCCAAATAAAATTAATTAGGATGGTGAGATAATAAATGAGTGAAAACAAATTTACTTGTCCCATGTGTGGAAATGAGTCCACAATTGTTTTGCGTAGTGAAGGCGAAATTATTATCCGAGAGTGTGCCTTATGTAAGTCTATAGTTGGCGCCTTCTTGAAAGAGAAGTATGAGGAGCTGCTGTCGCTGCATAAGAAATGTGATAGATTTAGAGCTAATCCTCCAGATTGGATTAGGAGGGTTAAAATAAACAGCGAAGTTAAAACAAACAGTGAAGCGAGCATTAAGCTTCCTGAGGGGGCTATCACAGAGCAATCTTTAAGGGAATTAGTAAAACAAATAGGCTTTAGATTATACGGTACTGAAATTCACACTTATTTCAACTCAGAAGTAACTAAAGACTCAATCAGGCATTTTGTTAATGGTATAGGCGATACTAATCCATTATGGGTTGATGAAGATTATGCTAAAAAAAGCAGATATGGTGGAATTGTCGCCCCTCCTCACTGGTTTTATAGTGTGTGCCCCTCATGGGTTATTTTCTCACCATTAAAAGACCCGCTTAGGGGCGTTCACGGTTTTCACAGCGGCAATGATTGGATCTTTTATAAACCAGCTTTTTTATACGACAAAATAACACCTGAAATCATCAATGTTGGATTTTCGGTTTCAAAAAGTCAGTTTGCCGAAAAAATTGTCATACAGTATAATTTAACAAATTATTATAATCAGAGAGGAGAACTTGTCGCCAGGGCATATGCGTGGGTTATAAGGGCTGAAAGGAGAACTGCTCGAGAAAAGGGTAAGTATACAAAGTATATGTTGCCACATCCATGGAGTGAAGAAGAATTAAAAAAAATTGAAGATGAAATACTTGGTGAAGAGAATAAAATAAGGGGTGCTAATCCTAGATTTTGGGAAGAAGTAGAAATAGGTGAGGAGATGTCACTAACTAAAGGCCCATTGGGGTTAACGGATATGATAGCTTTTTGCATTGGCACTAATCCTGTCAGTTTGAAAGCCTTTCGTGCTGCATTGAAGGAATATCGCAGACATCCACGTTGGGCTATTCGAGATCCATCAACGTTCGCACTTGAGCCGATTTACTCGGTGCATTATAATAGAGCTGTAGCAAATGCTGCTGGATTACCTTACCCATATGACGTAGGCGTTCAAAGAAATTGCTTTATGATGCAAATGATTACCGAGTGGATGGGAGATGATGGCTGGCTTAAAAGATGTTATGCTGAGTACAGAAAATTTTTCTTTTATTCAGATGTACTATGGCTAAAGGGAAAGGTTATGGATAAATTTATAGACGAAGATGGAGAACCTTGTGTTTACATTGAAACACACGCTGTGAACCAGCGAGGAGAAGATACCATGCCCGGATACGCATTAGTAGTACTGCCCTCAAAAAAGCATGATTATTGGCCAGTTGAAGTTAGAGTGAAAGGTCAAGCTTTAGGAATAAAAAAGAGGGGTGTGAGTGTTGGTAAGCGAGAGAGTTAAAATATTAAAAGATAAAGTTCGCGTTCCTCCTAAAATATGTATTGAAAGAGCCTACTGGATAACTGAGTCCTATAAGGAAACAGAGGGGCAGCCACCTATAATCAGAAGGGCTTTAGCATTAAAAAAAGTCTTGGAAAATATTCCCATAACTATTGACGCTGAAGAATTAATTGTGGGTAGGACTGGTAGCAAAATAGGACGCTGCATAACCCTTGCACCAGAGGTTTGTATTAAAATAATTCGTAAAGATATGATTGAAAGCGATGTTATAACAGTAGGTGGGACTCCGGTTGTCCCTCTTACTCAGGAAGAGAAGGCTAAATTAGAGGAAATATGTGCTTATTGGGAGGGGAAAACATTATATGATATCTGGCGCTCTATAATACCATTAGATTTGCTTGATCCTGAAGACCTCGAAGCTTTAGGATATAATCAAATTCTTGGCCCTCTAAGCGGCTTCTTTATAGCTCATTTTTGTCCTGATTACGAAAAGGTTCTAAAATTTGGTTTGAACGGGATAAAGAAACGCATCAAAGAACGGATGGAGAAACTTGATCTGACTAAAATAGAGGATTTTGAAAAATGGCTGTTTTATAAATCTGCAATTATAGCTTTAGACGCCGTAATCTCTTTTGCTAATAGGTATGCTGAATTGGCCAGGACTATGGCTGAAGCTGAGTTAAACCCGAGAAGAAAAGCTGAGTTGGAGAGGATAGCTGAGATATGTTCATGGGTGCCGGCAAACCCTGCCAGAAATTTCCACGAAGCCCTACAATCAATATGGTTTATTTATATTGCTACTTGGATGGAGGCCATGGGGCCAGCCATATGTCTTGGAAGACTTGACCAGATTTTATATCCATGGTATAAGAAAGATATAGAGGAAGGAAAAATTACGCGAGAGGAAGCAAAAGAATTAATTGAATTACTTCTCATAAAGTGCAACGAAGTTTCACTTTATCAACCACGTATTTTAGGAGTATTTGATACTGGTGCAGGCGCACTACCAAACATAACTATAGGAGGCGTAACCAAAGATGGTCGCTGTGCTGTGAACGACTTATCTTACCTTTTTCTTGAAGCTGAAGACGAAGTCTTACTTGCTTTCGAAGAAATCGTAGTTAGAGTTCACAATAGCACGCCTGAATCATTTTTGATGAAAGCAGTTAAAACAGCTAAATTAGGAAGAGGGAAGCTCAAATTTGTCGGAGATAATAGAAGCATTGAAATGTTGCTTTCTGTTGGAAAGTCAATAGAAGAGGCTAGAGACTATTGTATATCTGGCTGTTTCATGATTAGTGTTCCAGGCAAGAGCATTGAAATTGCCCCAGTATATGTTAACATGGCATATTTTCTAGAACTAGCACTAAATAATGGTATTTCTAGAATATCTGGTAAGCGAGTGGGTATCGAGACAGGGGATCCGAGGAAGTTTAAATCCTTTGATGAAGTTTTTAATGCGTATAAAAAGCAAGTCGAAGCCTTTTTCAAGCGTTTCCTACCTTTTGTAAATATATATGTATGGATTTACGCTAAATATGCGCCATATCCTTTAACATCTTGTTTATTTGATGGCCCAATTGAGAGGGGTGTTGACCTCTTAAATGGCGGAATTTTACATATGACTGAAGCATTATGGCTTGTCGGATTAGTGAATGTTGCAGACTCACTGGCTGCAATTAAGAGGATCGTATTTGAGGAAAATAAGATAACGATGGAGGATCTCATTGAAGCTTTGGATAAGAATTTTGAGGGATACGAACACATACTATATTTGTTGAAGAGTGCTCCAAAGTTCGGAAATGATGACGATTATGTTGATCTAATTCTTAACGATGTGATTACACATGTCTATAACGTAGTTAACAAATATAAGGGGTTCGCGGGAGCAAAATTCACTTTAGCAGGTGGAGCGGTGACAATGAACATGGCAGCTGGTAAATTTACTGGCGCTCTGCCTGATGGAAGAAAAGCTGGTGAACCTTTGGCAGAAGGTGGCTTATCTCCGCATCAGGGAAGAAATGTTATGGGTCCATTAGCAACATTTAGATCTATAGCAAAGCTAGACCTCACAAAGCTAGCTAATGGCACCGCTGTAAATATGAAATTTAACCCAGATGCTATAAAGGACGAAGCAAAAATGAAAAAATTTATTTCCCTACTTAGGACATACTTTGAAAGTGGAGGCCAGCACGTTCAGTTCAATATTATTAGCAACACCATGTTAAGAGAAGCTCAGAAATTCCCTGAAAAATATAGAGACCTACTCGTGAGGGTTGCAACATACACCGCGTATTTTGTTGAATTATCTCGAGAAACGCAAGACGACATTATTTCAAGGACAGAGTTTGGAGAGATTACTTAATTAAATAAATTAATTTATTAAATTTTAAATAATTTTATAAATTGTGAACCCTATTTATGGAGAGCTTTGTTGAGACTTGTAGAGACATCTTGCGGGACAAAGTTAAAGTTGCTTGTTGATCGAGCATTGGGTCTTAAAGTCTATGTAGCGTTTTAGTTAAGTTTAAGAAAGTTGGAAAGCTCGATTTGATGCGTCGCCTGAATGGACTAAAACAACATCACTTATACAATATCAATTCCTCGTTATTAGTAAAAAATACTGGAGGAAAATTCTAAAATTGGTTCCCCTTGCTGATATTAGTGATCATTTTCGCATCGTTTCCGATATTTTAGGAAACCTTATAATTTTCACCTATTAATGCTTGCTAATATATACGCCATATTTAGCTTGAGCTGGAATATTATACAAGGCTATGCTAGCCAAGTAAGCTTAGCCATGCTTTATTCTTTGAGTTTCAGCTTATCTATTAGCCTTACTACACTCTATGGTATAATTTTCCACAGTACTTCTATATTATTGCTTCAGACCATTTCCCATATTGTTTGCATTAAATGCGCCAACCGCTCGTCCATTTCTGAAAGCTGGCGGAAGTATATTCTTTTCATTGACGAGCGGCATTTAGGCGCCCACATTAACTTTCATTGAACCCTGTCATATATCTTAGCCACCATCTATTGGGGGATTATTGTGACTCTATCCCTATTGGATAACTTGGCGTTAATTCCGCCTAGAAACTCTATGTTTTGGCCATTGAGCGTTATGATCGTCCCAGCTTTTAATGTAACTCCCATTATTTTTGTATTTTTGGACAATCATCCATGGTAGCTCTTTAATAGCCAAGCCCTCGAGAAGATTAAATGTAACTTCTTCGCTCCAAAAATTCTTCTAAAGTCTTCGTCTAAAAGCACTAGTTTAACCTCAGCCATTTCATTCCCTATCACCAAGCAATATATTTAACGGCGAAATCTAAGCCCAATTTGAGGACATTTTCCTTCTTCGGTCTACCCTCATGGTCTAATCCCCTTTCTGCGTAAAACTCGTTGAGCATGGGCTCCAGCTCAACAATCTGCCCCTTAGCCGCCCCCTCATTTAGGGGCTCCTCAAGGAACCTTTTAGGTAATGTATCATCTTTTCGTCTTACGCCCATTCTCACGTTAAAGATTCTCTGAAGGATCCATATCCTCTCCCCAGCTCTCATTAATTCATTCAGTGTTGTCTCCCATCCGGTCACAGCAGTGTAAAGTTGAGAAAGTTTTATCAACGACACCCCACCAGAGAGATAAACAAACTTGCACAGCCCCAGCGCATCTATCACGCGGCATATATCCTGCATAATCTTAACTATGCGGGCCTTCCCTTTAATTGTGAATCCGTTAACCTGCTTATCAAGCCCTATCTCTGGAAGAAGGGTTCCTCTAGCTGGAATCATGGAGAGTCCTCTTAGATGACAGGCTCCCCTCTCAGATACGGCGTACTGTAGCCCCAATTCTTTAAACCGATATGGGCTGTGCATCGGAATTTCAAGTCCCTTGACGTGCATAGCGTATTTATCAGCGCCCTTACCTATCTTCTCGGCAGCCCTCATAGATCCCTCACCCAATATGGCGCCGATACCCTCTCTCCGACCTATAAGCTCAACCATTTTAATTATTATGTCCGGGTCTCCCCACCTAAGATCAATCCCTCCAGTATCATCTTTAGTTATTATGCCTCTCTCGTAGCATTCCATTGCAAAAGCTATTGTTGCACCAGTAGATATTGTATCTAGCCCAAACCTATTACATAGGTCATTTGCTTTCACTATAGCCTCTAAATTATCGTTCATGCAGAGAGGCCCAAAAGCAGCTACGGTCTCATACTCCGGGCCATAACCCTCAAGGGGGGCATACGGCCCCTCACTTATCCTAATATATCTCCCACAAGCTATATGACATGCAAAACAGGCTTTCTTACCTACTAAAATCGTCTCAGCCATTCTCACACCCGATATTTTCTCGACTCCTGGAAAACTGCCTTTCGTCCAATTCTTTATTGGTAAATTCCCCATCTCCTCAAACGCCACAACACCTCTAGCGGTTCCATAATCTGAGAGAGCTTTTAAACGCTCCCTTGTAATATTCACTATCTCCTTCCTCAGATCATTAAGGAGGTCTGGGTTAGCAACTTCTATGGTTCTAGAGCCTAGAGCAGCTATAGCCTTTAACCTCTTTGAACCCATTACAGCGCCTAGACCGCACCGTCCCGCCGCCCTGCCATTGTCACTTATAATAGAGGATAATCTAACGAGCTTCTCGCCAGCCATACCAATACATACAACA
The DNA here is from genome assembly GCA_038859955.1 of Bathyarchaeia archaeon. Lineage (GTDB taxonomy): Archaea > Thermoproteota > Bathyarchaeia > Bathyarchaeales > DTEX01 > DTEX01. Next base: position 5,549 of record JAWCEH010000052.1, on the reverse strand, counting down.
GCAGCCTTCTTCTCGTTCAAGTCCTTCTTAATGGCTTCACAGGTTGTGTATGTATCCATGCCCCAGAAGCCGCTTGCATCTCTAATATCAATGTCACCATCATGTATCCACAGGTAGACCGGCTTATCCGCCGCTCCATCAATTATAATCATATCGTACCCGGCCCGCTTGAGCTCGATCCCAGTATTGGCTGAGAAAACAGACTCGCCCCAAATATTCGTTAAAGGGGACCTTGATACGACAATGGATTTACATGCTGATGGAGCCATGGAGCCGGTCAGAACTCCTGTTAAGAAGATCAGTTTATTTTCCGGCCTAAATGGATCTACACCTGGATCTACTTCTTCAAGCATAATCTTAGAGGCGATACCCAAACAGCCAAGCAAACCCCTCGCCAGTGAGAGATCTAAATATTCTACACGAAATTCTTTAGTAGAAAGATTAACTCTCAGAATTTTACCAGCATATCCGCCAACCATCTTTTTTCCTCTGACCAAATTTTTGTTTAATTTATTTTTATAAAAACTCTATTAAAAATAAGTCTTTCCTCATTAGAAATTATACGATGATTGCTCTTCTCCCTCATAGTTCTACATAGTTGTTTGATCACTTTAGAAGCAGCTGTGCCCTCAATATGTTCCTGGATGATGATTTTCTCTTCTGGGCTAACATATAACATTGCTGGGACATTGATTCCATGGGAGGACAGGAATCTATTTATTGCTTACTTTTTCTCAAGTCTACTTCTCTCCAGTACAGCAAATCTTCTTATGCTCAGCGTCCAGAGGACTATGGGAAACCATTCCCAGCCATACCAATCCTTAAATATTGTGGCAACAAACTTCTTCTCTTCCATCGAAGGACCTTAATATATAACGGTATTAAGAATCCCATCCAATCTCTTCAATATTCAACATTGAAAATTTTTAAGAAAAAGCCTTCTACACTCGTTTTATCAGTGAATGGGACTATGGCCACGAATGCGGTGAGCGAGAGGAGCAGACTGAAGCCAAATCCAAAGCCATATAAAGCCCAATAAAGGATCCAGGAATAAAGGAGAACATGGTATGAACCATCCCAGAAAATCTTCTAACCGCGCCACCCCAGTTAATCAAAACCATAATATTGTTTTTTGAAAAGAATTAAGGATATGGTTGGGCTGGCTTGGACAGGAAGAATGAACAGTTCTTTTAAAAGCGTGGAGATTCCGGCACCTGTTAAGGCAATAGCATAACATGGATTTGCTAATTTTCTACCTGCTCTTTTAATCAGTCTCTTCTCGTCCTCTTCCAGTAAGATATAGAGAATGTAAAGATTCTCAGAGAATAGTTTTCCGCAGAGTTATTTAGTATAAGGCAGATGATTATCACCTCTTAGTTTTTACTATAAGCGCAGTCGTCGAGAGAGGAAGCAGATGCCCCATGAGATGGCAAGTAAACCTGGGATTTCATAAAGCTAATAGAGGAAAAGTCTGTCCAAACAATATTTTATAGCGCACATGAATAATTTATAACCATTTCTAGCAGGAATGCAGAAAAATTAAAATAGACTTTAAAAATTAACTACTAAATGGGGGAAGAGATTGGATAAACATGCAATAACTAAAGTTCAAGTGGCTATAATAGTAGTAATGATAGTTATTGTGGCTATAATTGCTGGTGTAGTCTACTATCCTGTTGGTCTCCGTCTCGCGCCCGCCGAATCCATCAAGATAGGCGTCACCCTTCCTTTGACAGGAATGTACTCTAAAATTGGAGAGGACCTTTGGAGAGGATTTGCTATGGCCATAGAGGAAATAAATGAGAAAGGCGGCATTCTTGGGAGGCATGTTGATGTTATTATAATTGATAACGAGGGAAGTACTGATAAAGTTGTATCAGCGGTTAGAAGGTTTATCGACATAGATAAAGTTCACATAATTGCCGGAATTTTCACCGTAGGCAATGTTTTCGCAGTGCAAGATATGATAGCTGAGTCTGGAATCCCTTACCTGTGCCTCAGCAATCCTGGTCCTACCGCATTATTTCTACAAGATCCCCAAAAATTCAGGAACTTCTTCACAATGCATGCATACTACAATGATGAGGCCAAACTTTTTGTTACTATAGCGCGTGAAATCTTTCATGCAAAATCTTATGTTTACTTAGCTGAAGACTTTGAATCCTGCCGAAGGAACGGTGAATACCAAGAAATTTTTGCCCGTGAAGCTGGAATTAATTTAATTGAGAAAATTTTTGTCGCCCCCGGGTCCAAGGATTTCACAAGCGAGATTATAAGAATTGAACAACTTAATCCCGATGTGCTGGCTCACTGGGTTTGGAGCGGTGCGGAATTTACGTTTTACAAACAAATGTACGAAAGGAGGTTCCCAATACCTCACTTTACTATTCTATCTATTGTTGGCATGCCTCAGTTTTCAGAGTGGATTGGAGTAGATGTATCAAATTACATGGTGTCCGGTACGTGGATTGCAAACGTATCGATGACTGAAAATACCATACCGTTCTGCAACAAATATTACAAAAAATATGGTATATTGCCTGCAATGGAAGCTGCACAGACATATGAAGGAGCATATCTTTTGAAGGCTGCCATAGAAAAGGCAGGTACTACGGATCCTAACGCCGTAATACAAGCTCTCGAAGAGGTTGAAATAATAGGTATACGAGGGAGGGTTCGCATGGATGCACGCACTCACCATCCAATCTACCTCAAGCCAGGATACATAATGCCAGTAGTATGGCAGTGGAAGAATGGTAAACCTTACGTAATATACCCAAAGGAGCTTGCACAGAAAGAATTCGAAAAAGCACCTTGGTGGAAATAAAATATTATCACCTTTTCCTTTTTTACATACCTAGGTAAGCTTTTCTTATTCTATCGTCTCTAAAAATAATTTCTTTATCACCTTCCATTAAAATTTTTCCACCTTCAAGAACATATATCTTATCCGCCACACTCGAAACCATATAAGCGTCTTGTTCAACAAGCACTATTGTAATGTTTTCTTTATCCTTAAGCTCAATAATTTTCTCAAAAATCTTATATTTCATAATAGGAGATAAGCCTAAAGAGGGTTCGTCCAACAATAAAAGCTTAGGCTTAGACATTAAGGCCCTGCCGATCGCGAGCATTTGTTGCTCCCCGCCACTTAGAGAACCGGCTTTTTGGTTCTTTCTCTCTTCAAGCACCGGAAATAACTCAAATATCTTTGATAGATTTTCTCTATAGCTTTTCCTGTCCTTACATGTATAAGCGCCCATTTTTAAATTATCTAGCACCGTAGCTTCAGGAAATAACCTTCTTCTTTCCGGACAGATAGAAATACCATGTTTTACTCTTTCAGAAATAGGAAGATTAGTTATGTCTCTTTCCATAAAGATTATAGACCCCTTTTTAACTTTTACTAAGCCAATAATTGAGTAAAGAAGCGTTGATTTTCCTGCACCATTAGGACCAATTATTCCAACGCAACTTCCTTTTTTGACATATAAGCTTACGTCATTTAACACTCGTATGTTGTCTCTAAAAACAGTTATATTATTTACGCGGAGCAAATGCTCTTCCCCCTAAATAGACCTCAATAACCTTTTCATCTCTACTGACCTCCTCCGGTTTTCCTTCAGCTATTTTTTTACCAGAGGAAAGCACAAGTACGCGGTTAGAGATTTTCATAACAACTTTCATTATATGCTCAACAACAATAAATGTCATACCCTTATTATTTAGATCTTTAATGATTTCTATGAGGTTGTCCATTTCTTCGGCTGTCAACCCACTAAACACTTCATCTAATAATAGCAGTTTAGGTCGCGTCGCCAACGCTCTAGCAAGTTCTAACTTTTTTAAGCATCCATATGGCAAGTTTTTAGGCAGTTCATTTGCCCATGGAGTTAATTCCAAAAGTTCCATAATTCGTATAGCCTCCTGCCTTAAATTTCTGCCTAAACTCCTCCTTTGAGCGTATAGTGGTACGCATATATTGTCTAACACAGACATGTTAAAAAATGGCTTAGTTAGTTGAAAAGTTCGCGCTATTTTCATCCTGGAAATCTGATGAGGAGGAAGACCAGTTATATCCTTTCCATCGAAGAAGATCTTCCCATCATCTGGACGAAGAAAGCCAGTTAACAAGTTGATTACAGTTGTTTTTCCAGAACCATTTGGTCCTATTAGCCCTAAAATTTCGCCTTTTTTAACGTTAAAACTCAAGTTCTCAACTGCTATAAGCCCTCCAAACCGTTTTGTTAATCCATTAACCGTAAGTAGGTTTTCACTGGTCATGGTTCTATCACGTAATCATTATTTTGTGAATATTTTTAGCTATAGTCAATTTTTAATAATATGTTGCACTAAACTAATATATAATTCTTATTAATGCCGTTCTTCTTGGCTTTTAAGGAGAGAGCGTAAAGATGAGGAGCGCTTACAGCAGCATTAAAGCCCCAGTAAACGATTAACTTTGGGCGCCTGCGAGGATAAAGAAAGCAGGGTTAACCTTCTACGATCTCCTTTCATAAAAACACCGTAAATATCGTTTTTCTCCTTTTCTTCAGTATTACGTCTGTTTAAGGATCAAATCGTTATAGTCACGTTTATCTAAAGATGTTTTCATAATCACGTGGCCACTAGAACCGCGAATTGGCATCTCATATACTAGTATTTTAACAGATTGTTTGGGATCCCTTGCAGCCAATATAGGCTTGATTAGAAAACAGGTTAGGCATATAATATTTATGTCGGTCGGAAAAATTAAGCAATAATCCATCATTTCGCGATAAGCGTATTCACACCCAGCAAGAGCTACAACGGACATTACTATCGGCTGATAAGAAAGATAGAGTTGCATGCTTTATTCCTCAACAAGATGATTTAGTAATTTAGTGGATAAGCTTTTAAAAGAGTATTACTATATGCCCCACCAGGATACTTTTTTCCAAAAAATTTAAAAAGAACCGTTTTCCTATTCTAATTAAATTTGGTTGGTGGTTTCATAACGGAAATATAGGGGTTAGCTATGAGAAAAATATCTTAACCATAATTTATATGCTCTATGGAGGTTTTGAACGGTGAAATCCCTTAGAAATATTGGAAGGAAAAGTGCTCCCCTTTTTGCTCCATCTTTTGGACCTTTAAGTGGAATAAGGGTTCTAAGTGCTGGAAGCATAGTTGCCGGCCCATTTATCGGCATATTATTAGCGGACTGTGGCGCCGAATTAATACACATTGAGAGCACCGAAGGGGAATCGTGGAGGTACGTGGGCCCCTTTATAGAGGGGGATGGAAGAAGGATAGGTTCTGAATATGCTTCCGGTGTAAGAAATAGGCTTCACATAGCCCTTAATCTTAGAACGGAGGAGGGAAAGGAGATCTTCTATGGTCTCATTAATCAATCCGATATTTTCATCGAGAATATGGTCTGGCTGGAAGAGAGATTTGGGATTTCAGATGAGCAAATATTAAGTGTGAACCCGAAAATTGTCATTGTACATGTAAGCGGATATGGAAAAGCTAAATTTGGAGGAGATCCAGAGAAGTGTTCCAGAGCA
>JAWCEH010000051.1:0-15308 GCA_038859955.1 Bathyarchaeia archaeon | reverse complement strand
ATCCATAGCCAGGTGGGGTCGATGGCGGGGCCCTTGGCGAAGCTTATGCATTCGAGGACGTCTTTGTTGAAGCCTATGCCGATCTGACCGCTCCAAATAGCAATATCAGGGCTTTCAACTTCAACTGAAACTGTAAATACTTGACCCGGGCCTAATGGTCCTATTTCGTGGGGGACAACTCTGACGATAGGTGACTGTTGAGCTTTGACTGTTTTAAGGAGGGGTGCGGTCACACCTAGTAGGAGGACTATTGTCAATAGCATTGTTAAATATTTAGCCTTCATTCTTCATCTCCCTTCTCCTTTTGGCATTAGAAATCTATGAAATGGAATTTAAAAAAGTTTGTGGTATTATCTTCTATTTTGCCTTTGCAGCCTTTCTCTTCGAAATAGAATATGCGAATATTGCTGCCACAACGACGATTACAATTATTGTTAAGGCGGCGAGGATTTCCCATGGTAAAATAAAACCTTGAGTCCCTGTAACATTTACGCTTGTTGTTCCAACATTGTTTAATGTGCTTTCCTCCTCTGGTAGATATTGGACGGAAACTTTGATTTCGTAGATGTCTGGTGGAAGTTCCCCAATGTTGAATAGGGCTTCCACAACTGTTGATTCCAATGGTTGTAGGTTTTCGACAATGCCCCTATCTATTATTGCTCTTCCAAACTTTATTGTATAAGTGAAGCTTTCAATTGTTGTGCCGTTATTTAGAAAAGTTACTCTAATCGTAAGAACTTCTTTTTGACTTACAGTTTCTTTGGACAATTGGATGCTTTGCACCAGTATGTCACGGGCTCTATTGTCAAAAAATGTCCCTTCAACAGCGTGGAGGATTTCTTCTCCGTTAATGTCTAATAGCGAAGTGCTTGTTATGTTGATTTTGAAGCGTTCTCCAAGCTTAACCGTGAAATTGAATATGGACAAGACCCCTGTTCCGTTGGAGCCTACACCTCTTGGAAGGCTGATCTCAACTTGAACTGTTCCATATTCTTGGCTTATATGGTGTATGAAGTTTGTGTTTCCCTGGGTTTTCATGAATGGGCCTTCTTCAACTTCATCTAAATTTAACACTTGCGGGTTCCATGAGAGGTTTAAGCTTACATGGTTTAGGTTTTCCACGTTTTCTATTGTTAGGTTCAGAGTTATTTTTGATCCAGGTTTGAGGGTTTTGTCTATTATTGTTTTGGGCTTTGTTGAAAGTTTTGGTATTGATGTGAATTCTGAGCCTTCAACTGTTATTATGTGGAATGCTCCGTCTTTGTCTAGGAGTTGTGCACCCTCTATTGATATTGTTGTTTGACCCTTTTTGAGGACTTGGAAGACCAGAGTTGCAAGAGTTCTGTTTCCTGTTTCGCCTTTGCCTGTTTGCAGGGTTGAGTTTATGTAGAGTTTGCCGTTTTGGTTGTCGATGATCTGGGTGAAGGTCGTTGGCGATGTTGTGTTCCATGGTTGTTCAACGGCTTCTGTCAGGTTAAGGATTTGAGAGTTCCATGTTACGTTTAGACTCCAACGGTTTAGGTTGAAAAGGTTGGCGGCTGTGATGTTTAAAGTGATATTTTCTCCGGATGGAGCAAAAATTTCTTCTGGTTGCGTTTTAACCTGGGTCTTTGGGTTTTGGAAGCTTCCGTCTTCTTGGATTGGGGTTATGTATTCCACTTGGGTGCTTGGGAAATATCTTTTTGTCAATACCGTGTTGTTTAGGTCGAGTTTTGTGAGGCCGTTTTGGAGAATTTGGAAGGTTATGGTGGCGAGGGTTCCACTTCCTGAAACTGTGTATTGGCCTCTGATGGCGTTCATGACTATTGCCCTCCCAATAGTGTTGTTTATGTAGTATAGGAAGCCTGTTTTGTAGACGCCTCCTTGACTTGTCCATGGTCCTTCAGTTATTTTTGTGCAGTTTAGGATTTGGGGATTCCAATATAGGTGGAAGATCCAGCCATGGATGAGTTCCGCATCTTTAACATTTACTGTTATGTTGAAGTTTTGGCCTGGCGGGTAGCTGTTTTGTTTTGGAAGTATGTAGACTGTTGGCAACGTGGTTTGAGCTTGAACTTTAAAAATTGAAGTTGCTTGTGTTATGGAGGCGAGAATAAAGGTCAAAAGAATAATACATTTCACATTTTTTAGTAGATTCATTTTGCTCCTCCAGGTTTATCTTAGAATTTCTTACGCTTGTATATTAGTTTTGGCTTTCAAATTATATTGGAGAAATGTTGAGGTCTATTTTGAGAGGTTCTAAAAAAGGGGGGTTTGGATTTGAGGGTTTAGGGTGGTTTTATGGGAAGGTTTCGTATATTCCCCAGTCGTCGTATGCGAATGGGAACATTATTCCGTAGGTGTCGTACATTTCTTTTATGTTGTTGTCCCAGACTGCCCATCTGCCCGTTTCGCCTTCAACGGGGTCAACGGTCACCCATAACGTGTATGTTCCGTAATAGCCTGTCGTGTTCCATGGGAATGTGAACTCCGCGTATCCTTCCTCCACAGTTATTGTGACTGTTTCGCTCCAGATTTCGTTTTCCCATGAACCTGCATACACATGATATGTGAAGGTTTCATCGTGGCTGCCTATATTGCTGAATGCAACTGTTATGTTGGCTATTGAGCCAGGCGTGTATGGGCCGTAGAATAATTTAAAGGTTGTTCCTGGGAACGGCGGATATGGGTGGATGTAGTCTACCTCATCGTATGTGAATATACCCTCAATGCGTATGTCATGTTCGAAGCCTTCAGTTATGTTGAAGGGACCAAACCACAACTCGTTGTTGCTTAAGTCTGTTTCTCCGGGAACAGCGGTCAAATTAGCCTTTAAGTAGACTCCTGTTTCTGGCTCCAATCCCCATGTGTCCCAGAAGAACCACTGATATACTCCTACCAGCGGATCCCAATCATACTTCCAGATCCACGTTTGAGCATCTAACGCATATCTGTAACGCCTGAGTCTTCTACCGTAGTAGCCATCCACCCCTGGTATCGGCGGCTTGATAACTTCTTCTGTACCATCTGAATGCACAAGATAGAGCTTTAACGCTGTAGTGCTTGGGAAGTCTCCCTGAGAGTTGTCTGTGTATTCTGTTATTGTTCCCACGTTGGCTATTCTCACCATCACTATAACGTATTTGCCTGATGGAATGTTCCACACTATGGAGCCCATGTAGTCTTCTGGTGAAGGCCATATGCTGAATATGGCTAAGTCTCGGTCTATCACCTGCATCTTGGTTTTTGCGAAGCTGTCGCCTTCAGAGTCAACGCATACCAAAGTTATGTTGTGGGCCGTCTTGCTGTAGCTATTGAAAACATATGTTGCTGTAGGCTCCGTACTCACGAGCTCGTTGTCTATATACCAGTAGTATTCAGCTATATAGTTTCCAAACTCACCCCAGTGAGCCCCTAAGACACCTAAGTCACTGGAGTCTATAACACCGTCAGGTGCAAGGTCACAGTAGGGGTTCCAGTTAGGATCTTCTGGAAAGGCACCCCAGGCTCCGCCCATAACGCCTAAGTCGTATGAGTCGACAACACCATCCATAGGTGGGAAGTCTCCTACAGCTGCTTCTGTGGGTTTGCTCAATCTACCGTCATATGTCACGATTTCGTTAGCCCTCGGGCCAGTCGGCGTCCATACAAAGTCTACAAAGGGTTCTTCAGTGTAGAAGAAGCCGTTAACAGCGGTGCATTCTACTTCGTCTGCGCCTGGTTTCCAGTATCTGGTTTCTATAAATTCTATTTTGGTTTCTCCTCCAGCCACGATGTCCCATTCTATAGTCGCGAAGACCTTGTCTGTGCCTGATACGCCCAGGTCTGGATCCATTAACCATTCGCTGGCTGTCAATTCGTTTCCAACAATTGAAACTGTGTACGCGTTATCTGTTGGTCCCTGGGTGATCAGCCAAACAAACGTTATATTCTTGAACTTAAGCACCGATTGGTCCCATCTTAGGGCGAATTGGTAGGCGTTTAGGTTGCTGAAGCTGTCGATCATAACATTGAAGGACACTGTTCCGCCAACGTGGCCGCTTTGCTCTGCTGGGCTTAGGTAGAACTTGTTTGTGGGTGCAGCAACTGGGGAAATCAGCATCAGCGATGAGGTCAGCAGGGCTGCAATCAACAATAAACCTTTAACCTTCATTTTGTCTGCCTCCTAGCCGACTATTTTTCCATACCATGCGTAGACATGCTCATAGTCAAAGAAGTCTACATGGCCGTCACTGTTGAAGTCACATGCACTTTTGTAGGGCTTTCCAAGCTCCTCTAGGTGGGCCACAACCAAAACTATGTCTTGACCGCTAATAACGCCCACGTCCCTTCCAGGCGTGTAGTATTTGGCGCTGGCGTCACCTCTGTATTTCCAGAACCAATCAGTTATGTCACTATTAATCTCCTCAACAGTACGGTAGAAGCCTTCATTGGCGTTTAGCGTTATTGTTTGCCCCTTAATCCATCCACCATACGGGTATATCCATGGACCTGTGCCAATCATTTCAGTAAGCTCTACACCATTAACGATCTTTTTAACTTCCCATGGATGATAAGTTCTGACAGCTGCAGGAACAAATTCTGTAGTGTTCCAGTTGGGGAAACGACTCTCCCAAATGTGCTTTGGTATTATCGGTAGGCCTCCAGCACTTATTAGGAAGAACTGGCTCACCTTGTTATATCTTATAAATGCGTAGCTGCCTGTGTCATTAGTTACGGACCATGAACAGTTCATGTCTCTCACAGCTGCATAGTTCCAGGCCACACCAGCTCCACACTTCTTTGTGAACTGCCATGAGAATATGACGTCGTCCACTGTGAAGTCCTTGCCGTCATGCCACTTTACACCTTCCCTTATCTTGAACCAGATTTCTGTTCCATTCTTGCCGTTGCCCATGTCCCATGTTCCAACGCCCCAATCGGTTGCCAGCCATCCAACAAACTTCGAAAGGTCGAAGGGATTGCGCCCTATAAGGCTGTCGTAGACTAAGCCTATGACATTCCAGTCCCAAAGCCACTGCGAACATATAACATGCAGGGCTTCAGGTTCACTCTTAAATCCATAGTCAATCTTTCCGTCCTCCGCTGCCTTTCCAGTCATCCTCAGAAACGTGTAGCCGTTGTCAATTCCATAGCCGTCAATATTCACAACTCCTGTGGAGCCAGCCTTGTAGGCCTTAACAGCCGCAGCAGACCACAAAGGCACAATAGGCTCCATATTAAGGAATATCTCTGTAGCTTTCCATGAGGCTTCCATTGCTTCCTCAGGTGTCGCAGAATACTTCAGCTTTCCAGCCCAAAAATCGAACTCTTCATGGCAGAATCCTGGATAGTTGGGAGCCCAGCCTACCTCTGGAGCACCCCAACCAACATAGTACTCGCTGCTCCAAAGGTCGTAGAGGTAGTCTGGGTCGGCGCTGAGGCTCCAGCCACCAGTATAGATGTGATAGTCGTAGAGAACCATCACATACTGGTAGCAGACAGCCCTCTCAGTAATCTTAACATCCAGCTGAGCATCAGTGAAGCCAATAGCCTTAAGCTCCTCAACCAAATACTGACCAGCAGTCATTCTGTTAGGATCGTCCAGCCTAATGTAAATCTTCAACTTCGGCAAAACTTCGCCGTCCCCCCACTTCCAAAGTCCATCCTCCAAGTAGAAACCTCCTTCCCTAAGCTCATCCAACGCCTTAATTCGGCTGTACTCGTAATCTTTCAGTCCAGGTTTTTCATATGCCTTCAAGGCTGGAACCAGCGGCGTCGTCAACTTATACCCAAGGCCTTTAAGAATGTCGGTGACAATCCTATCCTTGTTCGTCAGGTGGGCAATAGCCCTCCTGAAATGTAGAGCAGCAACATGCCTCGGATCATTCTCATCATAGAAGCCAGGCCAGCCAGTAGGCCACTTCTGATTGTTCATGTCAAACTCCATCATACCAATCTCAGTATACTCCCTCATAGTAATCTTGTCAGGCATCTTCGCAAACTTCGAAATCCACTCACTGCTTAAAGGCCAATCGTTAATGTCCAGAATACCCTTCTCCAAGTCAGCATTCTCAATATCCGGCTGATAGTAAATGTGAATCAACAAAGTACCAGTCTGCGGACCAGCAGCCCTCGCAGGAATCACAGATACTAACAAACCAATCGCAACGATAGCCATCAAATACAACAACATTCTAGACTTCATGAAATTTTTCCTCTCCCTTCCCTTAATCGGCAAACTATAATAAATAAAACCTAAATTTAAATTTTTCCAGAAGTTTCTTCTATCGACAAAAATAAACATTAAAACCTAAAAACTAAAATAAAACATCGGAGTCAAACAAGAAAAGGGAGCTAACGAATTGGGTTTGAGATCATATATAATAAAGAGGGCAATAAAGTCCATAGTACTCATATTGTTTGTCCTCACAATAAACTTTATAATTTTCGAACTCATGCCTGGAGACCCCATGCAATTCTTTATATCAGCAGGAAAAATGAAGCCTGAAATGATAGAAGAGGTGAAGAAAATTTACGGTCTCGACCAACCATTAGAAGTAAGATATTATAAATACATAGTAAACATGTTCACATGGAACTTCGGCTACTCCTTTTACACAACCCAACCAATAGCCGAAGAAGTCCTACGCAGAATACCAAACACGCTGCTCCTAGTCGGCCTCTCAACTGTCCTATCTATTATAATAGGCGTCATACTAGGCGTCTACGCAGCCCACAAAAGAGGCTCTCTATATGACTCAGCCTCTGTTATAGCATCCCTCACAACATATTCCTTACCATCCTTCTGGATAGGAATGATGCTAATCCTAATATTCCACGTTTACCTAGACTGGTTCCCAGGTGCCGGCGCCTGGCCCAGAGAGTGGGCAATAAACCCACCTCAAAACATTTTCGAAGTCATAGCTGGCAGAATGTACCATCTCTTCCTCCCACTTCTCACCCTTACGATTTTCTCCTATGGCGGCTACCTCCTCCTAACAAGAGCCACAATGCTCGAAACATTAACAGAAGACTACATAACCACAGCCAAAGCAAAAGGAGTAAGCGACAGAGTAATCCTCTTCAAACACGCATTAAAAAATGCATCACTCCCACTAATAACAAACGTAGCCCTATCCTTTGGATACCTATTCACAGGAGCTATAATAACGGAACAAGTTTTTACATACCCTGGACTAGGAGAATACCTCTGGAAGGCTGTCTACTTTAAAGACTATCCAGTATTACAAGCCATGTTTTATATAATAGCCCTCGCAGTTATAGTAGCAAACTTCATAGCGGACTTAGCCTACGGGGTAGTCGACCCAAGAATTAAATATGAGTGATCCAATATGTCGACAGAATACAAATCAAAACTTGCCTTTAGGTTATCTCAATTTAAAAATTTCATGAAAATCTTCTTCAGAAGCAAAAGAGCTATCGTCGGAATGGGAATACTAGCCTTCTACATAATATTAGCTGTAGCAGCCCCGGTAATAGCTCCAACAAGTCCCTATGAACGATACGTAGCAGGAGACTATGCATTTCCAACATGGTTAAAATACATAACAGGAAGACCGGAACTATATAACGAAAACTTCCAAATAACCCAAGACCCTCATTTTGACACCCTAGCATCACTACAACCTAAATACTGGAATTTCTCCCAAACAAGCCCTTACTTTGACCTACTATGGAACGGTACAGCTGGAAGCGAAAGCGGCCCTGGATGTGCCCAAATTTTATTTGACCGCCCGGGATCAACACCAGAAGGCACAGTGCAAGCAGAGTTAATAAGTAGTTTCAACTATAAATCAATAAACCCACCAAAACGTTTCCTTGCGACGATTGCAATAAAGCTGGACGGAACAGAAAACATCAGAGAAGCCCAATTAGCCGTGTTTATAAGAAGGGACTCTAACGAAACAATATTATGGACAACTCAAGAAATCAGTTCAACAGGCTGGAAGAACCCACCCTACGCATTAGATTCCTACGAAAGTACAATAAGAGTGATTGTCTCAGGAAACCTAACACAAGACGCGGCGGCAGTGATTTTCTCCAGTCCTGGAATTTACACATTTGGAATAAGACTTACTTTAATAGACGAAAAAACACAACCAGTAAACTTCTCAGCATATATAGATGACCTCAATCTAAAACTCTACGGCAACACCTATGGATTACTTGGAACAAACCACGAAGGAAGGGACATATTCAGTCAACTAGTTTACGGCGCAAGAATATCATTATTTGTGGGGTTACTCTCAGCAATCCTCTCCGTTTTCCTAGGACTAATAGTGGGCATAGTCTCCGGTTATGTCGGAGGCTGGCTAGATGAAATCCTAATGAGATTCACAGACGCATTACTAGTAATACCATCCCTACCGTTACTCCTTGTATTAGTAGCTGTGCTCGGCTCATCGATATGGAATATAATAATGATAATAGGACTGCTTGGTTGGATGGGTTTCGCCCGAACAGTCAGATCTCAAACTTTAAGCCTAAAAGAACGACCATTCATCGAAGCAGCTAAAGCCGCTGGTGCTGGAACAACACACATCTTGACAACACATATCTTGCCCAACGTGATGTCGCTTGTATATGTAAGCCTTGCTCTTTCTGTTCCATCTGCAATCCTAAGCGAAGCAGCACTTAGTTGGCTAGGACTTTTTGACCCCCTCGTAGTATCATGGGGAAGAATGCTCAATGAAGTGCAATATAATCAAGGAGTCGACAAACCATGGTGGGTTATTCCTCCAGGAATTTCGATAGCACTTGTTTCCCTATCCTTCATTTTAATAGGATACGCCCTTGATGAAGTGCTAAATCCAAAACTTAGGCAAAGAAGATAACGGTTTAAATAGAAAAAAGATTTCCAGCCAATCCTCCTAAGAAACATGCAAAAAGACATATCATAACAACTGTAGGAAAAACAGCTCTAAAAATCATAACAATAACACCAGCATAGAACTCATGGATTATACCCCCATCCCAGACTAAACCTAAAAAAACGGGGGAACACAAGACAAAGAAAACCAGCGTCATTGAAAAGATTAGACTAAAAAACCAACCGAAAGCAATAAGTCGCAAATCACCAATTATTATCCCGGCAAAGAAACTTATCAAAAAAATCGACGCTAATCCCACACTATCGAGCGTCAGACCTCGATACAGATTCTGCAAAATAATAGATGCTAGCACAATCCCCCAAGCTATCACCACAACCACGAATTTAAAACGATTCATATCACAACCTAAAACTTATTTACTCCTTAATTTAATTAAGCTTTAGCATGAAAATTACCAAAAAAGACGTTGAGATATACTGTATAGTGATAATTGCAGCCTTTTCAATAACAACATTATGGGATCCCACACTAAACTACTTACAATTTTATGACGGAATCAAAAAACTCACATTAAACGTAACCAGAGGCCCCTTGATCTTCACAGAAGAGTACAGAATAGCACTGATGTTAAACGTAACAATTCATAACCCAACCAAATACATGGGCATAAGGATAGTCTCACTAATGTTCAGATTATATTTAATAAGGGATAACATAAATGAGGAATTAACCTATAGTCGTGTATGGTTTAAAGAGGAACCTGGTGAACTTATCAATCCCCATTCAAGTATTAGCAAAAAATACAATTTATCCATTAACCTAGCTAATAAAAAAGAAAGCGCTGACTTTATTAAAAAGTGTATACAAAATAACAAAGAAATCCAACTATGCCTTGGGGATATAATGATTGATATATATGTATTTGCAGGACGAGTGTTAATCCCACACGCAGACATTTTCATCAACGAAGGTTAATTCCATTTAAATGATCAATAATCCGGCTGAGATAATCCCAAAGTTCTCTTTCTAGTTTTTCAAAAAACTCTTGAGCCCTTAAAGATTTAAGCATGATCCCCCCACCAAAAAATAATGAGAAGGTGGGACCCAAAATTTTAAAGTGTTGCAACCTATTCCCGTATGATACAACAACTTTAAATTTCCGAGAATTGCCTATAATTTCTACACAAAAATCCCCTTCACCAACACAAATTTTAAAACTTTTTCCGAAATTAGTCCTTTTTATTTTTAATCCTTTACTCCTTAAAAAATTTTCTACATGTCCTATCAACTCGCATAAATCTACGCTAACATCCTCCCAAATACCCTCAGATTTCACACGAAATCCCACTAAACAAAAATCAGCTTAGATTTATTTTTACCTTTCCCGAAGCAAAGGCTTAAATCACATGGAAACTACTAGAACAAGCTGAACGTGGTGCATGAAAAGATGAGCGTCCTCGATGTTCAAGGATTAACAACGCACTACATCACACTGAGCGGAGTTGTTAGAGCAGCGGAAAATGTCACTTTTCAGATAGAAAAAGGAGAAGCCCTAGGACTTGCTGGAGAGTCAGGATGTGGAAAAACAACCGTAGCATTATCCATCCTAAAAATCCTTCCACCGGGAGGAAAAATTGTAGGAGGAAAAATATTATTCAAGGGCAAGGACATCGTTCCTATCCCGGAAGAAGAGATGAGGAAAAAGATAAGATGGAAAGGGATATCCATAGTCTTTCAAGGTGCCATGAACGCACTAAACCCAGTTTACAGGATTGGGGATCAAATTGTCGAGGCTATTTTAACCCACGAACCTGAAACAAGCAAAGCAGAAGCTTGGGAAAGAACTTTTAAACTTTTAGAATTAGTAAATATAGATCCCTCTAGAGCAGACAATTACCCTCACGAATTTAGTGGAGGAATGAGGCAAAGAGCGTTAATTGCTATGGCCTTAGCGTGTAATCCAGAGCTATTAATAACAGATGAACCGGCAACAGCTCTAGATGTAATTGTAGCAGCTCAAGTCCTCAAGCTACTCAAAGAATTAAAGCAAAAGCTAAATTTAGCAATGATGTTAATTACCCATGATTTATCCATAATAGCAGAAACATGTGAAAAAACCGCAATTATGTATGCCGGAAAGATCGTTGAATATGGGCCTGTTGTAGAAATTTTTAAGAAGCCGCTTCACCCCTACACTCAGGGGTTATTAAGCGTTTTTCCTGGAATTAGGGCGCCCAAAACGAGGCTCATATCAATTCCAGGCCTCCCACCGGACCTTGTAAAACCTCCTAGCGGATGCAGATTTAACCCGAGATGTAGATATGCTATGGATATATGTCGACGAAAAGAACCTCCTTTTATAAACGTAGGAAAGAACCATTACGCAGCTTGCCATTTAATATCGAAATGAGGGGATAAAAAGTGAATGAAGTCTTGATACGTGTGGAAAACCTAAAAAAATGGTTTCCTATACGGTTAGGATTTTTTAGAAGCATTATTTCCAGGAAACAATTATTTGTTAAGGCTGTGGACGGAATATCATTTGACATTAAAAGAAGGGAAATTTTCGGGCTTGCCGGAGAAAGCGGAAGCGGTAAAACAACAACGGGACGTCTCCTTATTAGATTGATAAAACCTACAGATGGGAAAATAGTTTTTGAAGGGAGAGATCTAGTTCCACTCTCAGATGAGGAGATAAGGCCGCTGAGAAGAAAAATGCAAATAATATTTCAAGATCCTTACGAATCATTGAATCCAAGAATGCTTGTTGGTGATATAATAAGTGAGCCATTACGTGTGCAAGGCCTGGTGCAAAACAGGAATGAAATCAGGGAACGTGTATACAAAGCCCTAGAAAGTGTTGAATTAACTCCCCCGGAGGAGTTTTACTTTCGGTTTCCACATGAGTTAAGTGGTGGGCAACGGCAAAGAGTTGCAGTGGCTAGAGCTCTTATTGTAAATCCTAAATTTATCGTGGCAGACGAACCCGTTTCCATGTTAGACGTATCAGTTCGGGCTGAAATACTTGAGTTAATGGTTAGTCTCGTCGAGAAATCTGAAGCATCAATGCTCTACATTACCCATGATCTCGCACTAGCAAGACATCTATGCGATCGTATTGCTGTGATGTATTTGGGCAACATAGTTGAGATGGGTTCAACTGAGCAAGTAATTTACGAGCCTGCGCATCCTTACACAAAAGCCTTAATAAACGCGGTTCCCGTCCCTGACCCTACATCAAAACGCGTTGAAATTGTAATAAAAGGAGAAATCCCAAGTCCAGTGAACCCACCGTCAGGTTGCAAGTTTCATACGCGCTGTCCCTCTTACATTGGAGACATATGTAAAAAAGTCATTCCAAAGACTATAGATATCGGAAACGGTCATTTAGTTGCATGTCATTTATATGGGTCGTAAAGAGAACAGCTAATATTTACGGAAAAGCCTCAGAAAATTTTCACACATCAATAATTTGAATATGCCAATGCATACTAGTAAAGTTATGACAAGAGCAGCTAAACTTCCCGTTAATTGAAGCAAGACCGTGGCCAGATCAAACCGACGTACACCAGGTTTTTCACATATACCGCCCAAGTATGCCCCTTTAACGTACACATTATCTTCTATGAAAGCGTCAGGAGACGAATTGTTTAATATAGCGCTAAACCAGTACGACCCAATTTTAACGTTTGAAGTATTCCAAGAGAATAGAACAGAAACGGTGCTTCCTGGACTTACTCCGGTAATATAAACTGTATCAATTAGATATTCATCAAAGAAAGTCCTTACATTTTGATCTGCATATAACGTTATAATGCATTCTTCGGTAAAATCACCCTTGTTCTCAACGTACACTTCTACTTTAACTACATCTCCAACATATGCTACGGTCTGTAAACATTTGATTTTTTTTATTGCTAAATCATGCTTAGTTTGGAGGAAAACGGCAGGTGCAGCACCATCCAGGATAATTTGCGTTATTTCTATAATTTCTCCGGCAACATTTTTGCATAATTTTATTCTATAATACGCGTCTGGTGCTTCTATCTTATTTGTAAGAAATAACAGTACGTCATCTTCGCAATAGCTTTTAACTTTGAAGGTGTATGTTATGAAGGTGCCTGTTCCTGTCCAGCCTGGTTCTTGGCCGGCTACGCAGCTCCAGCCGCTGTAGGTTACGTAGCCTTGGTCGTTTCTTATGGTTCCTGGCATCCATAGCCAGGTGGGGTCGATGGCGGGGCCCTTGGCGAAGCTTATGCATTCGAGGACGTCTTTGTTGAAGCCTATGCCGATCTGACCGCTCCAAATAGCAATATCAGGGCTGAATATTGAAACGTTAACCGTGAATGTTTCGCCTACTGAGTAATTGTATAGGTTTATGTATCTTGGGGTAATGCTCACAATAGGGGGTGCCTCCGCTTTAACGTAATTAGGTGAAACTAATGGAATTATTATTGTGGAAGAAATAAGAAGCAATAAAGAAACTTTGCGCATATCCAACTTCACTTACAAATAATTTTTCTAAAGTTGTATTTAAGATTTAACAAAAAAGATTAAATCTCGTTAACTGTACTATTTCGATATCGTTGGAGGGACATGATCTTGAAAAAAAGTCCAGCTTTGATAATCATATTCAGTGTCATTATCATTATTTTAGTGAACATTTTTGCTTTCTCTTTTGATTTACGTCTTTGTTTTGCACGGTCAAAAATAATTGTGCCAGATGACTACATTCTAATCAGCGATGCGATCAACGCAGTTGAAGAAGGAGGTATAGTCTATGTGAGATCTGGCATTTATAGAGAAAACATCCGCTTGAATAAAAGCATTAAACTAATTGGTGAACATCCTGAGACAACCATAATTGATGGAGGATGCCATTCGCATGCTTTAGATATATACAACATAAAAGGTTATGTTGAGGTTCAAGGGTTCACATTTCGAAACGCTAGTGGGTATACAAGTCAGTTAATAGGGTTATCAGGAATTACCATCTTTGGGTCGCTACATGTAAAAATTTTCAACAACATCATCGAGCATTGCACCAAAGGGTTAGAGGTGAGAAATTCCACGAATGTTCAAATTGGATATAATGTTATAAGAAACTGCACTTATGGGATGTATTTATCTACAATAGCTAACCTGTCGGCTTACGCGAATACTATTATTAATAATACAGCCGGGGTGGTTGTAGTGTCAGCAGTCCAGAACAGCTTAAACATTTTTTATCGAAACAACTTTGTTGCAAATGGAAAAGATGTAGATTTAAAGGCACCAATCAGATGGGATAATGGAGCGGAAGGCAATTATTGGAGTGATTATTTAGGAGATGATTTAAACGGTGATGGTATAGGTGACACGGATATACCTCATCTCGGGCTTGATTCCAAGCCGTTAATAAAACCTTGGAGCCTCCACAGATTTTTCAAAGTTCGGGAAGAATATGTGATAGAAGTTGTTAGCAATACAACTATAGCTTCTTTCCTCTTTGAGGAAAGCTGTAAAAAACTGAGTTTTAATTCTACAGGGCCTACGTTTGAAAATGGGTTTTGTAACGTGACCATTCCAAAGGCCCTCATGAATGGTAGCTTTATCGTTTTAGTTGATGGAAAGCCAATAGAATTTATTAGAACAGAAAACGTTTCGCATATTTTTATATACTTTACCTATACTTTCTATAGCACTAAAAAAATTATTATTTCAGCCAACGAGCAAAATTCTACCCCAAAACCATCGCCAACGCCGCCCGCGCCTACATCGTTTCCGACATTGGAAGTTCAAATCATTTTGGGGATGTTAATGGCATTAGTGCTTAGTCTTCTTATTAAAAGGGCAAAAATAAGGTTAGTTCGTGCTTTTCATAAAACTTTTTTGTCTTCTGCTTTCTTTACTTGTAACTCAGTCTTCACACTCTACGATAATACGCCATGCATAGTTTGACTGTGGCTTGAACTTATGCAGCATGTATTTAGCATAGGTGAAACGAGATTAGCTTTAATTTTCAACTATTTTCTTTAGTTGTCTCTGATACATTTCAACTATTTCTTTTGTGGTTGTTGCGTCTTCAGCTGCTTTATCAAGTCTGTAGTTGCCTGTGAATCTTGGGAAGCGTATGGCTAGGCCGTTTCCTTGGCGGATAGCGTTCATGGCGCATGTGTGGATGGGGCTTAGGGTTATTTCTGCGCCTAGGACTTCTATGACGGTTTTTGGTTCGAACCAGACGTCTGCTTCTATCAGCGAGTTTACTCTTGGGTGTTTGTGGGGTATGACGTGTTTTTTCATGATTTCTGGTAGTTTTGCTAGGTCTTCGTCTGTGAATCCTGTTCCGCATTTTGTTACTGTTTCGAAGGTGTCGTTTTCTGGGTTGTATGCCGCCAATAGCAGGGCGCCGTAGGTTCCGGCGCGTTTTCCGCGTCCGTGGAAGGCGCCGACTACGACGAGGTCTACGGTGTCTGTCATTTCGCTTTTGTAGTCGCGTTTGTATTTTATCCAGAG
>JAWCEH010000050.1:0-15355 GCA_038859955.1 Bathyarchaeia archaeon | reverse complement strand
CAAAATTCAAAGCCGCATTCTTGAAGAATTCTTAAGCACTCTTTCACTTTCCTTGTAAGCTCAATCACTAAAAAGTGGGTGCGCTTTAAAATTTCCTTCGCACCTAGTAGAACTTCGTATTCAGCTCCTTCAACATCAATTTTTATAAGTGAGATATGCGTTGTGTCATCTATTAAGTTCATTAGCATGCTATCTAAGGGCATGGCTTCGGCATAAATTTCTGCGCCCTCTTTACAAAACACTGAAGCGAATCCAAATTCTTTTCTAGGAACTTTTAATTTTACCAAGTTGCTAACGCACCAAGCCGCTTTGTCGATTACCGTAATGTTCTTGAAGCCATTAAGGCTTACATTAAGTTTTAACACCTTTACAGTTTGAGGCACAGGCTCTATTGCAAACACATGTCCAGTCTCCCCTACAATTTTCGATCCTAAAAGAGTGTAATAACCAACATTTGCCCCGATATCAATAAAGACATCTCCATTTTGAAGGTTCTTAATTATGAAATCCTCTACATCACCTTCACGATGCGGTATACAATGATAAAGATCATCAGTCCCCCCCTCTACAGAAAAAGCAATTTTCACTAATCCAGTAAATTCCAGAGAAAACCGTCTTCGGGTTTCGATTAAATCCTAGAGAATACAGAATAGCATCCAATAAAGCCGAAAGAAAGAGATTAAACTCAGCCGTGAAGCGTACCCCTCTGATAAAGTAAATGGTACGAAACCACCAATAAACTCTCTGCAGGATTCTCCTAATACAACCCATAAAAGACCTCCACGTCGATGAAACTTTTATCTCAGAGTTGCTAGGTTCCTTAGTTTTTTCTCAACTTCTAATGTTATTTTCATAGAGTAAATGTACTCTTCAAATGGCGGAATATTGGATTGTTGACCTCTTACTAATTTAGCGAATTCTATAAGATGTGATTTGTGTCCCTTATCCTGATTTGGAAGTTTTATATTCCAGCGCCTTCCTTCGTCTAATATACACATTTTCTTGAAGTCATATAGCACCATTGATTTATTGCCGCTATGTATTTCTATGTATTCTTTAGGCAGGAGTGGTGAACCCATGCTGGTGTAATTTATTGTTGTCAAAGATCCATTGAGCCACCTGATGAGTATTGAAACATTATCTTTTGTAGTTATGTGTTTGTTAACAGGAATTGAACTTACGAAAAGTTCGTTCGCGTGGACTCCTACTATGGAGTATAAAAAATCTATGAAGTGGCAAATCTCACCTATTATTCGTCCACCTCCAACTTCCGGATCTTGGATCCAGTGGCCTTGAGGGATAAAACCAGCGTTAACCCTATATATTACGTAGATTGGTTTTTGCGAAACTCGCTTTCTTATTTCATAAGCAAACAACGAAAACCTTCTATTAAAGTTCACAGTTATTGGGAGAGAATTCTTCTTATACACATCGTATAATTTATCAAGCTCACCTTCATCTAACGCGATGGGTTTCTCCATGAAAACAGCCTTACCTGCATTTAATGCCTCAACAGCTTGTTTTGCGTGTAAGTTATGCGGAGTTGATATGATAACCGCGTCAATGTTGTTATCACTCAAGACTTCGGCATAATCTGTTGTGCAGTATGATGCCTTGGCTTTGGACGCCACTTTCTTACATGTTTCAGAATGCCTTGTACAGACAGCTATGACTTCATAAAGCTCTGCAAGGTCCTTCAGAAGAAGGGGAAGTATGACATTACTTACAAAGCTTCCTGCGCCTATTATACCAAGCTTTATTCGCCTATTTTTTGCAACGATAGACTTTGGAGTTATTATTGGAGCGGGTGCTGCCACTTCAATCCTATGTTTAAACGGCATACTCAGGTATTTTTGGCTTTCATATGAAATCACGAGACCTAAATATTGACCTTTACCCTCCAATATTTCATCATAAATGCTTGGGGCCCCTTCCAGTCCGACGATCTTGGTTATTAAAGGTCTTAACTTTACCTTACCATCTTTCACGAACTCTAAGAAAGACGTCATGTTCCTGTTAAGAGTCCACCTTACATAATCTATGGGATAATCTAATCCCTTGATCTCATAAACGGGATCATAGCGGCCTGGACCATAGCTTCTGGAAACTATAAGCGAAGCCTCTTTCTGGTACATAAGCGCTCTATCAACATTTACAGGCACATCTCCAACAACAACAATTTTACCTCTACTTCTAAGAATTTCTAATCCAAAATTAACTGGCAGACTGCTTCTACCGGCAGCCGTGATTACTGCTGTGTCTACTCCTAGGTTGTCTGTCCAATTTAAAATTTCACTCACCACTTCGCGTTTATTACTATTTGTTAGCACCATCCCCATGTCAACACCTAGATTTCTGGCCAATTGAACCCTAAAGGCATCCTTATCTACTGCAACGACTTTAGCGTTGAATACGAATTTCGCAAGTTGAACTGCTATAAGACCGATTAATCCAGTGCCAATTACGGAGACATATTCTCCAGGTTGAACATTAGAAAGCCTTAACGCATGCAAAGGAACGCTTCCAATGGTTGCAAACGAAGCATCTAAAAGGTCTACACCATCAGGCAACTTAACTACGAGATTTCGAGGTACCGTTATCAGTTCGCTGTGACAGGCATAACCTACACCGGCACAAGCAACCTTGTCTCCCACATCTATATCCACGACATTTTTACCAACTTGGATTACTATTCCAGCAGATGAATATCCGATTCGAATGTTTTCTGCCTGTAACATTGATGTTTGTTTCCACACCTGATAACTTCTCGAAATGCCATGAGATTTGATATAATCCAACGCCTTTCTACGTAGCTCAGCACTTCCAATGACCTCTAAAAGTTTCTGTATTTTTCCTTTCTTAGCGTTAAGAATAATTGATCTTTCCGTGCCTACGCTGACTGCTGAGAAAGCGTTAGCTACTAACACCTCATTTGAGTCGGGAATTGGGTCAGGTGTCTCCTCTACTACCACTTTACCTTTTTTAAGCAATAGCTGCTTCATACTTATCCCAGACTGCTTCACAGGACTTAAATATATATTCACTCATATCAAGTTGATAACACATGCCTTTTCTAACTATTAAATTTGCGTTGAATAAGCCTATTTTGGGCATAGCGAAGGATTCTAAACTAACCTTCTTCGTCATGAGGAGAGCCTTATACCGTCTCTTTAATATGAGCGTATATGCGTGCGCTATTGGAACTAATGATCAAATCCGCTAAGTCTTTCATCACATATTCAAACCGCTTCAACAATTCATTATTAAACAAAATTATCAAAAGTTATTACGACACACAACCACTACTTAATACAATCTCTGCTCTCCTTGTTAAAATAGCCTCTTCACTTAATCTTAAGTTTATTGTGTTTTAATGTCATAATTTTTTCAATCATGAAATTTAATCCTAATGAACGAGTTCTTATCTGTTGGAATTTATCGAATTGTATATTAGATAGTTCTATATGATCACTTGATAACTTAATTTTTCCGTTCTTTATGCATAACACTTTATGATAGATTGAATAGCCATATATGTTGAACAGTCCGATTTCCTCAAGCGGATAATCCAAATATGGAAGGGAGGCAGCCAAATGCAGGTAGTGAATTAATCCGATCTCGGTCATCAAAGCCGAACCTATCTGTATCTCGAATCCAAGTTTCTTTGCTTGTATCATGGCTTCTCGAGTTATAGTTAGACAGCCGAGTTTTGGTGGGTGAAAATTCACTATGTCAGCCGCCTCAAAATTTGCAAAAATATCAAGATCCGGAGGCTTTGCTAGACTTTCATCCACCATGACTTTTATTGAGGGGGAAAATCTTCTTCTAAGCTTAGCTAGATCTCTTATCATGTTTGCGGGCATGGGCTGTTCGACTATATGGATTTTATATTTTTCAATAAGCTCCATCGCTTTACATGCCTTCTCGAATTTTGTAAAACCGCCGTTAAAGTCTGCTCGCAGGATAAGATCTTCATGGCCTAATTTATCAAGGTGCAACTTAAAATGTCTCAGTACATTCTCGAGGTCGTTTAGGCTATTAGGTGCTTTGAACTTGATGTGTTTCACACCTTTCCTAACCCACATGTCTAACTCTTCAATCATTTTCACCGGGTGTTTAAAAAATATGGTTCCACAAACTGGAATTAAATTCCTGTACGGTTTCCCCCCTAGAACATATGATAGAGCCATATTTCGCTCCTTTGCAATAGCGTCAATCACAGCAGTTTCCGTAGCTAAAAAAGAGCCATAATTGTTTCTAAACTTACCTTTTTTGAGTAAAGTTGCTTGATGCTTTATAATATTATCTCTAGCCTCCGTAAGCTTGAGACCCTTAACTTTTTTTAAAATTTTAAAGGTAAATTTAATATCAGCCACGAGACTTGACCAGTAAGGTGTTCCTTCCCCAATCCCAAGGATGTTTGAATCGGTTTTCACCACAACAATTAGATGTTGAGTCTCAGTAACCCATTTTCCGCCTCCTAAAACATGAGAAGCTGGAAATTTAAGTACGTAAACGGCAAAATCTTCAATAGAATCTGTCATCTTACATCGCTCGTCTTTTCAAGCATCCATTTGGCAAATGCTACCTTCATTTGACAATTAAATTTTAACCGCATCCCAATCACCTTATTATCAACTATTCGGTATTCTAGAACCTCAGTTTGATGAAGATACACCTTGTCGTAGCATCGCCAACTATTACCTTTTAGGGTTTGGATTTCTACTTCTCCCGAAGTATAACTCGTCATACAGATAGATTTCATTTCATACTTCGGACAAATGACGCCGTCAGTGAAATTGTCTGCGTCAACAATCACTCCGTTTAACATTCTTCCATTTATTGTGAAATAATTTTCAATCTTAGGCTTTAAGGGTATAAGGGCAAGCCCCCCGTATCCTAAACCTTTTTTATTCTTACATCCATAGTATAGCCTTAAAATAGCTTGGTCTATGACCGCGCTAGGATCTGAAACAAAATGATCATCAAAGTTGCCAGGCGGTCCCTTTTCCAGTATGGGATTTCTATCGTCTCTAATCCAGTTAATTAGATCATAACTATATGCTATGCCAATTTTCCAATCTGCTGATTTTTCATCACTCATCCCTTCATAGAGAACTATGTAACATTTTTCAATTTTTAAAAGACAGAAAGGTGAAATCATATATTCGTCAAAGCTTCCCGGCATAGGCAGGATCACAGGGTTATTCTTATACTTTTTCCACCTCAAACCATCGATGCTATATGCCAATCCAATACCGTTAAGTGGCTTCGAGAGATATAACATTACAAAGATACCTTTAGATTTATCATACATTACTGCGGGCGATCCTACTGAAGTTTCATTACCCGAAGGGGTTAATAAAGGGGTTTTGGTTTTAATCCAGTTTAAACCATCGCGCGAAACAGCAAAACCAATCCCACTTTCTCCGCTTTTTGACACCGCTCCATAATAAAGCATGAATTTCTCTCCAACTTTTAGTGGACTGCACTTCCAGATGTATCCCGAATCCCAACCATGTAGGCATGGTTTTAATATTGGATTGAGGGAGTATTTCTCAAAGAACATACCGTCTTTACTTGTTGCCAATCCGACTCCGTTAGATAACCTCAAAAGCCGTTTCAACACCCTTCTAGGTGAACTATTGTAAAACAACCAGTAAAATTTTTGCTCATCTCTAAACACTTTGATACTATGTACATCTTTAGCATCAAAATAAATCAGGGAATCTAATGCATTAGATATTTCTTTGCATGTTTTTTGCGAAAAATCATTAGAAAAAATTGAGCTTGGACGCAATATGGGATAATCAAATCTTACAGGAGGATAAAATTCTTTAAACAGACTCGGGCAACTCAATACATATTCACTCATGTTGAAAGAGGCACCCCCAATATGTACGTTACTCGATGACCTGCCCGTATGATGAAATACTTATAATTCTTATCACTAAGAAAACTGATGAAATCTTTTAAATTTTCATTCCATACTTCAGCAACTAATCTGGGCTTATAATTACTCAAAACAACATTCATGCCTTTAAGCACTTCTAATTCGCTTCCGACAACATCAATTTTGACCCAGTCGATTTTTATAGGATTTAATTCCTCAATTATGCTATCTAAACTTCTGGTTCTTACAATGATGTACTTCTCACTTGGCTTGACTAAACTGTGACGCTCAGCAACATTTCCCTCATATAACCTAAGAGTTGTCTCCTCAGACCAAAGAGCAGCATTTACTAATATTACATTCTTAAACATATTCAGCTTAACACTTTCTGCAATTGCATCAAAATTTTTAGGATGCGGTTCAATTGAAACCACCATACCAGAATTACCTGTAATCTTAGCTGCTAAAAGGGTGTATTTACCTATGTGAGCACCCGCATCAATGAAAACGTCCCCCTCTCTTAACTTCAAATACTTCCAGAGCCATGGTTCATGTGAAGGCAATAGTACTTCAAATGATTCTAGGTCTACGGCTACAAAATAAACTCCATATATCTTAAGTTTAACATTTGTCAAAATGGGAGTAAAAGTGTCCAAAATTTTTACTACGAATATTTGTGGAAGCGGTAAACTGCCTAGTATGTTAAGTATTAAAAATTTGAGTTTATCTTTAGGATAAGCTACTGTAGTCCATAAGTTTGCGAAAAGTTTTCCTCTTACTCTTAAACTTTTTAGGTATTTTTTCAGAGAAGGTTGCATGAAACTTATCGCTCCGCATATGCATTTTTATTGAGCTTTATTACTTTAACAACTAATTGAACACCGAGCATTTTGAACAAGCTTCTTTCCCCCAACTTTGAGAAAAAGGGTTCTTTACGGGCAAAATTAAACTTATAGCCAACTTTAGGAAGCCATGTAGGCATTAAAACATGGAAACCATAAACTTTAAAATGGAAACTTTGAAATGGTTTCAGAATCGTTTTCGGGGTTCGTATATGATATGGTGGCGATTCTTTACGTAGAAATTCAGAAAGTATATGGCTGAGTTTTTCTAGACAAGTTGAAATGTGAAACATGTTAAAAACTTCTATGAGTAGCATTCCGCCAAATTTCGTTGACCTTATTAACTCAGAAACCGCTTTGTAATAATCTGGAACATGGAAGTAATGTTCTAACGCAAAAACTTTATCAAAGGCTTCATTTTTAAAAGGCATGTTCTGAATATCTCCTAAAACCAAATGGATGCTCTTGATATTCAACCTTTTGATACTCAACTTCGTCATGGTTAGCATTTCTCGGCTCACATCTAAACCAACTACATCACAAAGTTTGGCTATTTCAATGGCATGGATTCCAGTACCCACTCCCGCGTCTAGTACAAGTGCTCCTTTTTTGGCATTAAACAACTTTAAAAGTTTTTTACTATATTCATGGAGTTTCGGGTGCCGCCATTTACTGACAGTGCCCATGCGAACGAAATATTCCGTTTCCTTTGACGACTCATACAATCTTTTAAGCCTGCGCATATGCGATTTCCTCAAGTTTTAACAGTAATGGCAGCAATACATCGTCACAATTATAATTCTTGGCATATTGTAGCGCCTTAAAGCTCAACTTTTTTCTTAATGAGTCATCTCCAAGCAGGCTAATTATCGCAGAGGCTAAAGCTTTGTGATCACCAGGAGGAACTAGGATAGCCGCATCTCCAACG
This sequence comes from Bathyarchaeia archaeon, assembly GCA_038859955.1. Lineage (GTDB taxonomy): Archaea > Thermoproteota > Bathyarchaeia > Bathyarchaeales > DTEX01 > DTEX01. Next base: position 7,692 of record JAWCEH010000050.1, on the reverse strand, counting down.
ATCTCACTTATTGGAGGTAAATCTGTGGCAACTATAGGAACACCAAGCGCAAGTGCCTCAACAATTTTCAAAGGGGCAGCTGTCATAGTTTTCTCGTTCTTTATTCTCGGCGCTACAAAGACCTTAAATTTCTTCATGATTTCTATTACTTCTTCATGTTTCTTTTCGCCCAAGAATACGACGTAATTCTCTACTCCTAAATTACTGGCAAGCTTTTTGTAGTAGTGTTCCATTGATCCACCACCCACAACTACTAATTTAACACTGCTCCAACTTTGAACAATCAATTTAAAGGCTCTAAAAAGCGTTAATATGTCTTCTTCTGGTTTTAAACTTCCAATGAAACCTATTAAGCTAGCTTCGTAATTTTTTACAAAATCTTCTTCAGTCTTTTCTGAAAGGATTATCTCCTTAAAATCTACATAATTTTTAACAACAACTATTTTTTCAATTTTAATTCTCATTTTCTTGTGAAGTCCCATGCAGAACACTTGAGAATTTACAACTATTAAAGTTGAAAAATGTAGAATTAAAAACTCAAATATTTTTAATAGAAGACGAAGAAAAGGATTTCTGTAATCGGCATATATGTGATTGTGAATTTCGCTTATAACTGGACAGCGATGTACTTTTGCGTTAAAAACGGAAGCCATCATTAAATATAGGGGAGGCCGGGAATAGAGCACTACGGGTTTCCCGCGTCTTTCAATTGAAAGAAACTTATGGATACATGACATTACTTTAACAAACATCCCCAAATTCAAATCCTCTACTTGCGACTTCTTGCTTATCTTTATTGGCATAATGTAAATACCCATTTTCCTCATACCCCCTGAAAATCTAGTAATTTTTGTTAATTCCGTAAGGATTTCCTGTCTTTTAGGGGCTAATATTAGGAGATCTATGTCATAATGCCTCCTCAATATCTTAAGCAACTTTACAGTCCTGATGATCGCACCACCCATCGTCTCCCATGGGTAGTATACTGCAACTATTCTCAACGGTGCAATTTCCATTCTAAATAGTCACCTTAAAACTGATTTGTATAAATCTAAGTATAATTGCGCAATTCTAGCAGGATTGAAATTACGAATTACCCTACGTAAACTTTTTCGCGATAATTCTCTGGATAATTTGTCATCATTTAAAATTCTCAATATGTTTTTATAGAACGATTCTACATCACCAACATTACAATATACTCCTGCATCACCAACAACTTCTGGGATTGCCGATGACGATGGCGCGACGATTGGCAAACCACAAGCCATAGCTTCAGCCGTTGCCAGCGAAAAAGACTCCAACGGAGACGTTGTGAAGTATAAATCTGCTGCTCTATACAAAATGGGCATTTCATGGAGGGACATACCGCCTGAAAATATTTTAAGCCTATTTCCTAGAAGCCCCTTTAATCTCCTAATCTCTTTTAAAACTCCGTTTGTGTAGACTGGATCATAGTAGTTTGTTCGATATTTTAATATGAAGAACACTTCTTTATCTTGTTTAGCCAATAATTTGATAACATTAACCATTGTCACGGGATCTTTGTCCGGATCCAATCGTCCATTCCAAATCACAACTTTACTAATGGCGTTTATGCCTAAACTTTTTCTGGCGGTTTCTTTTTTGTTGGTAATATTAAATAACGCAAAATCAACGCAATGAGGTATTACGACCGGGTCTAATCCTATCTTCTCTTGAAAAATATTTTTCATCCATAGACTTGGCACCGTGACGGCATCAAAACGGTAGACTATAGATTCTAGGGTGGCTATTTTTTCTTTAGAATAATAAAGCATTTTAGGGTCGTGAAAGGTTAATACCTTTGGAATACGCTGAACAGTTGATGCCATTATTACCTTTACATCCTTAGTGAAGGGTTCGTTGAGATGTGCCATATGATATTTTGATGTATGCTTTTGTACCATTACTTTTGATGGAGGGCTTCTTTTTTGCTGAGACAATAAAAGAGATAATGGAATATTTAGGGCTATGTCATGAAATCTTTTTAGACTGAATTGGAATGCCCTCGGAATCTCTAACAAATCTTGTGTGTAGATATCAATGTATATTTCTTGACTTAAGGCTTGGATATATCTAGGAAGAACAATATAGTAGTGGTGTAGAGAGTCTATACCCTGAAATAAAATCCTGGTTTGCCTACTAACTTTACATTTATCCATTTTTGATTGATCCCAGTGCCTTAACAATCTCGTAATGTGTGTGTTTTATTGTTTTATTTGATGAATTAACATAAACGATAGTTCTTGCTTTGGTTAACATACAAAGTTTCATTAAAGTTTCTCTTCTGAATTTAATGTAAGAAGGATGTTCATTAAATGAATTCCTATTTTTCAAACGCTTATCCAATTCTAGATCATCAGCGTCCAACATGAAAAGTATATCGGGAGGGAATTTCCTCAACAGTTTTATGCACATCAATATTGAAATGCGAGTTAGAATGCTTTTATTGAAGGATAGTTTATCAGACAAATATTTTCTGCGATACCAGTTTGATGTAACGTGAAGATAATCCATAAGAATTGTTTGGAAATAATCTTCGATAATTAACGTATAATCTAGGAATTTTTCCAATATAAGTAATAAAGGTAGAATGTAACTCGAAATTGACACAACATCTAGTAATAACAATACTTTGACCTTGAATGCTACCCATAAGGCATTATTTTCAAGATGGCGCAGTATTTTTTTGCATATATAACGGTAAAGTCCAGAGCCTAAGCCGCTAAAAGCAGAAATCTGCAAGAATATGCATTTTTTAACACCCATCCTTTGAATATGTTCCCATGCCAGTTTTGTATGAGTGCTTTTGCCCACACCCACTGTACCAGCAAAGACTATAATCATCGCTTTCAATCGTTCCTCCAGAGCAAGCAAATAAGCCCATTATCCATTACATAGGGCTTATAAACTTGATGGTAATCGAACCCGATTATTTCGGCAGACATACTTTTATAATACTTTATATACTTTAGATCTGAAAGAATTATATATTATATCAAGCTTATGCAATTGATCCCACTTTTCATCGCCTAATGGGACACTAAAACGATCAGAATATTCTTTGAAAAGCTCTGATAAAACGAATAATGTTGTCAGCCCTCGACTAGTTCGAAAATCTAAGACATTTGAAGAGACCCACCACACATCAATCCCGTATATTGAAAACAAATACCCATAACGCCAATTACATATTATGCTAGTGCTACCTGAATAATCCAACATATTTCCTAGAAATGCGGATGTAGAAAAGGCATCCCTAACGTAGTAATGATAGTCTGAAGCGGATTTTGGAGTAGCGGGATACATTAGTTGAGTGAAAAACCACGACGCGGCTACGCTTATCAGAAGTATTGAAAAGATCGAGGGAATGAAAAATTTGGAAGCATAAGTTTTCAATCTAATTTTTCTAAAAATCATTTTTAATACTTCCATTCCATAATATAATCCCAAAGGTGCAGAGGGCAGTAAAAACGTGTTCATACGAAAAGTGTAATCTGTTATTGCATGGACAAATCTGCCAAAAATTGATCCAGTAACGCCGACAAAGCCTATTATGATTAAGAAACGTAAGGATGGATTAACTTTATAGGCGTATGATAGCCCAACTAAGACTAATATGAGAATTAGAGGTGACAACCGTGACGCCCACAAAAGGGCTTTAAATACAAGATCTAAACCTTCGGCGGCTTCTTCGGTCCACATGATTAAAGGTTCAGGTCTAAACGCATTTAATAAAGTATTCATGTAAACTCTGAAGTCTTGATAGAAGCTAAAACCCGCGTAGACAAAATACGTATGAGATATTATTGTGATAATCATCAGCATACGTTTGACGTGGTTTGGCACCTTACTTAATAAGCTACCGACTAAGTATAATGTTAACATAGGAAATACCAACGGAAGATAGTACAGTACTCCTGCGTAGCACAATAGTGTTAATGTCAACAGGATGATTGCTGCTGAAGTGAAGTTTAACGTAATATCATGGTTAGCCATTTTAACCAACAACAAAATGATGAGAGATATTAATGCTAAAGAGGCAGGAGCGTAGTTACCAGTAATAGGTAAATTGGTAATTATAAAATACATTGAAATCACAATTAGGGCGGGAAATATTGTTCCGCTTTCATTTTTTCTGATAATATTTTTTATTAAATTATATAATGAAATCACTATTACGAAAGTGTATACTAGACCAAAAAGCGAGACTGTTGTAGAACTTAATCCCGTTATTAGGGAAAGCATCCCTCCTAATATAGGTGAGGCTGGACTTGAAACATAATTTTCAAAAATAGACCCCAACATGCTTATGTCATGGTTTACAAGAATAGAGTCTACCGATCTAACAAGGAAATGGTGATGCCAGATTCGAAAGATACCATCTGCATAAACGTCAATAAGTTGTGATGTGTGAAAGAGTAGACCAAATAAGGTTGCCAGAAAAGCTGTTAATGAAGGGTGCTTGGAGCTATCCAGTTTATAAAATGATAGTATAAAACAAACTAAAATCCATAAAATGAAAAGTGAGATATTAAATATGGCAATGTCCCAAATAAACAAGAGCATCATTTCGCTGATAGGCGTTATTAAAAGCGTAAGCAAGAATGCTGCAATAAGGATAAGGATGTATATTAATTTCACCGACTGCATAATGCACTCATCATGATCTTAAGCACATATAAGCTAAGGCTGCTTCACCGTTCATTTACCGATTTCTTCAAGATCTAACGCTATATAAGGAGTATTTTAATGAAGCGGTTCAAGGATTCCTCATTATTTAATCTCTTTAGTATGTGCTCCCTGTTCCTAACGCCGATTTCATTGATTTCTTCGAGCTTAAATGTAAGGAAGTAATCTAACGCATTTGCTATCGCTACATGATTTCCAGGCTCTACCAGTTTACTCCCACTAAACTGTCACTTATTATCTCGGGTATTTCACCTATATTAGACGCGACGATAAGCTTACCGTAGAGCATGGATTCGATCAGCGCCTATGGTAAAGGCTCAGGCCATAGTTGCGGGATAACCATTATGGATGTTTTGCTCATAAGACTCACGAGGTCTTTAAGATTTATTTTGGGTAATAGATTTACTGAGATTCTGTTACTCATTTTCTGTTTTCTAGGCTTCTCTGATGATTTCGTTAAGTAAACTTCTAGGTCACCCTCCTTAAGTATTTTCAATGCTTTCATTAAGACTTCAAAACCCTTGATATAGCTTCTTCCGCCAAGGTAACTTATACCTTTTTGTCTAGCCTCAACTAAAGGAAGGGCAGGGATCGGGTTATATATTACGTGGTCGCAATTCTTCCAAGCCTGTTGTAGTACTTGCCGAAAAGCCCGTTCATAAAACATGATGCTATAACGGATAATGTTCTCCACCCTCTTTCGACGTACTCGTGGAGCATGAATGATTTAAGCGATGAGAACTACCTACGGTTGATGGAGTCATACATTAGGGACGGAACTCTACTGATGCTTCGCCCGGAAACTGTCATAATCACGACGGTTACTTCAAACCCTTTCTCAGCAAGTAACTTTGAATACAACCATACCGCACATAGATATAATTGATGTGGGAGAGAGTCTGTTAGGCGCTGAAAGGTAAAGAAGTCCTTGATCTTTTATTAGGCTTGTGTCCCATCAATCAAATACCTAGGCTCCGGCGGCGGAAGGACTCTTCCAGCAGTTTGATATTCTTTTTAGCCGGTCAAAAATACCTTATTCCAAGCTTTGAGTAGCCTAGGACGATTTCATGGACGATTTCATGGACGGCCTTAATCGAAGTTGTAGTTGTATTTAACCGTGTTACAACCAAACCCTGCGCTCTTAGTTGTTCCATGATGGTCTCATATGCTCGCCTATAGTATTCGATGAGGTGTATTGTTAGAGGTTCATCCCTTTTTCTCTGAAGTATAACATCTGTTTCAGCATTCAAGTAAAAAAGAATGGCATCTCTTGGTATCAGCTTGACCATCAGCTTAGCATATACTCCAGATATCAGCTTTGAATCCTTAAGGAAATATGAAAGGACCACTAAGGTGTCCAGCACGTATCTATCACAAACAACCACATAGCCCAGCAACAACGGAAGAATTACGCGATAAAACACTGCTGGAAATAAACTTACTATTTCGAGGATTTTCCAAGGCGTCCTTATTCTGCGCATCAATGCATCATTAAAACCATAATAGTTTATGATCTTCCATTTAGGATTCGCACGACTCAGAGTCTTTAAGAGCAGGTATGCGAGAGTGTGGTGTTGCTTTACGCTCGCCCGCCAAACTCTAAAACCCATCAATCTCAAACGGTCTTTTATAAGATTTGCATGAGTGGTTTTACCAACTCCATCCGGACCAAAAAAGTATATCAGCTTATACATTTGTCGATGTACCTTTAAAAATTCGGGTTTATGCTAGCGCTAAGGGTTGTGACCATTTTATGGGCTGATTAGCTTTTTTATACCCTTTGCGCGGGGGAAACTTAGCAGATTCTTGAGGGGTTTAAGGCCACTAGACCTCATTCTATATGCTGTGTTTTCAATATATGCAGGTATAGTAAGGTATAATGGGATTCTATAGGGCAGAGTGATGTTTTTCCCCCGAAGTATATCTTCTACTAAAGACTGGGAAAGCCTCCAAAAGGCATGCGTAGCATTCTTTAAGCCCACATTTTTTGTGAGTTTTGATATTCCCACCCCTTTCATGTATGGGTAGAGGTAGAGAAAGGTTAAGATGTCCGCTAGTGTCAGCTCAAATTCCTTCATGATAGCATGCGCAACACAAATAATGAACTCAAATTTTTGGTTCACTGCAGGTATACTTTCACCTCGTAGTTCTATGCTAATGGAGTTTTCGAAAACTATCCATGTATCCAAGTATACATAGGGGCCAGCCCCCAAATCACCATGCACGTCAAAGTCAACGTATGTTCCATACATAGGCTTTCGAACAGTCACCTCAGTGGTGCCCTTGCTTCTAAGAAAGTACCCATACTTATCGATGAGTATGGAAATAAGATCCCAGATTAAATGCCGCGAATTAGGATGTACCAGAATGTCTATATCATCAGGCACATAACTTGGAAACTTAAAGGTTTTAACAACAACATACCTTAACCCCACCCTATTAGCAGCCCCATTAAACTTTATCAGTTCCTCCATTTGAGCAGCACGTCTTTTAGAAACCTCAAGCCATTCACCGCTTTTTTGCACCTCCGGGAAAAGCTGTCCAAGCTGGTAAAGCACTTTATTCAATCTTGCAATTTCTATAATGGACTTCCTAGACACACGCGTAAAGTAGACGTAAAGCAATCTATCAACTAAAGATTGAAAGCAGCACTCCTTAGATCGCATAAACATCCTTAAGCACTCAATTTACGCTTTATTGGAATATAAGACTATTGCTCCAACGAGCAAACCTAATAATACAAGCACGTTTTCTACTATTATGCGGAGTCTATTGCTTATTGGATGTATATGGTTGCTTTTGAAACCCATAAAAACGACTTTAAGGCTCAAAAATATGGGTAAGTTGCCTAGCAATTCTCTCGGCATCGAACATCTCACGCCCGTAATCCTTCATGACACTCCCAATTTCACATACAGCTTTCATATCCATAGTTGCTAGATTCTCAATTCTATCAGCGAGCTCACTGGCATCGCCTGG
>JAWCEH010000049.1:0-15390 GCA_038859955.1 Bathyarchaeia archaeon | reverse complement strand
TAATATTCAGTCAAAATTTTTTTGGATATCATCGAATAATCTTTTTCATCAATCTTGAAAGAGGAAATGCCAATTGATGCTATAAAAGATGACCATCGAGTAGGTTGATATAATACCTGCGCCATTCTCATACAAGTTTCATATGGCAACAGGATAATTTTATCAGGATCAAGAGGAATTGAGCCGGCTCGAGAAAGATCAGCAGGAGAGAGCGGCCACCCATCTATGTCTATTAAGCTATAATAAGCTTCTTCGTTAAAAATGCCTACAACTCTAAAGGGAATACCCATAAAATATACTATGTCACCTATTTTGGCCTCAAGATTCTTAGCCGCCTTTTGTGGTAGTATTACTTCCCAAGCATAGTCTCTAAAGAACCATGTTCCTTCAATTAGGGCCGTATTAATTTTGGTTACCAAATATTCCTCTTTAGAAAGCCCTATTAAGCCAAGAATTTCATAATGGCGTCCCTTCTTTTCCAAGAGAAAACTGATTTCTGGGATGTCGGGTCTAAAGTTGGGCCAAAGCCAAATGCGAGGAACCACTATAAAATCTTCGCCATATGTATATTTGATGCGTCTAAAAGCGTTTAAGCCCACTCCTACGGTTTTTGTTGGTCCATAATCGGGTCTTCGAACCAGTATTCCCTCTCTAATGCCTTCAGCAGAAAGAGGCACTTCTATAGGAATGATGGTTTCTAGTGGTGCTAAGGACATAAAAGATACTAGCGAGAATTCTATGAGCATTAAAGAGAGCAACATTAATGATGCTCTGAATTTCCTCCTTTTATAGTGACCTATACCATAGCTAAGAGCATTAATTAAAAGTGACATTTTTTCTCTCTTTAGTTCATGAGCGCCAAAAGTTTTTAACCTTAAATCTTTTAGCATAGAAATTGCTCTATTAATAAATAAGACTATTATAGGAAGGGAAAGAACCAATATTATTGAACCTATGAGGATCATTATAGGATTGGCTGCAAGAGAGAAGCCGGGATGAAATATTATTAGGGGTATAAGAGCGATTGCATAAGAGCAGACTAAAGTAATTGCTTTTTTATAACCTGATGTATTAAACGCGATTCTGTCAAAGAAGAAAGCAAAGGGTACTATTAAAAAGGCAAATATAGGGATAACGTATATAGCGTCATCCCTTAAGTTTGTCACTTTAAGGTAATATCTCCTTGCTACCTCCCAAGCGTTATATGAATAAGCGATTAAAGACGAGTGATTTTTGGCTTTAATAGACTCATAACTCTTTTCAATCCACTCTTTTACTGAATTCTCTAGCTCCTCTGAGGTGCTAGATAAACCACTTTTTTTGAGAATTTCCTCTCGAGACTTAGCTAGCCAATAAAGATCTTTTGCATATTCTAGAGGAGTATTAGTAACGACAAATTGTTTTCCTCTAGCGATACTATAGCCGTTGCCCCTCATATTTATTTGAGAAGCGTTAGTTAGAATGGCGAGTGGATATCGTGTGGCATAAGCGTTTTGAATCAAGATCTCAACTGGTACCTCAGGTGGAATATATATTACTCCCACATAATAACCGTATGGCGCATACTCTATTTGGTAGCCAACGTGTATTAAACTTGTATGGGTTCTAATATCACTAATTGTTAAGTAAGTAGGATATAGCGGATCTGTATCTACTAATTGTGGATCAAAGAGATCGAAGATAACCATGCTTGAGCATTCAAAAACGGCTATATAAAATTCATTATTTACTTTCCACCTTGTTAGAGGAGGAAGCTTGTAACGACCTTGATCGGGACCATAAATTATATTCCCATAATCATCAAGCTTGTAAGCAATGAAAGAAAGTGAATATTCTCCATGACCTTGCGCAGTAGAGGGGCCTGGCGCTTTTTCGAGGGCATAACTAGTAATATCGTGTACAATAAAAGTGCCATTATCATCAGTTAAGACTATAAATAGTGGGTATTTACTTGGGTTTCCTAAGCCCACATCTCCAGTTCCTGCATAATGTCTGATTCCCATAACTATTGCTTTTGAGACGGGAGTGTACCATGATATACTTTCATTCCATGTAACAACATGACCAATAACATCTACTGCCCAGAAATCGTGCTTTTTGGGTTTTGGTGGAAACTCAGCAATTGGTCTAGACATATACAATAGCCAATCAGAGTTGGCAAACGAATATATAATGGAGTATATTACTGCGGCTTGTGGTTTCAGCTTATTAGTATCGATTTTTTCATACATGTCAAAGGGGGTTCTAAAATAGGGACGCCAAGAATAAAAAGTATTAAGACTTAATGCAGGAATGCTAGTTGTCATAATGGCTTCACTAATGCGCCATTTATAAAAGCTTATTTCTGGAGCTCTAAGTCCACCGTCACCACCGACAAGAAATCTAAATTTCGAATCTTCTAGCCAATACTTAAAACCTATCTGGGCTTCTGCTTGTCTTATTATCTTTAAGATAGATTCCTTAAAGACACTATGAGGTGCATTTTTTGAGAAACCAACTATTCTAGAGGTGATCATATCTAAGGCCCAAAATCCACCGGACCATTGAGGTACTATTATATCTGAGTCAGTACTTATATCGACATCTATATTCAGGAGAAAGTCGAATCCCAGCGCACTATAATCTCTAAATAACTGGTCTTCTACCCATTCTCTAGCTCCAACTAAACCTTGATGATACCCAGAGAAGAACGCGAACATCACTGTTAAATCAGGTCTCTCCTCAGCAAATAGGCGAGCCATTTCCAAGGCAAGAGCCGTTCCTAATATCTCGCTAGCGCCAGGTGCCAATGAAGGAACTATAGAGTCAGAGTCGAAGTAGGATGTTATAAGAATTGCATATTGTGGATATTTTTTCCCTAAAACGTAAGCAAGTATATTCTCTGACTCTCTATTTTCCCAAGAGCACATTGAATAAATAGTAACGGCTTTATCCTCTAAATCTAAAATCTGATTAAAATATTTTCTCTCTAAGTAAAATCTTGGAAACTTAAAGGGAACAAAGTAAAGTCTTTTTTGTTCAGCCTCATTTCTAATAGTTATATCTGGCTCTAGGAATATTACAGCATTTGCTCCTAATTTAGCGACATCAAGCCACCTATATCCACTATTAAAGTCCATGACAATTATGCTTCCATTAATGTCCTTACCATTTAAGTCTTCTAAATTGCCACTTCCAACGTAAACTAATCTACCAGAAACCCCCTCAGGGCCTGTTGTAACAGGCGAAATTGCATTAGGTAATAACGGATATAATGGAATATGCATACCATCAACTGTTGTAAGGTTTGCTCCGCGATCAACATAAACAGTACAATAATAAGTGTGAAGCCAAACTTTATCTAATCCATAAGATTGAAGCATACTATAAATATACTGTGCTGCAGCCTTACAACCGGGATAAGATGTGTATCTTGAAGTAAAGCTAGATAAGTTCTTAACATGGCACATCACATTCTCTAAATTGAATTTAGAGAATATAGCGGCATAATCAAAATTAATTTCATATGTTTGATTTGAAGCTAAAACATAATTTGGTAAAGAAAGAAGAACAATTATCAATATTGTAAACAGCAAATCTTTAGGAAATCTCATACGCTTTTCACCTCACTTTTTATTAAAAAAAAATATTTAAATTTTTCGCTATGTATATGTAAGCCATAGGAAAGAGTCTATATTTTTGTTCCCAGACATTTCATGAACATAGCCGCACCCATGATAAAGTAATAGACTCCAGATGCAAAGATCATTCCTAACGCTATTGGCAGTATTTTCTCATCGAAGAACTTTGATCCTTTGGTTCTGATCGTTATATATCTGATGATTAACGCTACTAGAGCTGGGAACCATATCCTAGAAACATCTGGACCCATTAGTAGAATTATCATGCCAATAGGGTTATAGAGGAAGCCGGGGTGACGCAGTCTAAGATATTGAATAATAGCTGTTCCAATTAAGCCTGCAAAGAAAAGAGGTAACGTACCTGCCACATTTAAAGGATATGTATCACCTCCTGCACTAGCTTCCCAGAAACCATGAGTCCCCCTATATATAGCATAAGAACTACAAAGCTCAATATGAGGCATCGTAAAAGCTTTTTGGAATCTTCTTGCTGATGGTATAGCCTGCACATGACTTGGTATAGTCCATGTCGCCATTTGCCACATCGGAAGAAGTGGGCATATTATTAAAATTAATATAGATGTTATTATGGTCATGAGCAAAATGTCTCTGGCCCTCAAGTTGACGGCTGAAGCCACATAATATCCCTCAAGAAGATAACCAGTAGGAAGCATCGATTCTGTGCGTAAGGTCATATTCATTTCTGGTGCCAAAAACGTCCTAAAGTGTATTGTTGATATTCCATTTACTCCCTTAGGCACGTAATCACTGGGTAAACCTATAGTATTTGCTACAAGAGATTTGCCCCAGGCAACAATTGTTGTCTTCTGAAGATCTACATATTGGTTAATAAATTCAGCTGATACTGGTCCTCCCCAAGCTCCAGCTTCTCCAACGGTTCTTGCCCATGCTATATAAATCAGTAGGTAAAGAGGCAACATGAATAACAATACATGTAGTGCTGCTCCTACTGTAGCCCAATAAATTAGGCTAAGAACTTGACAAGTTATGAAACCAAGCCATAGGTATCTATGGGATAGTGGAGCCCCTTTATCCGTCTTAGGATCCGGTTTGATTATAGCTTTCAATCCAGCAATCCAACCTCTGTAGTTCAAAATTATAGGCCATAAGGCTATAGTAAAGGATGCTCCTAGAATTGTCCAGTATAAGCCTCCAACCCCAGGACCACCTATCGAACCTGGACCATACATGGCATTCTGGTGGAAATTTTCCATAGTCCATCCAGGCATGATATTTACGTAGCCTAAGGCACCAGCAACATTCATAATAACTACATCAAATACGAACCATGTTATGAAGAAACTCAATAGAATATCAGTTGGGATCATTAAGCCAAACCCTATAACACCTGGTGAGAAGATAGCTATAGTAATCGGTATTACGGGGATCACTAGTCTGATAGTCATATAGTTTTGCCAATCAGTAATACTATAGGGGTAAAAGAGATATATCCAGTCAGGCAATTTAAGAACTATGCCTAATAATACTCCTAGATATGTCCATTTGCTTTTGAAAATATTAGATTCTTTGTCCTCTTCAGATGCAGAACGTATCATTGCAAGGATTAATTGAGTATTAGGAAATGGTAAAGCTTCCTCATCTACAAATTGCTTCTTTAACAGACTCATGAGAAATATTAACGTTAAGATATGGAGAATCATCGGTATTAGCCACATAATAAAAGGCCGTATGAATTTGTCTAGTGGAAATGGCACAGGATCTATTATTGATCTCACAGAAGCTCTCATATCAGCCTGGAAATGACGAAGGTAAAGCATATCTTTTTCTGTGGGATAATCAGGAAGCCAAGGTCTAAAGGCTTGTGTAAAGGTTACAAGGTCGTAACCTCTCCTCGCCACATGATCAATATATTCGTAGATTATTCCATGAAAAGTCCATGCGGGAGAACCGTAATTATCAAAACAACTGAGCGTGAAAGCTGATGCTGTAAGAGTCCCAATATATATTAGAGCCAAGTCTCTAGAACTCATTCTATGAAGCCTTTTAGGCACAAAGGAGAAGATCAGCATTGGCAACGTTATGAAAAAGTATGCTCGAACATACCAAGTATACCAATCCCAATCTGTATCGAAGATACCGCTATACATTTCCGGGTAATTTCCAGCAACAAAGTACCACCCCATCATTATTATGATTCCTACAAATACGCTCCATGCAATAGCAATTACCCATCCTCTTAAAGATGCTTTTAAAACCTTTTCTTCCATCGTTTTTCCCCTTTCTATAAGGATGAACTTTTGTTGTTTATAAACTTTTCGGAATTCATATATCAATCTACCAAACCTGAAGACTTAGGAACAAAGGTCACAAGTCTCCGTTATTAGAGGTCTAACGATGAACATTGAGGAACGTGTATGTACCCTCAACTTTTTATATGAATGATGCGAATATAAAAACATAGTTGTTGATGTTATGAATGCCAAAAGCATCTCATTAAAACAGCGTTGATCACTATGGTCTACTTTTTCTTAAGTTTAATGGCATGCGCAATCGCGTTAAGTATGTCTTTGACTCCCATTCCATAGTAGTCAAGCAACTCTTCATATTCTATAGATGTTTCGGTAAAAATGTCACGTATGCCTATTCGTATAAGGGGAACCGGATTTTCTTCACATAAAGTCTCCGCTACAGCACTACCTAATCCTCCAATTATTGAATGTTCTTCCGCGGTAACTATGGCACCTGTTTTATTCGCCAGTTTTTTAACTAATGAAGTATCTAAGGGCTTAATAGTATGCATATTTACTACACAAGCGTCTATTCCTTCAGTTTTTTGTGCTATTTCTGCAGCTTGTAAGCATCGAGAGACCATCACGCCACTAGCAATAATAGTTATATCACTACCATCACGAACAATTATACCCTTTCCAATTTCTATTTCATGATTTTCATCAAATAAAACTGGTAGTTCAGCGCGACTAAGCCTAAGATAAACAGGTCCATCAAACTCAGCTACAGCTGGTACCATTTTTTTTGCCTCAATAGCATCAGCAGCTTCCAAGACAACAATGTTTGGTAAAGATCGCATGATGGCAATATCCGCTTCTGCATGATGAGTTGGGCCATCCTTAAAGTCTGAGAGTCCTGAGTACCCTCCAACAATTTTTACATTTGTCTTCGCGTATGCTATACAAGTTCGGATTTGTTCTATTGTTCGCAAAAAGATGGCGGCAAATGTATTTACAAAAGGTATCATTCCGCCTAGGGCAAGGCCTACTGCAACGTCAACCATAGCCTGCTCTGTTATGCCAACATTAAAGAAGCGCTCAGGAAAACGTTTAGCAAAATAGAATGTCTGCACTGAGGATGACACATCAGCTACTACGACTACTACGTTTGGGTTTATGGCTCCATATTCAGCAAGTGCTTTACCGTAGGCTTCTCTAACCGACATTTTCACAGTCATTAACCAAGTCCTCCTAATTCAGATAGAGCTTTAATGTATTCCTCATAATTTGGCGCTTTTCCGTGCCATTCCGCTTTATTTTCCATAAATGAAACACCCTTCCCTTTAGTTGTATGAGCTATTATCACTGTTGGTTTGTCATGAATTTCTTTCGCCATATCTAGTGCATCTAATATCTGCTTCATATCATGTCCATTAATCTCCAAAACAGCAAAGCCGAATGCTCTCCATTTATCAGCTAATGGATCTAAAGGTAAAATTTCATGTACCGGTCCATCAAGTTGAACATTATTATAATCTACAATCACAGTTAATTCTGACAACTTATATTTGCTCGCTATCATTGCTCCCTCCCAAAGAACACCGCATTGACATTCTCCATCTCCTACTAAGACATAAACCCTATATCTAAGGCCCTTAAGACGAGCGGCCAAACATAATCCGACTCCAACGGGAACGCCATGGCCCTCTAACCCGGTGGTCATATCTACGCCTGGTGTCTTCAATCTATCAGGATGACCCTGAAGTCTGCTTCCAATATGTCCCCATGTGCGAAGTTCATCAACTGGGAAAAATCCACGATATGCTAAAGCGGCATAAAGGGCTGAACATGCATGTCCCTTACTTAAAATAAAACGATCCCTCTCCTCCCATCCGGGATTTTTTGGGTCAATTCTAAGATGGTGAAAGAAGAGAGCAGTTATTATTTCAACTGCTGATAAAGAACCCCCTGGGTGTCCTGCCTTTCTCTCATAGGTCATTTTTAAGACTTCTATTCTAATCTTTCTTGCCATCTCATTTAATTCTTTTATCAGCTGTTCAGAGTGAAAGCCCATAGTTTCCATCTATGGAATACTGTGGAGTCTGCCAATTTAACTTTTTCGTTTAAATAGGCTAAAATGGCATGTTCCATATAGAGTTGATAAGTAGATTGATAGATATACTTATAATAACTGAAATTGATAGCCCCATCATCAAACCAGCTGACAACATCATTTTTATATTTTCAAACTTTTCTTTGCCAATATATTTCAAAATTATTATTCGTACGAGGGCCCCTAATATGTAAGTTACTGCTACTGGCGGATAAATAGAAGTCCCAGCAACTAAAGCTATGAAGGGAACAGGTATAGATAAAAGTTCAAATATAGCTGAAAGTGTCATACCAAAGACAAACGATAATATAATCCAGTCAGCTCTAAAAAGACCGTATTCAGCTCCTTTAATCCACAAACAATCGTAAGATACAGCAATAGGCCAAAATACTGCTGCACCAGGATACCTAGCTGAGGGGATCGGTGCCAATCTCCAGAATATATCCAGATATATAATTCCAGCTAACAGTACCATTGGAAATGAAATGATCCACATTTTAAAGAAACTCTTTATTGAAGTGTCGGTCAAATCACATAACTTTATAGCGCGTATTCTATCTGCTACAAACTGTCCAATAGTAGGGTTAGCCCTCCATGCTGTTGGTAAAAACCAAACATCCACCCCTTTATAATTGCTTCCCATATAAATAAGCCGCATTAAATTTGTATCTAAAAAGGCCCCTACACTTTGACCAGTAATGCCAATCATTCTTCCATCAATTAAAGCTGCAGTTAGGGGAACAAAAAGAACGGAAGGAACGGCAATCCATAAAGGAAATTGCGGTGCTAATAAAATGTACCAGAAAACACCCATAACCCAGCACAAAATTAAAGGAAAAATGAACCATTTCACAATGGATATTTCTTCCCGAACTTTCTTTCTCGGGCTAATTGATCGACTAATTTTCTTTTTTCCTCTTATCAGGAGGAATATTATGGGCATTAAGCCTGCAGCTAAATTTAATCCCACTAGAGGAGCCCCCCAAAGATATATAATACACCTTTGAATTGCCATATTTATCGGAATACGAGGCGCCCACCAAGGTTGCAATGCTAAATTATATTTTACAGATAACCAGTTTCCGAAGAAAAAAATTGCAAATGAACCTATCACCATGGCAACAATTACACGCAATGGAAGTATAAAGGCTGATGCAATGATGGATAGGTCGGTTCCCACTCCAATTATTGCTCCCGGAAAAATACTCATTACGCTCTCAGATAAGTCAATCCAGGGAAGAGGTATTATTGTTACCTCAACACCTGTGTATCCCTTCGTTATAAGTGGAAGCGCATAAGTAATTAAGCCATATATTACACCGACTAAAGAAGACGCAAAAAGAACGCTTATCTCTTCACTTTTTTTGGATTCACTCATAACGAGCACTCCTTCTGCTTCCATTTGTTGTATCGGAAAGGGAAGATCTTCATCGATAATATAAAGTTTCCTAAGTAATATAGAGAGAACCCAAGCGTATAATGAACTATATGCTATATCTCCTATTCTTATAAGGATAGGTGTAACAAAAGATGGATGGAAAAGGGTTCTAATTTTATAGGCCTCAGAAGACGGATGGGGAGCAAGCCAGTCTGGGAAAAGATCGCTTACACCAAACATAAGAGCTATATCCGAGGCCCTAAAATATCCAAAATATACTAGACTCGTTGAGACTATGGTTCCAGTACTCACTATAATATATATCATGGTTGCCTCCTGTTTAGAAATCCTAAAACCAGCAACTTTACCTAATTGAGTTAAGAAGATCAGGGTGAACCAAGCTGCAGGTAAGCTGACTCCCCCAACCATTAATGAAAGGTACATTGTGGCGGGTATAAAAACTAATATTGAATATAAGATAGCCATAGCTGATATAAACGAAACACCACTTTTTATAACATGAGTGCCTTTTTTCTCGGTAAAGGCGTCCACATTGTTAGATTTTTCAAGAGACATTTTCTTCACCTTTTAAATATTTGCTTTTTGCAATATATTCTTTTTTACCATCTTGAGTTAAAGATCTCCAAATTAAAAACTGTTGTCTTAGTTCTCTCAAAAAGGAGTTATTAGTATTTATCCAATCTGACATAGAGCCACCTAGTCTTTCTAAAAGGACACGAGAATACCATTTTCTAGTCTCCTGAGAGAGAATTAATTCCACAGAGGTTTTTTGCACGACTCCGCGTTCATATGGAGATAATCTCACTATCATAAGTAAGCCTAATAATTTTTCTCCTTTCTCATTTTTGTCGTCTATGAACCTAAGTTTCTCCACAGAGAATACTGGCAACCTCTCACCTAAATGAGAGGAAAAGAACTCAAACAAATATGCCAGAATGCCTCTAGTTTCTTCTTCAGAAGATGAATAAAATGGAAATGGAATTTCCCAAAAATCGCCTACGGGTTTCGTTGGGATTTTCCACTTGCGTTCTAAAGATGGAACTACTATTTTCGCCGATTTATACATTGGATAAATTGCGGGAATGACTGTTGAAATTATACTTAAATAAATGGCCATAAGTGCTGCTGATGAGGATAAATTCTGACTGGGAACCAATGGAAATAGAACAAATATAATTTTATTCATGCTAATTGAAAGTAAATAACCAACTACTCCACCAATAATAGCGTAAACAACAGCCTCTGACAAAAATAGAAATGCCACGGATAATGGAGAGAGACCCAAGGATGCGTAAATATGAAGTTCTCTTATACGTTCATGTACACCACCTAAGATTATATTTGAAATAGATAAACATAGAACAAACCATAGGATGAGCTGGGACTCGATACCCCATAAGGTTAAACTTGTAAGCAACGTTTTTAAATATATCTTTCCCTCTGGAGTAGAATAATATATATTAAGTCCAGGGAAAATTTTGTGAAGTTCCTTGGCTATTAGTTCAACTTGAGATTCATTCTTGGGTATAATGGACACGCTCGCAAGGAATGAATGAGTATAACTGAGAGCATCTTTATATGGGATTAGAGCGGTATCTTCGGACAAATAATGGACATTATATGGGTTATCTGTGGTCCAATCCATTTTTAGTGGCGACATATGTTCGCCATCAATCTCCCTGACTTGAAATAAAAGATCGTCGACTATACCAATTACTCTATAGTTCTTCGAATCTATCTTGATTACGTCACCTATATCTACACCCAACTTAAACGCGATATTTCTTGGAAGTATACATATGGAGCGAATCTCTGGTACAAACCAGCACCCACGTATCAGAAATCGCGATAAAATTTTTTCCTCTGCAGATGTTAATCCCCACAGCGAGCGAATTATTAGAGAGATATTAGAGTTCGGATTTTCAAGACGAAAACCGACTTTTTCTTGAGTGTAAGTGGCATAGTCGCTATAAACCCATATTCTTGGTAAAATAGTGGCGTCAATATTAAAACACCCCCTCACATACTCTAAAACATATTCGCCTACTTCCGGAATTCCTTCTCCCCAGCTCATCTTACGAATATATACTCCCTTATAGAGGGGCTCTTCCCCCTGAGAGATTAAAAGTGAAGTTTCTATTTTTAAGGTCTCAAGAGAAGAAAGAGAAACAAAAGCAACAACCATTAGGACAATGCTCACCAAAGTAAGAGTTGACCTAAATTTTCTTCGTCGCATATTTTCTACACCTAGAGTAAAAGACCAAAGAGCAGTAACCCATTTGCCAGTTTCGATTTCATGGATACCGAGTCTTTTAATTCGTATGGATTTAACAATATTTAGAATTTCCTTCATTATTATTGCCATTATTGGTAGAGAAAGTATGAAGATAGATACTCCTAAGATAATCATGCCAGCATTGCTAGCTAAACTGAACCCCGGATGGAAAGTATAGAAGAAGATAAGGATGAGAATAAAAACAATGGCCGCCGTTATTAACCTTTTTTTCCCTTGCGCGTGGAAAATAAGTCTTTCAAAGAGAAAGACAAAGGGCAGGAAAAGTGTAGCTAATAAGGGAACCGTCATAGCAGAATCTTCAATTTTTGGCCTTAAATACATATATACTTCATTTGCCAATCGCCATGCATGAATTGAATAGATAAAGGCGCCTGTATAATTATGTTGCATTAAACAATTGCGAGCCTGGTTAATTAGTTCTTTGGTTCTTAAATGATCTCTATAGAATGATCTCTCGCGTTCTTTACTATCTATATGAAGGATTATATTAAAGCGATCTTCATTTGAGTAAAAAAGATCTTTTGCGTATTCAAGTAATGTATTAGTCAGTATAAATTGTTGCCCCTCACGTAAACGATATCCAAAGCCTAAGGGTTCCATTTCAGAGGCATTCGTTAAGATTGCCTGTGGAAACCTTATAATGAAGGGAGAGGTCAAAGTAAAGATAACTTTTTGTTCAGGGGGAATAGCAACTACAGCTATCGAACATTTAAAATCTAAAATTGGGTATCCTGATGATACAAATATAGAAAATTTCTTTGGAGTAACTAATGAAGTATGCTCGAAGATTTGTATACGTATAATTGGAGGCTTTGTGCCTAATTCTCTGTGCGGAGGAGACATTGTTAGGGAATCGATAATGTCAAAAATAACTACACTTGATGCCTTAAAAACTGCTAACCATCCGAGATCAACATGCGTGAATGCGTACGCCCCCAATGTTCCCCCCGCAAAATAATCATCTCTTCTGCCATAGGCATACTCGCCAAAATCTGATATATAAATTGGTGAACCAGTAGATTCATCAAAAATAAAAGCGTTTATCCGCCATGGCTGTTGTCCCGCGGTTAATCCCGCTCCCCAAAATTCAAAATATCCATTTTCATCTGCAAATGTCCATCTTACATTAAATGCATTTTCAGAATAGGGGCTAAAATAACTGAAGCCTTGAAGGCGTAATAAAGCGTTAGGCACAGGTTCATACCATAGTGCGGTCTCATTCCAAAATCCAACTTTGCCACACACTTTTACCCATGCACGACTTGGAGGAGTTATATCAACTCTCGTATAATCGTAGATTTTTGGTCCTACCTTCAGATCTTCGTTAAGGACCCTATATAAAAAGCAATATAAAAATTCAGCTTGAGCTTTCACATTATTCCATTCATTATCACCGATCGAGGAAAAAGTATCATATGGCTGCCAATAATATAATTTAGAATCGTAGGCCGTTGTAAAAAGACATGCAAAGCCGAGTAATGGGTATCCATAAAAGTTTCCCTCAAAGTTTATCGCATTAAATTCCCTTCTTTTGACATTAGTTAGAGCTAGTGGCCTAATTTGCCCAACGCTATATCCTGCTTCAATGAAAACCTCAAAAGTTCTCCCTTTAGAAATAGCACTCTTTATTTCATTTGCTATATTTTCAAAGAACCTACCAAAATATTCTTCTCTCTCACGCGAAATCTCTGCATAATAAAGCATATTTGAGTATGTTGTTATATAAGGAGAGGAGGAGCCCGTGGAAATATCTATATCCATCCACCATATTATTTTATTTCCTAGGCTACGTCTCGTAAGATTGTAGGCTGGCCAAATATAATCTAGCACAAAGTTATAGCCACCAGCTAAACTCTGTGCGTGGCCCGAGAAAGCAATAAACCAAACAGAATATTTCGGCGGATTATTTGAAAGCCATCTTGCCAATTCTAATAGGACTGATATTCCGATTGATTCACGCGCACCAGGTGCAAATGATGGAACAATTCCTCCAGAATCATAATGGGCAGCAAGAATTACATATTGATCAGGATATTTATTGCCCCTTATAAAACCAAAAACATTTTTAGCCTTAAGCTTTCTCCAGCATGTATGAGCCTTAATTTCAACCTGTTCACCTATATGTTCCATGATTATTTCACGATCTGGAACAAAAAATCTTGGAAAGGCGAAAGGAACATCGACCGTTTCAGGGACTCTAGAAAGAAGTATCTCCCATTCATTGGGAGGCAAAAAGATTACAGCTTTTGCGCCCAACTTAGCTGCTGTAATCCAATTTTTTCCGGTACCCCAATTCATTGCAATAATATTGCCTTCGATCTGTAATCCATCGAAATCACCCAAGGATCCGTCTCCAACATATAATAGAGTTCCTCTTATGCCCTCGGGAGATGTGGTTGAGGGAGCGCCGAAGTTAGGTTTTAGGGGATATATTTTAAAGGTACTACCCTCTGAGAGAAAAGTCATATTAGCTCCGTAATCTATGCATTCTGCTAGTTCATATTCATGAAAACTAACATTCATTAGGCCATATTCTATAAACTTAGAGTAAATGTATTCAGCTGAAGAATCACACCCAAAATAGCCAGTCGAGCGTGTCTCAAAACTAGAGAAGAACTTAACGTGTTGTTTAATTATTTCTATGTTAACATTTTCAATAATTTCGTTATAATCTGAATGATACTTAATAAACGCTGAACAAACAAACATTTCACTAAATAAAATATTACAGATTAAAAGGAAAAAGAGGGAAATTAGCAGTTTATTACGCATCTGGCATCACCATCTATATGGTGCTCCATAACCAAATGCATTATGTAGGGTCGCAAGCCATATTCTAATCACTAAGCAATCAGAATGGTAATCCGATGGCAGAAGTGGGCGCATTGGCGTACACCGCGAAAAATATGGCAAGGCTATTTACCGCGACTGTGGGCGCTCAGATGATGGTGATTTTATATCTCAATGTATCGCTTTGGGCGCTAAGATTCAGCAAATCGCTTGTCAGCATACGCCGATAGATAACATCCGATGATATTACAACCAGTGCCTGTCACTGCACACGATAAACACCGATATTTGGAGAAAACCTTTTGCAGAATATGATGGTTCTCATAACTGGGGGTGCAGGGTACATAGGCTCTCACCTTCTGTTAGAGCTTTCAAAACTAGGCTGTGGTGTAGTTGTACTAGATGACCTATCAAACAGCTCTACGGAGAGATTAGATTGCATTAAATATGACTATGGAAAAAAGTTCAATTTCGTAAGAGGTAGTTTTCTAGACAGAAATGTCTTAAAAGATGTATTCAGCACTTACCCTATATCTTGTGTAGTCCATCTAGCATCTCCTAAGAGTATACCAGAAAGCTACAGAAACCCTAGTTACTATTTAGAAGAGATACCCAAAGGCACTAGGGTTCTATTGTCTGAGATGGTGGAGTACGGAGTATTTAACATCGTTTACAGCTCATCTGTTTCTGTTGGATATTCCGAAAGCCCCTACACTTTATCTAAAAGTATTTGTGAAAATATTATAGAAAATCATTGTGGCGAGCACGAAAATTTCAATGCAATTTGTCTGAGATATTCTAACCCCATAGGTAATTTAGATACTAGGTTGGCTGACTCTGGCAGGAGTAATATCATCCCCAAAATACTAAGTGCTTTAGATAGCGGAACAGTTTTTCAAGTTTTTGGTGCAGATTTCAACACAAGTGATGGGACTAGTGTAAGGGATTATGTTGATATTATG
>JAWCEH010000048.1:0-15555 GCA_038859955.1 Bathyarchaeia archaeon | reverse complement strand
AGAGAGGAATAGGATTGAGAGATGGTTTAGGGAGCTTAAAGACAGGACCAAGAGATTCTACAACAACATAAACTCTAAGACCGTTAAGAGTATAGAAGAGATAGCCACAGCCATAGCCCTAATACACAACATAATCATAGAAACCAGGATAGAAGGAGGCGTATTACCTGGTTGACAGTACCGAAAGGTTGAGATACAAAGGTTAAATATATACATCGAATAAAAATTCCTGGGATAAGCATGAGAAAATATAGTTCTGAAGAGATTATCAAAAGTCTACAAAAAATAGTTGGGAAAGAGTACGTGACATCCGAGACTACTGATCTATATGCCTATACGCGTGATGCCAGCCCTATAGAAGGTACTTTGCCTATGGCTGTAGTTAAGCCGGCTACTACAATTGAATGTTCAAAGATTCTCAAATTAGCTAACGAATTGAACCTTAAAGTATATGTCAGAGGTGGTGGAACAAGTGCGGGAGGAGGTGGAATGGCTTTTGAACAGGACTCCTTAATACTAGATACAACTAGAATGAACAAAATTTTAGAAATAGACGAGAACAACATGAGTATAACAGTCCAGGCAGGAATAATCTGGTCGACCCTTAATGAGGAGCTAGCTAAACATGGTTATCGAGTTCCCTTCTGGGGACCTGAAAGTGCATTTGGTGCAACGGTAGGAGGCTCAATAGCATTGGCATCAATGTCTTCTCAAGGAGTAACTGAAGCCGGTGGAACTTACAATCAAGTGATAACTTTAGAAGTCGTACTTCCTACAGGAGAGATTCTGACGACCGGCTCTGATACTCTTCCAAACGCAGGAAAATTTGCAAGAGTTTGTAATGGAGGTGATTACACTGGAATCTTTTTAGGTTCTCTTGGTGTGTTTGGAGTAATAACGGAAGCAACCTTAAACCTAGAAGTTCTACCTAAAGTTTCACGCTATGTAGGTATAGTCTTTCCAACGTGGGAGAAAGGTATAGAGTTTGTATTAAGAACACTTCGTTCTAAAGCAATACCTAAGTCACTTAACATCACTCCTGGTGAGAGGTCTGTTAAGTCTTCATGGAGTGCTATCGGGCAATGCGGTTTTAGAGTAGTCATCGAGGAGTCTGATGAAGTATTAGCTGAGAGGAAAGAGCAGATAATAAGAAAAATTGTAGAAGAACTAGATGGGTATTTCCCAGAGAATGGGGGTAAAAAAGTGGAAGAATGGTGGAAAAAAATGTTTCTTCGACTTGTTTCAGCCGAGAAAGAATATGGTTTTGCTGCTCATGCGTGTCATAAAATACCATTGTATAAACTTCCAATTGCAGTTAACGAAGCTGAAGATTACTTCATTAAAACACATCGAGTCGAAGAGCAGGGTATGAAGATTAGTTTAGGAGCATATGTAAGTGACCAACGTCCAGTAGTTGGATTTTACCCTTTCTTATTCTTTAAAGACTACCCAGAAGCCAGGAAAAAAGCCAGAGAAATTTGGGAAGGATGGATAATTCATGCAATAACTCGCTATGGTGCATCTCCATACTGGATGGGTTTGATCTGGACAAAGAATTTAATCCCTAGAGTCAGGCCAGAATATATAGATTTCCTTAAGAGGTTGAAAAAAGCCCTTGATCCCAATAATATATTGAATCCAGGGGTTCTCGTTTAATTGGAGTGGCTCTCGAAAATCCAAGCATATATATTCGATTTTGATGGAACAATAATCGATAATGAGCAAGCTCATCTTTATTCTTGGATAGAAGCTTTTAAAATTTTAATAGGGGATATAAATCCATCTTTGATACAACATCATTTTGGTAAGAATTCTTATGATATAGCTTCAGCATTTATTCAAGATAAGAAGCAGGTTGAAGAATGCGTAAAAATTAAAGAACAGATTTATGAGAAAGTATGGCGCGACATGTCAGGCCCTGCACCATGTGTAAGGGAATTGCTTGCTAGGCTTAGGGATTTCGGGAAGACGCTAGCAATTGCTTCTTCAAGCACTTATGATACAATAGTTAAAACCTTACAACATTTCAACTTATCTCATTTCTTCGATATAATCGTTGGAATAGATAACATCCCAAATCCTAAACCTAACCCAGATCTTCTCTTATTTATTTTGGAAAAAATGAGTATCACTCCATCTAACGCAGTGTATATCGGAGATTCACCAATTGATGGATTGACGGCCCGTAATGCTGGAGTTCATTTTATATATTTGAATACTTACAAGAGAAAGAATTTCGAAGGAAAATTGTCGTGCACTCCAGATCTGGCAATAAATTCTCTCTGTGAACTCTTATTGTTCTTGTCATCCCTCTGAAGAATATTCTTATTGTTTTTCAAGAGAAAATATCCAAAGATTCATGTTTATCTTACAGACATTCTTAAAAATGTTACTAAATTAAGCAGTCTAAATTTCCAAACTCCTAAACAGAAGGATGTCCAATTATCTAGTGCAATCTCATTAACTAACAAATTAGCAAACTCGATAGTTTAAATATAGCTAGAGAACTAAATATAATGTCATGAAGACCGTTATGTTAGCTTTATTTACAAATGCTTTTTCTTTCTGTTTACCCGCTTCAGAAGCTGAGAAATGGACATGGTCTGAAAAGATGGCGGAATATATCAGTAATCTAGGATTTAATAGTGTAGAGATATCTGCTAAAAGACATATAGATGTGGAAAAGGCACTTTCAGGTGATGTTTCTAGAATCAGGAATATAGCAGAAAAGTATGAACTGGAAATAGTTGCATTAGCATCCCACTACAATCATTTAGATGCTGACCTAAAAAAACGCAAATTTTATAATAAGAAGTTTCTGGAAGTTATAGAGGTTGCAGCTCTCTTAGATGTTCCTGTTGTAGTAACTTTTTCCGGTTGTCCTTATCCTTTTAACTATTTCTATCCGTATCCTGAATCAAATATAGATAAAATAGAAGAGATATGGAATGAGTTTAAGGAAGTGTGGTATCCGTTAATCGACTATGC
Source organism: Bathyarchaeia archaeon (assembly GCA_038859955.1). Taxonomy (GTDB): domain Archaea; phylum Thermoproteota; class Bathyarchaeia; order Bathyarchaeales; family DTEX01; genus DTEX01. Next base: position 12,567 of record JAWCEH010000048.1, on the reverse strand, counting down.
AAGGAAATATGATGTGAAGATTGCGATCGAGGCACATTTTGGACAACTTGTATATAATACACAAACGATTAACCGAATGCTGAAGGAAATATCTGACAGAACTCTCGGGTTAAACTTTGATCCCTCTCACATGACCTGGCAACTCATAGATCCAGTAGAAATAGTAGAGAAATTTGGAAACAGAATATATCATACACATATTAAAGATGTAGAGTTTATTCATGAGAAGTTAAGAGTGAATGGAATATTAGCGTTGGGTAAATGGGCTTCTAATGAGAGATCATGGAGATTCAGAATTCCTGGTAAAGGAATAATAGATTGGCATAAATTGCTTGGAAAACTTTTCGCGAAAAGATATAAAGGAGCATTATCCTTTGAGCACGAAGACCCATTACTAGGCTTAGAGGAAGGCGCGAAAGAAACGCTTACATTTATTAGGAAAGTTCTCACCGAGTTGACACCATCAAAACGCATTTAGAATAAACTTAAATTACAGTTTGTATATTTCAGGAACATGGATGCCAAAATAAGTATATTATTTGTTGGTGAGAGTTGGACATCTCTTTTGCTCAATATTAAAGGCATTGACATGTTCCACATAGGTAAGATTGAAGATTTGGGAAAATGGTTTAGAAATGAACTATCTAAATTTCCAGATATCGATATTATACATATGCCTAACCATGTTGCTTTTTCAGATTTCCCTAAGGAATTAGATACTTTAAAAAAATTTGATGTTGTTGTCCTTAGTGATATTGGAAGTAATACGCTTGTACTTTATCCGGATTTCTTCAAAGTGCCTATGGGTCCAAATAGATTAAGGATTATTCATGATTATGTAAAACATGGTGGAGGTTTAGTAATGTCTGGTGGTTGGAATTCTTTCTCAGGATTCATGGGTATAGCTAGATATCATGAAACCCCAATTGAGGAAGCACTTCCAGTGGAGATTTCTTATTGGGATGATAGAGTTGAAACTCCAGAAGGAATAGCTCCGACAATCCTCAAACCTGAACACCCAATACTAAAAAATATACCGTTGGAATGGCCGCTGTTTCTTGGATACAATAAAGTTAAACTAAAAGAAGGTGCTGAACTCCTTGCCAAGTTTGGCGAAGATCCTTTTATTTCTATATGGGATTTTGGAGACGGGCGTGCGATGGCTTTTACCTCTGATTTAGCTCCACATTGGGGTACGGCGTTTGTAGAATGGCAATATTATGGAAAGTTCTGGTATCAGGCAATAAGATGGTTAGCTAGGAGATAACATTTTTACAGCTTATATTTTGAATAATCCATGTCTTAAGCTTAATTTTTAAATAATAGGCAAAGAAACTATTCACGTGAAAGATATAGTAATCGCCGTTGATTTAGGTGCAACAAATATTAGAATTGGTATTTTTGATGTTAAGAATAAGTGTTTTCTTGAGAAGATTCAAGAATCAACAAATGTTTCAGAAGGTCCTCAAGCAATTACTCTCCAATTAATAGAGAATATAGATAGGACTTTTAATAAATGGAAAAAGCTGGATAACAAAATATTAGGAATAGGGGTAATAGCGCCTGGACCAGTGGATTTAAAAAGAGGGGGATTAACTCGTTCCACCAATATTCCTTATGAATTTGTACCTATTAAGGCGCCATTAGAGGAAAAATTTAACCTTCCTATAACCTTCATGCATGATGCAAAAGCTTCAGCCCTAGCTGAGTATATTTTTGGAGCAGGAAAAAGTATGAATACAGACTATCTAGCCTTCATTACCATAAGCACAGGTATAGGAGGAGGCGTAATTGATGGAGGAAAACTTATAATGGGTACTGACGGAAATGCCGGAGAAATTGGATGCACGATAGTTGATTACAAAGGAAGGTTAAGATGCGGATGTGGAAGTTATGGACATTGGCAGGCGTATGCTTCCGGTTCATCAATACCAAGATATATTAAGTATTTAGTAGAGCAAGGGCAAGTCAAATTCAAGGATGATAGCTTACTGTTAAAGATTAGTAAAAATTTAACAGAATTATCAGCAAGAATACTTTACGAATGTGCCAAAAGAGGTGATTCAACCGCATTGGAAATAGTGGAAGAATTAGCAATAATTAATGCCGCAGGTCTTGCAAATGTAATTAATGCTCTTAATCCAGAAGTAATAACACTTGGCGGCCCAATAGTGTTGAACAATATTGAACTAACCATTGACAAAATAGTACCGAGACTTCAAGAATACTTAAGAGTTAAAATTCCTAAAATAATTCCTACACATCTTGGTTTAGATATAGGTCTGTACGGCGCTGTCGCGGTATTCTTACAAGAAATAGGAGACGTTAATTGATGTACGGTTTTATGGTTAATGTTTAGGGGTTCACAACCCTATTGCTAGAGATCGATAGGATTTTCTAAGAATCTTTTTACTATCGAGAGAAACGTAGCTGCTGGTACACCATCTACTACTCTATGATCAAATACAAGAGTTAGATATCTAGTATTTCTTATTTTCCACTCTGAGTTTTCCAGCTGAGGTTGCTGTTTTATTGTACCTAGAGCTAGGATTGCTATGTCAGGAGGATTAATTATTGGAGTAGAATACGTTACATTCATCATTCCTAGATTGGTAACGGTAAAGCTGTGGCCCACCTGATCCGCTAAAGTTATCTCACCTTTCTTGCCCTTCTCAGAAAATTCGTTTATAATCCCTGTTATCTCTACTAATGATTTTTTGTCAGCATTTTTTATTACTGGAGCTTTCAATCCTTTAGGTGTATGGACCGCTACCGCTATGTTTACTTCTTCATGGTATATCAGCTCATCACCTTCAAATGTAACATTCATGTCAGGGAATTCTCTGAGCGCTAGAGCTGCAGCCTTAACACCGTAAGCCTATGAGACCATTCCCTAACGCTCTCCCTAGAGGCATTGGTTAAGCCGTACCTCTCGGAGACATCCCTGAGGCTGAATCCAGCTATGAAGAGTAGGCAGGCATAAGCCTTATCGAAGGGGCTGTAGTTATGGAACTTGAAGAGCCTAGACATACAACCAACGATATAATCGAAGACATGCATGAATAGGATAGCTACATCTCAGGCCATAGGCCTTTCAGAAAGACTTAAGTAAAAGTTGACAGTACCCAACCTTTCTCACAATTATGTAATTGTAATCTAATGAATGAACTCATCTCTAGATTATTTAGTTCTCTTCTTTATGTTGATAGTGTCTAGATAGTATTGTTAATCTATTCAAGATTGAGATTGTTCTTAGGATTGGATGCAGGTTGCAATCACACATATTATGCAGTACTAGAGAGACTACAAAATAATCCAACATAAAGAAAATCATACCACTCATATAGACATTACCAGAATCAAAAGATAATACGTAAGTGATTTAGAAATGGCTTTAGAGTGTGAAAACATTGATTATAAGCTGCTATCTACTGTATTGAGTTTAAGTCAACCCATCTTCCTTCTTTAAATGAAGTGTGAATAGCTTCGAGAATTCTTTGGGCTTGGTATCCATCGTAAAATGAGGGTTCAAATTTTTCATCCTCAGCTAAGCATTCTAAGAATCTATATAAGGCGAATACATGTCCGGTTTGCCAACCTCCAACATGCCCCCTAGGCGGCCACCATGGTAAATCTAGTAAAATCGTCTCCCAACCAACTTTATTCTTAAACCCCCTCACCGTGTAGACTTTAATATAGTTTAGATCTTCGAGATTCCAGAGTAACCCTCCTTCACTTCCATGTATTTCTATTCTTAGATAATTCTTATAGCCTGTTCCGACACGTGTTGCCTCTAAAGAACCGATTGCACCGGTTTTAAATTCTAATAAACATATCATAGCATCATCTGCAGTTACTTTTTTAATTTCGCCCAACCTATCTCTTCGATCAGTAAAATATATCTTCTCTAGAGCTACTACTTTAGAAACTTCTCCGAAGAGAAATCTCGATAAATCTATAGCATGTATTCCAAGATCAGCAGAAGCACCTCCTCCAGAAGTCTGGAAATCCTCTTTCCAACTCCATGGTCTATAAGGATTCACATGACCTGAGTGTGCAAATAGACACCTGATTTGTAACGCTTTACCAAGCTGCCCAGAATCTACGAATTCTTTCATAAATTGTATAGCAGGAAGAAAACGATAATTAAATACCGTCATAGTTTTAGTCTTTACATTTTCCGACATACTGTATAAATGTCTCGCCTCGTCTAATTTTACAGCCAGCGGCTTCTCGCATATAACATGTTTCCCTTTTTCAAGAGCGTAAATACATGGTTCATAATGTAAGAAATTTGGTAGCACATTGTCTACTACATCTACTTCTTCGCATTCAATAAGTTTTCTCCAATCTTCTGAAAAGGTCTTCTCATAGTTGTATATTTTAGCAAACTCATTAGCCCGTTCCTGACTTCTACTAAAAACTGCTTTAAGTTTGGCTAAAGCCTTAGGTGATTGAATATAAAAAGAAATGTTTTTATAGGCATATGTATGAGTTCTCCCCATAAACCCAGTACCTAAAACACCAATGCTAAAGAACCTCAAACATTTGTCACCTATTCATGCTTTAATCTACCCGATTTTAAGTATTTTAGAGTTTCTTCATAGGATTTAAATATTTCTTTTAACTCGAATTGGGATTTACCTTTTATAATTTCAAAGAAATGCCTTGCAATAATTTCACCTGGATCTATACCCCAATACTCATAATGTGAGGTTGAGTTATCTTCCACTATAAGTGACTGTTCATAACCGCTCCATACTAACATCCTTTCGAGACCAGCTGCTTCTATACGGATGAAGCTTTTACAGGAACTCGAAAGGCCCTTATGCGTGTAGGATAAGAAAGTCAATAAGGTATTATCAAGTTTCGCATCAACTATCAAAATTTCTCGGCCTCTTGTTTTATCAATTGCCCACACATCTATTTGTGAAATATTACCTAACTGTAACCAGAGAAGATAATCTATGATGTTGACGAGTTGATGGAGTAATTTACCTGAGAAGGTTATAGAGCTACTTACTAATGGGGGTTCTTCTCTTAAGTAGTTATAATTGAAATTAAACTTCATAAAGATTGAGAAAACGTCTCCAAGTAATTTTCTTTGCAAAAGAGATCTAAAACGTACTAATGCAGGATGATGTCTGGACATCAACGGTATAAACACTTTTGCATTTAACCTTCTAATCTCACTTAGTAATTCTACCTCTTCTTCAAAAGAATCCGCAAAAGGCACTGCTATCAACATTTTGATGTCTCTTTCTTCCAGTAATTTTATAAGTTGGTCGCTGGAGGTCTTCTCTAATAATATTAGTGCTGGATACGACCTCGCTTCTGAAATCGTTGAAATATATTTCAAGGAAATATTTGACATACTCTGAAGATAATTAATGTAGCCTAATTCTTGTCCTAATGTTTTGCCTAGAATAGCTATGTTTATCTTATTAGACATGTATATCCTACTCCTTTAGAGGTAATTCTACGGATCTTCCGGATCTAATAGATTTTTCAGCCGCTATACATATTTCTAATGCTTTCCTTGCTTCTTCGAGAGTGATTGGCGGTGAACTCTTATTAATTATAGTTCTTACAAAATCACTTAATTCTAAGTATATTTCACTATTTGTAGGAAGATATTCGATATATGCTGTGTGTGCTGTTGGAGAGTGATGGAGGATGTTTTCTCCCTTATAAAGTTCATCTAATGAAAAAGCATTAAAAATGATTGTTTGACGATAGAAATTATCAAATCCCCATATGCTATTTTTCGTTCCTACGATCTCTAAATATCTTTCATATTGTGGATAGTTTTTAGTTTGCCTATTTATTATGATTATTCCATGACGACCCTTGTCGTATTCAATATTAATATGTGCTGAGGTAAAAAATGGTAAAACTTTTGGAAAAGACAAACCCTTCGCAGACACATAAATAGGTGAATCTGACAAAAAATAGTTACATAAGTCAGCACAATGTATACCACTATCAATTATTGGTCCTCCTCCTTTTTCCCAATAATATTTAGGATTCTCAGGATTTTGAGCCCATTTCTCAAAAGGATTGTCAAAACGATGTGCAGTTCTAGTAATAAGTACCTCTCCTAATAACCCCTGCTGAATAATTTCATTGCTACGCATTGTAATAGGTAAATATCTGTTTGAGTGCCCTATTAAAACATGTCTTCTAAATTTTCTTTGCGAATCAATAATTTCGTCCGCCTCACTTAAGGTTGCTGCTATTGGTTTTTCGCAGAAAACATGTTTACCAGCCTCCAATGCCTTAATCGTGAAATCCTTGTGGAGAGATGTAGGAACACAGAGATCTACAACATCGATATCCTCCCTCTTCAACATCTTCTCGTAATCTGTATAGATCTCTTTGATGTCATATCGTTTTGCTAATGTATTTGCTAACGACTCAACAATATCACAAACAACTATAACTTCTGCATGAGGCATTTGCGAATAAGCATTCATATGAGCATAACTTATAACACCGCAACCTACTAATCCTATTCTCACTTTCTGTGACTCATAAGACATATTTCAATTTTTTTGTTTTTGAGGTGCCTTATTAACTTTTCAATTTAAGGCTTTCTCTGTTAGGTCTTTGGCCTAGCTTACTCTCTTCTATTCATGCATGTCTTCGATTACTTGATTAACTATATGTCTAAGATCTTCAGGCTCCATAACTATAGCCCATTGAGAAGGCGTATACAGCTCTATCGTTTACTTCTGGATTAAGCCTTAGAGATATATGTGAGAGGTATTGTTTAACATATGCTTCTAGGGGGAGATCCATGATGAATGTATTGACATTCATGAGGAGGGTTCTAGACTCATGTGATGTTAGGACATTGAAGAGGCTTGGGATAGAGTACCTCCATGAGATGTTCGGTAATAGAAATAGGATTGAGGGATGGTTTAGGGAGCTTAAAGATAGGACTAGGAGATTCTACAAAAACATAAACTCTAAGACTGTTAAGAGATTAGGAGAGATAGCAGCAATAGCCCTAATACACAACATAAACATAGAAACTAGGATAGAAGGAGACGTATTACCTGGTTGACAGTACCTGTTTGTTTGATGTTATTACCTTCTTCTTGTATCGTTTCTCAGATGTTCAAAATTTTCTTTGGGCGGCAACTATTTGATATGTATTTCCCGCGTGAACACTTATCGTGGTTACCGTAACTGTAACGCAATTTTCTAACATTATTTTCCAAAGTATATGTAAAGAAAACACTCAACACAACTACCAGGTAAAAATCAAAATACTAAAATTGTAGAGAATATAAGAGGCAAATGATGGTAAAATCAACTCTACAGAGTTTGATAGAAAGCGGTGTTTACGAGCAAATATATAGATGTGTCCATTGCGGGTATTGTTTAGAATCATGCCCGGCAAGAGATGCGAATTATTTCGACGTCTTTGGTTCGAGGGGTAAAATGCTCGTCTTTAAAGCATTACTTGAGAGCAAACTTCAGATAACTGAAATCTTCAGTGATAGAATACTAAATTGTGCTCTATGTAGATGGTGTACCTATAAGTGCCCAGAAGAAATTCCGACAGATGATGTTTTCATTACTATGCGTCATGAAATTGCTGAAAAAAATCAAATGCCGCCGATTGTTAAGAAAGTAGTAGATAACATTTTAAAGAAAAAGAACCCGTTCGGCTCATTAGCTAGTAGAAGAACACTATGGGCTAAGAAATTAAATTTAGTGAACAGTGCCGAAACAGTTATTTTTGCATCTTGCATGAATACTATGATGGGGTATCTTGACTTTATACACACATTCGGTCTCTCATTTAATACATTGGCAAGAATGGCGGATATTTTAGAAAAGCTAAAGCTTGATAATCTCGTAGTAATAGGGGGACAATTACTTAACCTTAATAAACAATATCACCAAACCTTAAGAAATGCTGTACAATTATTACAGAAAATAGGGATTAAGGTAGGTTATCTTTTCGATGAGGAACCATGTTGTGGAAAACCTCTTCATACATATGGGTACCTGACTGAGTTTCAAGAATATGCAAGATGGGTTAGCAGATTGATTAAAGATAAAGGCATTAAGAAGTTAATAATGGTTAATCCTGTTTGTGCCTATACGTTTAAAGTTCTTTATCCAAAGTTTGTTGATGACTTCGATGTTGAAGTTAACCATATAGTTGAAGTATTAGATAAAAATCTAGATAAATGGTCTAGCACCGCCTCTTACGACAACCATGTCCTTTTAACATATCACGACCCCTGTTACATGTCTAGATATATGTCTTTAATCGAACAGCCAAGGAGAATCTTGAGAAGCATAAAGAATGTTACTTTTGTAGAAAGTGAGAAAAGTCGAATGAATACCTACTGCACAGGAGATGGGGGAATTGAGATAACACATCCGAAAACTGCAAAAAAGATAGCTCAAAAAAGAATTGAAATGTTACTAAAAACTCAGGCGAAAGTAATCTCAACGGCATGTCCAGCCTGCATATCTATGCTGAAGTATGGATTAAAACTTGCAAATAAAGAGCAAAAGGTTCAGATAAAAGACCTCATAGACTTGGTATATGAGGGGGTTACGTTACGTGAACAAGCTGAAAAAGTCTAGAACTGATATCCGCTAAGATACTCTCATCTGGTTTTTCATACTTCTAATATATATGACACTTTCAAGCTTATAAGTTGTTGACATTAATAGTCATTTTTAATTTTCTCTATACCATTTGTATCGCTGCTGAGTTTGCTTCCGCTGAAAGAAAAGAAACCTCTACTGCTCTACGATCGATAATCAATATCCTATTATATAAAGAACTTATAAGCGAAAAATATATGTTTAGAATTGATTCTCAATTTGATTTGTTCATTTAACATATATTTTTCACTTGTGAGATCGTAGAACAGAGTCTCTCACTCATTACAAGGGAAAGATACTTCCCAGTTAGAGGTCAATCTATATATGAGTTAATATTTTTAAGCTTTGATTGCTCCTGCCGTTAATCCTTTAATAATTAGTCTTGTTCCAAAAATATAGAAGATTACAACTGGTATAGCTCCAATTGCAGCGCCTGCCATTTGGACGTTCCATGCTGCTAGGGTTGTCCCCTTAAGATTTGCAATAGCCACAGTAACTGGTTGTGAAAAGCGTCCCTGAGACAAGACTAATCCGAAGAGAAAATCATTCCAAATATTTGTAAATTGGAATGTTAATACTACTGCCATACCTGGCAAAGATAAAGGAAAAATTATCTTTATGAATTTGAGCCATTCACCTGCACCGTCTACTTCTGAAGAATCCAAAATTTCTTTAGGAATAGTTTCATAGTAATTTCTAAACAGAAGCGTCGTTATGGGCATGCCATATGCTACATGCGTAAGTATTAGACCATAGATTGTTCCATAAAGTCCTATATAAGACATAAATCTTATTAGTGGTATTAATATCGCTTGTGGTGGTACATAAAATCCCGTAACTATTAATAAGAGTAACATATTTGATATTTTTGATTTAAACCTGAAGAACGCGTAACCTGATAAGGATCCTAACAATGTGGAGGTTATAGTAGCTGGCAAAACCATTATGATACTATTTAGGAAGTAGTCGCTTATCTGATACCACGCTTCCTGATATGCGCCTAAATAAATATGCCTCGGTGGAACAACAGGTCCGTAGATTAGCTCTTCAGTAGATTTCAACGATACATTAATCAACGTATACATCGGAAGTAAATAAAATATTGACGCTACAATACCGAAAATATAGAGGATTAGTTTAGATGAGAATTTCAATCCTTACTTCACCTCTTTCTAAAGAAAATTTGAAACGGAATAATGATTAACATAGCAATTAAAAATGTAATAAATCCGACAGTCGCACCATATCCAAAGAGATTTTGATTAAAAGTGACTCTGTACATATAAGTAGCTAAGACCTCTGAAGATAATGCAGGTCCTCCCCCTGTAAGAAGATAAACAAGGTCAAACACTCTTAATGCGTAAAAAAGTAGGATGATCATAACGCCGATTGTCTCACCTTTTAATTGTGGTATAACGACGTAAAGATATCTTTGAAACAGTGTAGCCCCATCTACGGTTGCTGCGTCGATCTGTTCTCTAGATATGCTGCTGATTCCTGAGTAATAGATTAAAGTTACGAAACCAGAAAATTGCCAAATGTAAACTATTAACACACATAATAAAGATTGTTCAGTTGACGTTATCCAAGGTTGCGTCAGAAAGTCCAGACCTAACATTCTTAGTAAAGAGTTAATGGTTCCTTGAATCGGAGAAAACATCCACGTCCACATCGTTGCAGAAATAACAAAAGAGAAAGATAAAGGGAGGAGGAAAATTAATTTAAAAATTGAGGTCCCCTTTAAGCCTACGTCTAATAGTATAGCAAGTACTAACCCAAGGAGGGTAGTGCATACCATGAATGAAGCTGCTAAAATGAATGTGTTCACTAAAGTCTTTACTGCTATAGAATTATTGATGAACTCCATATAATTCTCTAATCCTCTAAAGAGAGGTGTCCCTCCTAAGCCTTTCCAATCATGTAGTGAGATATAAAAAGTCCATATGGAGAATCCGTAACTAAAAGTAAATACAAGTAAAATTGCAGAAGAAGCAAATAACAAAAAATAGAGAAAAGGAGAAAAATTCATTTTAGATAGTCTTTTTATTCAAGTGGTTTCGGGAAGACTTTTCTATATGCTTCATCTAGTTCTTCGATTGTTCTATCTATATTGTAGTGAGTAACGAAGCTTTCTAATATTTCTCCGCACTTGTCCATCCATTCTTCGACTTCTCCATGTCCTCCAACTACGATCTTATCTCGTCGGATAGCTTCTGCAATTCTTTTTTGCATTGGATCGAATTTATCTAATGGAACATCTGAACGCGAGGGGCTAGCACACTTTATTAAGCAAAAAGATTCTTGTGCCTCAATGGTTCCTAATAGCTCGACCCATCTTCTAGCCGCCGTTGGATGAGGAGCATTCTTAATCACTCCAAATGAGTCCCCATGAATCATTGACAACCCATCAGTTCCTGGAAATGTCTGCCATCCAAAGTCTATATCAGGTTTCCATCCAGATGCCATAAAGTGACCTTTCTGCCAATCACCCATAGCATTAAATACGGCTTCTCCCCTTATCAATAATTTACCTCCTTCGTCCCATGTTAGGGCACCGTAATCTGGATTTACATAGTTTTGCCATAATGTCTTTATGTTTTCTAATGCATCATGTACTGCTTTATCAGATGCTGGTTTAGCCTTTCCTAGGTTAAAGTTTGTGACATAATCTCCTCCGCCATGCGGAGAAGTCATCATGAAGTCCTCTAACAGATAGTTTAGCCAGAATCTCTGCCCCCCAACAGTTCCAAAGGCAAATGGGATATATCCTGCTTTCTTAATTTTCTCACATGCTTCAAAGAATTCGTCTACTGTTTTTAATGGCATACTTATCCCGATTTTCTCCACCAATTTTAGATTATACCATAAATTATTATCTCTATGTATATTCAGTGGCATAAAGTAGTAATGGTCTCCTACTTTTGACCAATTCTTCATTGCCTCTGGAATAGGAAGGTTCTTAATCAAGTCATCTATTGGCTCATGGTAGACGTACCAAGAGTGAACCATACCGGGGCCATATGTAACTTGGCAAGTATCAGGTGGCTGTCCAGCCAGTAACATAGCTTTTACAGCAGCTCTCATAATGGCGCCGCCGCCACCTGCAGCGGGGTTATCAATTATTTCATAGCCCGGATTATATTTCTTAAATAATGAGTATACTGCATCAATAGCTTCTCTTTCTCCTCCTGCTGTCCACCAATGATATATGACTAACTTTTTTTCTTCCACTCTTGTAGGTTGAACAGGTGGTCTTGTGGCATAATAATAACCCACTCCTAATCCTGAAGCACCTATTGCAGCTCCGATTCCTATAGCAATTGCAATTTTAGCAGTTGTAGAAAGTGCTTGTCTTCTAGTTATTTTATCTTTTATCATCGTATAAGATTGCATTTACTTTCTTAAAAACTTATCTCTAAATCCCCCGGCTGCTCTGTTAACTTAAGCCATCGTCATCACCCCTGTTATTCTCTTTATCAGGCGTAGCGTCTCTGGCTGGGTGAATATGTGGAATAGGTTAAGCCACCTCCAGACATGCTCTAGAATACATTTCTTCTTCATGCATGGGAAGTGGTCGTCGAAGCTCTCGGTTCTATCCTTCAGCATCTGTATAGCCCTCTCCATAGCTTGGAATAGCCATTCCCCAAACCTGTACCTACGATGCTTAAGGCCCAGCCTCAGGCATGCCTCATGGTACCATGGGGCTCCATCTATCCAGACTGGATGCTTACCGTAAGCCTCCACCAACGTCCTAAGGAACATCTCAGCCTGTATACTGTTCCTACTCCATGAAAGCCAGAATCCCAGGGTTCTCTTACTGAAAGGCTCGTAAGCAACCCATACCCATGCTAGAAGCCCCCTCACCACTATAGCCGTCTCATCAACAAGGAATAGGGATACTTTACACTTAGCCTTGAAGAACTTTCTGAA